>CALMVL010000282.1 GCA_937873265.1 uncultured Granulicella sp.
CGCCGGCCTCATCCCCGCCCAAACCCTCTTCGCCGAAGCCACCCACCCCAGCGCCGAAGCTCGCACCTGCCTATGCGGCCGCACCGACCAATGCTGCTCGATCCAAAACCCCAACTTCGGCTCTCACACCGAAAAAGACAACGTCGACGCCACCAGCCTCGACCCCCGCACCGAACACACCACCGCTGGCTTCTAGCTCTTCCGATCAGCAACGTGGCAGCCTCGGAGACCGCGCGCATGCGGCTGTCCTCCGGGGCTGGTATTTCTGCCTGGCAAAGTGCCCTCCACTCAAACAAACCGATGCGCCGTTCGTCTCGGGTGGTTCGTCGCAGCCGCAATCCTCAGCCCCGCGATTGCCTCTGTGCGAGGCGAGTAAACTCTTCACCACCAATGCCCCGCTCGCCTCAAACCCTCTCCGCCCCACTCCTCGCCACCGTCGCCCTGGCGTCGCTCACCGCCTGTCGCCAACCGGAAATGCAGCGCTGCGTCGACGATCTCAACCATGTCGTCGACGACAAACTCTGCGATTCCCAGCAGCCCGCCAACAACTCCACCGCCCACGGCGGAGCAGGCGGTGGCGGCTTTCACTACTATTACGGCGGCTCCGGCTCCCGCACCGTTGGATCCACCGCCACGGATGGTTCCACCACACCCGCCCCCGGTCACTCCTACTCCACCGGAACCTCTCGGGGCGGCTTCGGCTCCACCCACACCGGCAGCGAAGGCGGGGGCCACGGCTCAGGCGGTGAGGGCGGCGGCCACGGCGGCGGCGGCGGCGAATAATGCAGCGCATTGCCTCCACCCCCCGCCCTAGCTGGCAGCACCTCGTCGAAGCGCAGGGCCTTACCTTCCACACTCTCGAGAATGGCCAGCCCTATTGGAACGAGTCCGCCTATTACCAGTTCACCGCCGCCGAAATCGATACCCTCGAAGCCGCTGGCAATGAGCTGCAAGCGATGTGCCTCGTCGGCGCCCAGCACGTCATTGACCACCACCTTTACCCCGACCTCGGCATTCCCGAAGCCGCCGTTCCCGCCATCGAGCGAGCCTGGAGCGCCGAACCGCCTTCTCTCTACGGACGCTTCGACCTCCTCTGGGCCGGCGCGCACTCCCAATCACCCCCTAAGCTCCTCGAATACAACGCCGACACCCCCACCTCCCTCCTCGAGGCCGCCGTCATCCAGTGGAACTGGCTTCAAGACCTCCGCCGCGCCACGCCCGACCCGCTACCCGATCAGTTCAACTCTCTCCACGAGCGGCTCATCGCCAAGTGGCGGGATATCACCCCCTGGCTCCAGCAGCCCATCACCTTCGCCGGCGTCCCCACGGACGAAGACACCCTCACCCTCGCCTACCTCGAAGACACCGCTCAGCAGGCCGGTCTCCGCACCCGCCGCATCCGCATGCTCGATATCGGCTGGAACACCCCGCGCCAGATCTTCGTCGACCTCGACGAGCAACCCATCTCTACCCTCTTCAAGCTTTACCCGTGGGAGACCCTGCTCGCCGAAGCCTTCGGCCCCCACGCCCTCACCAACACCGCCACCCAGTGGATGGAGCCCATCTGGAAGCTCCTCCTCTCCAACAAGGGCATCCTCCCTGTTCTCTGGAAGCTCTTTCCCAACCACCCCAATCTCCTCGAAGCCCACGCGACCCCGCTCCACGGCATGTCCGCCTTCGTCCGCAAACCCCTGTTTTCCCGCGAAGGAGCCAACATCCGCGTCGTCTTCCCCGACCTCACCACCCTCGAAACTCCCGGCCCCTACTCCACCACCCGCACCATCGACCAGGCCCTCGCGCCACCGGCCATCTTTCCCGACCACCTCGGTCAGCCCCGATATCCCGTCCTCGGCCTCTGGATGATCGACCAGCAGTGCTCCGGTCTCGGCATCCGTGAGTCCGCCGGTCCAATCACAGACAATCTCTCCTCGTTCGTTCCCCACCTTTTCCGCTAGCGAGGCTCCACTCTCCCCGTCTCAGCATCTGCCGAAGCCCGACACCCCCACCCCGCATCGAATCACCATCGGCATACGAAGGGAGCAAGACATGACCGAAACAGCAATCCTCGCAGGCGGCTGCTTCTGGGGCGTCCAGGAACTCCTCCGCACCTACCCCGGCGTCCTCCGCACCCGCGTCGGCTACACCGGCGGCGACGTCCCCAACGCCACCTACCGCAACCACGGCAACCACGCCGAAGCCGTCGAGATCGTCTTCGATCCCGCCCGCATCTCCTTCCGCAAACTCCTCGAGTTCTTCTTCCAGATCCACGACCCCTCCACCCCCAACCGCCAGGGCAATGACCGTGGCCCGTCCTACCGCTCCGCCATCTACTACACCACCCCCGAACAGAAGCAGATCGCCCAACAGACGGTCGCCGACGTGGACGCCTCCGGTCTCTGGCCCGGCAAGGTCGTCACCGAGCTCGCTCCCGCCGGTCCCTTCTGGCAGGCCGAACCCGAGCACCAGGACTACCTCCAGCGCATCCCCAACGGCTACACCTGCCACTGGATACGACCCAACTGGACCCTGCCCCCCGCGGCAAAGACCCAGGTCGCCTGACCTCCGTGCCCACCACCCAAGATCCGCAAAGCCCGCCTCCGTGGCGGGCTTTGTCGTGTTCCCGCCACCACACCTCAGTGCACATCAGATCCTGCAGCTGAACCGGCGCCGCCCTCCGCCGTCACCGGCCGCCGTTCATCCCGCACCGTAAATCCAGCTGGCACCGCAAACACCGCCGGGTCCGGCTCACCCCGCGACAAAATCGTCAGCAGAATCACCTGCGTCCCCTCACGCGGATCCTTACGCGTCACCTCCAGATTCGTCTTCAGGTCAGCCGAGTACCAGATCTCTCGCGACGTGGTCAGCGGCTGATCGTTTCCCGCTGCTCCCGGCTCAAGCGTCGTGGTCTCCCGCGTGCCCGCCACCGCCATCCCTCCAATGTCCTTGGTCCCCAGGCTCTCCCGCGTCAGAAATCGCCGGCCGCCGTCCGATGCCCCGACAGGCCGCAGCGCGTACGCCCGCTGCGGATGGTACCGGCTCACGCTGCACTGGTGTGTGCTGTATACGCATCGCGTCCGCGTCCCGCTTGCCGGGTCGTAAACCGAACTCGCCAGCAGCGTCGACTCGGGCGACGCGCCCGCCACGCCAAACCGATGCTCCTCCCGATACAGCCGTCCCTGGCTGTCTCGCGCCACATTCGACTCAAGATACGTCGTCGTCGACCCACCCCCATCCAGTGGCCGCGTCCACGCAATCCGGTCCCTGCCGGAAAATGGCAGGCTCGGCAGCGGAAGCACCTCTATCCCCGGAACCCTGGTGCTCGTCCCATGATCCGGCCCATGCTGAGCCGCCGCCCCAGACGTCTGCGCATCGACCGAAGCCAGACCAACCACCAGCACCGTCACCGCCAGAAGGGCTCTGCGCCACATAGCCTCACCTCGAAATTCGCCACGATTGTAGCAGGAGTCTCGAAACTTAGCTCCACACCCACCCGCATCGCTCAAAGCCCTCCGCACGACCGTGTTGCCCTCCAAACAAACCGCCCCGAACTTGGCGTACTTCCAACCCAAACTCGCTAAACTAAATAGAGCAGGGGAAACGCCCCAGACCCGGGGGAGGCCAACGCCATCCCCACCGGCCGCTATCTTCTTTAGAACTCAGTATTTACCCGTAAGTCATGTTTTTTGTTCTACTTACAAGACATCAAAAAACGCATCGCACACAAACCAAACAACTTAGTCACCCCAACCCGGGGGGGAGGGGTACCCCACCGGCGCCCGCGCGCACCACGTAAACTAAAGCCACAGCCATGAAGATCGTTCTCGCCGAAAAAGTCTCGCCCTCCACCCTCGCCGTCCTCCAGAAAGAACCCGGCTGGACCTGCATCACCGCCGACAAGATCACCAATCTCCCCGCCGAGCTCGCCGACGCCGACGCCCTCGTCGTCCGCTCCGCCGTTCAGGTCGACGCCGCCCTCCTTGAGCACGCCCCCAAACTCCGTGTGATCGGCCGCGCCGGCGTCGGCGTCGACAACATCGACACCGAAGCCGCCACCCGCCGGGGCATCGTCGTCATGAACACCCCCGGCGCCAACGCCGTCGCCGTCGCCGAGCTCACCCTCGGCCTCATGATCGCGATGTGCCGCAAAGTCACCGTCGCCAACCAGACCATGCACGCCGGCAAGTGGGACAAGAAGTCCCTCCAAGGCACCGAGCTCCGCGGCAAAACCCTCGGCATCGTCGGCCTCGGTCGCATCGGCCTCGAGGTCGCCCGCCGCGCCCGCGCCTTCGGCATGGAGCTCATCGGCTACGACCCCTTCGTCGCCCCCGTCATCGCCCGCGAAAACGGCGTCGCCCTCGTCTCGGTCGACCAGATCTTCTCCGACTCCGACTTCCTCACCCTCCACGTCGGCCTCACCCCGCAAACCGAAGGCCTCATCAACCGGCAGTCCCTCGCCATCATGAAGCCCGGCATCCGCATCGTGAACTGCGCCCGCGGCGAGCTCATCGTCGACGCCGCGCTCGCCGAAGCCCTGCAGTCCGGCAAGGTCGCCGGCGCCGCCCTCGACGTCTTCACCCACGAGCCGCTCAAAGACTCCCCCTACTTCGCCCTTCCCAACGTCCTCCTCTCCCCCCACATCGGCGGAGCCACCGACGAAGCCCAGGAAGCCATCGGCATTCAGCTCGCCAGCCAGGTCCGCGACTACCTCAAACTCGGCGTCGTCCAGAACGCCGTCAACCTCCCCTCGCTCTCGCACGAGGAGTACCTCGAAGTCTCCCCCTGGATCGACATGGCCGACCGCCTCGGCCGCTTCCTCGCCCACGCCGCGCCCGGCAACCTCGAGTCCATCGGCATCACCTATAGCGGTCGCCTCGCCGAGTCCAAAACCGATCTCATCCGCAACGCCGCCATTGCCGGCATCTTCGCCGGCTCCGACTCCGACAACACCGCTCCCGCCGCCAACCGCATCAACGCCGCAGCCATCGCCGAAGAGCGAGGCGTCCGCCTCCTGGAAGACCGCAAGCAGTTCGTCGAAGGCGGCGCAGCCTCCGTCCTCAAGCTGGTCCTCCACGCCTCCGATGGCGACTCGGTCGCCTCCGCGACCGTCCTCCACGGCAACTCACCCCGCCTCGTCTCCTATAACGGCATCGACATCGAAGCCCCCCTCACCGGCACCCTCATCGTCATCCGCAACCACGACGTCCCCGGCGTCATCGGCCGCATCGGCACCATCCTCGGCGAACACGGCCTCAACATCGCCAACTTCGCCCTCGGCCGATCGTCGAGCCGAGGACCCCAGCGCATCCCCGAAGGCCAGGCCCTCGCCGTGGTTCAGATCGACCTCGGCCAAAGTTCCCGCGCAGCAGCCGCTCTCGACGCGCTTCGCAAGGTCGAAGCCATCGCCAGCGTCCGCCTCATCGAACTCGGCAAACTCTAAACTGAATCAGGACAAACGCCTATGCCGCTTTACGAATACGAATGCCAGCAGTGCCATCGCCACACGGAAAAGCGCCAGAAGTTCTCGGACCCCGAGATCACCGACTGCCCGCACTGCGGCGGCAAACTCGAGCGCGTGATTACTGCCCCCGCGATCGCCTTCAAAGGCGGTGGCTGGTATGCGGACGGGTACGGCAATGCCAAGCCGAAATCCACTGGTGAGAGCCCAGCGGCCGCCAGCTCCGAGGGCGCCGCCGCCGCAACACCCGCGGCATCACCCTCAGAGGGCACCAAGTCGGCCGCGAGCTCCGAAACTTCCACCGCAGCACCAGCGTCGGCACCTGCCCCGGCACCGGCAGCCCCCGCCAAGAGCTAACCCGGATGCCCCTCACCGCGCTTCTCCTCGCCGCCGTCCTCCTTCCCATGCAGACTTCCCCACTTCGGCCGCCGTCCAACCCCCGCGATGCTCGCATCGCGGCCACCGTCCCGTACGGCGCTGCAACCCAGCCCCAGCTCACACTGGACGTCTACCCACCGCAGCACGGCTCCGGCCCCCACCCCGCCGTCATCATCATCCACGGTGGCGGATTTACCGGTGGCACCAGCCGTAACGGCAGCGAGGCTTACTGCGCCGACTTCCTCGCGCCCAGCGGCTACGCCGTCTTTTCGATCAACTACCGCCTCGCGCCCCCTGCCGACTTCGCTGACATGATCGCCGACGTCCAGCGCGCGATTCGCTTCGTACGCCACAACGCCGCCGCCTACAACGTCGACTCCAGCAAAATCGTTCTGCTCGGAGGCTCCGCCGGCGGATACCTCAGCAACATGGCGGGCCTGCTTGAGCCCACCAGCAACTCCGCATCCGGCGATCCGGTCGAGCGGGAATCCGATCGCGTCGCCGCCGTGGTGACGCTCTACGGCATCAGCGATCTCGCCACCATGCCGGACCCGAGCTTCGTCGGCAAGCTTCATCTGCTCGACACCGCAACCCCCACCCCGGCGCAGCTTGCCTCGGCCTCCCCCATCTCCCACGTCCGCGCCGGCGTCCCGCCGTTCCTCTTGATTCACGGCGACCACGATGCCTCCGTTCCCATCCAGCAGTCCGTCCTGCTGCGCGATGCACTCCGGGGCGCCGGCAATCGCGCCGACCTCATCCCCATTCCAGACGGTCCTCACGCCACCAGCACCTGGGCGCGGATCCCCCATGTGCCCGATTGGGAGCGCGAAATGGTCGAGTGGTTGAACCGGACCCTGCCCAACGACGGCCCCGTCGGCGAAGGTATCGAAGCTCGGTCACCTACGGCGCCAGCACACTGATTGGAGTGCGGCCGGCCTAGGCTTTTTGATGCCCACCTTTTGGGGCTTCGCGGCGTTCGCCTTATTCGGCTTGCCGCAGGGCCGTGCGGCGGACACATTCTGGTTTCTCAATCACCTCTGTTGCCCTTTCTACTCTTTGCCGACTCTGTTTGAATTACCCCTAACCGCCGTTCTTTACGCGTTTCTCACCTGGCTAGTCACAAGCGTTCTGGATAGACTACGCTTTTTCAAGAAGACGTAACCATGCGCTCTAACCC
>CALMVL010000283.1 GCA_937873265.1 uncultured Granulicella sp.
TCCCGTTCAGCAGCAAAGCGAAGCTCCTTCCAACGCGTTCGCGCCGGAACAAGCTCCAGTCATTCAGCATCGCCACAGTCGTGGGCGCTAACCCAAAGGATTCAGCTATGCGATTTACCTCTCGCGCCCTCCTCACCACTTCTCTGGTTTGTGCCCTTGCACCTGCGCCGGCCTTCTGTGCACCGAACAGCAAGGCCATGCGTGAAGCTCTGGTTGCTGCCTATCCTCTGACCAAGGTTGGAATGACCGGCTTGGTGCAATTCGATTACACCCGGATCACGCAGCCAGGCGCGATCTTGGTTGTGCGCCTTCCAGGCATCTACGCGGACCTCGCCAACACAAAGAATGTCATCGTGAATACCAACTACCAGGACGGCCAGCTCACGCAGGCGACCGGGTTTGCGGCAGCTTTCGGCGGGAACACCGGCCAGTCGCGCACCCTAAACCCAAATGAGAAGGTCTATGTCACTCAGATCACGGTGAGGAAAGATTCCGTCCTCATGGAACTGCTCACCACAGATGTCACCACGCTTGGCGACGGGAGAGGCACACGTTACAGAGCTGAACTGAACGTCAAACTCCCCAATCTGGACAACATGACGCCAGAGGACGTGAAGAAGACCATTGACACCGTGATTGCAGACCCGGCCACAGCCTCAGCCGTCGAGAGCAAGACCATCAAGCTCGGCATGAGCCCCGACGAGGTGAAGAAATCACTTGGCAACCCGGATAAGATCGTGGACCTCGGGCCGAAACAGGTCTACATCTACAAGGACATGAAGGTAGTGTTCCTGAACAGCCAAGTATCCGACGTACAGTAAGCCTGTTTTTCGTTTCGTCTTCAACTCATATCCCGTCGCCGGTGGCGGTGGCAATGTGGGAGACGCCAGCATCACCGGCGTCTTCCAAGGAGCGGTGTGAAGGGTGGGACAGTTTTACCGTTCCACGCTTTGCACGGGTCCGCCATTTCCACGGCTTAAACGTCTAGCAGGTTAGCGATCTAGCAGGCTGGCATGTTGTTACAAGTGGTTGTTAGAGGAGGAAGTATGCCGTTAGGAAAGCGCTGGGTCGGTTGCATGCTTATTGGAATCGGGTTGATGTTGTTCGGTGTCTCTCGACAACCTTGGCAGGAATGGGTATGTTTTGCGGTCCTTGCCGCCGGGATCGTTCTCGTATTGCCGAGCCGATTAACGGGCACACCTACCAACTGAACGCGTCACCACAGTGTTGAGCGAAACACCACAAGCGCGTAGCTTATATACAACATAACAAAAGATTTACGTCCGATAAGCACCATTCTGTATAGCTGCGGTGTAGGCGCTCGTTAGAACTGTCAGGTCCCCGCCCCTAATTCCTCTTCTGAGGAACATCGAACATCCGTTTGGATCGAAAGAGTTGCTCAACAGCCCCTCGTTATGCAAGCTGCGTCGGAAAGCTCAAATTCAAGGAGGGGCCAAGCGCCTGCCCGGCCCTCCTTTGGACTGGTTAGATCACACCTGAAGAAGTTGGAGCCGACAGTATGGGCGGCTCGTCTAGATGTGCCACCGGCTTCATCGCACCGATCTGCTGGAGGATGCCCACCTCGTGCGATGCCCCCCAACGTTCGGCGATCTTCGCTTCAGAATCGAATTTCGAGATCTGCATGCCGCGGACTTTGATCTTCTTCCCGGTTGCAGGCATGCCGTTGAAGGGGCCCTGCTGCGTTCCAGTGATGGTGTATGCGAACGCCACGTTGTCTTCGTCAGCAACCATGTGTTCGACGGCGATCTTGAAGTCAGGAAAAGCGGAATGGAACTGCGTGAACCACTGGACAAATCCCTGGGGGCCAGGACCCTGGTCGTCGGCGGGATCGTGGTCCTTCACGTCAGCAGCGAATACCTCAGGCAGCCTTTGAAACTCATGGCTGTTGATGATCTCGCCCATCTTCTTCTGCGTGGTGATGTTGGCTTCTTTACTCATGTGCACCTCTACTCTTCAGATGCACTCTTCGTCGCCTCGCGCGCCTGCTCCGTTGCCATCTTGGCTAGCGCGTCCAAGGACGATTACATGTGTTTGAATCGCCAGCCCAGGCGATTCGAACACAGGAAACACACAGAGTAGACTCGCCCTTCGTTAATGCCTTTGAGATCTAAAGAAATAGATGGTTGCGATTACTAGTGAGGTCGCTATAGCCCATTTCACCCGAGGAGATGCCGCTGGTTTGTATCTACGCTCAGGCTGAGGCAATGGATTTCCGGAAGTGGCGGCGAGGATCAGCCGCGCGGCTAATTCTGGGCTGTCCCATTGGGGGAAGTGGCCGCAGCTCGGGAACCAGTAGAGCTGCGCGTCCGGAAACTTGGACTTCACCCGGGCGGCTTGGCGCGGTAAACATACGTGATCGTCTTCGCCCCAACCGATTACAAGGGGAGCCACAACAGAACCTTTGGGACTGCCGCGCTGCAGCTCACCATAGGCTAAGTTATGGAGGAGCTCATCGAAGGAAGGAGATGCTGCGAAGGAACGCATCTCTGTAAGCGCAAGGTCAGAGGGAAGGGACCAGGGATGTGTAGAGAACTGAGCAAACAGTGCGGTGCGTCCCACTGGATTGCCCGTAATGGCGGGCATCACGGGCTGCAGGGCTCGCACGAGTCGCACGGACGCGGCCACTGAGTAGTAAAAAACTGGAATCTCCCAGCCCTTCCAAAAACCTCCGGGATCGAGTGAGACAACGGCACCGAGCACGCCGCCGCGCCGTACAAGCTCAAGGACGAGGCGTGCTCCCATCGAGCTTCCAACCGCATCTATGCCAAGAAGACCCTCTTCTTTCAGGAACTCCGTGACTGCATCGGCGAGTGTGGCGATGGATACGGAACCGGACAGGGGCGGCGTTTGGCCATGGCCGGGTAGGTCAACGGCTATGACCTCACGGCCTCCCTCTGTGAGGAGGTCGATGACAAGCTCCCAGGATGCCCAACTTCCGCCGATGCCATGTACGAGTAAAAGTGGTTTACCAGATCCGCGACGAACTGTGTGAAACATCATAATTGTTAGATGCGCAACGTTATCGGCGGTCGAGGAGTTCACGGTACATGGTCTGGGCAAGCTCGTGAAGGCAGAACGCAAGGAGCGCATGGGCCGCAATCTTGCAATTGTCGAACAGATGGAGATCGCTGCCAATTTGAGTAAAGTTCCGTATCGCCACGGCCGCAACGGACGTCATCGCATCACGAGAATCCCAGTGCAAGCTGATTGCAATGAATCGCTTACGTCCAATGAGGCTAATCTGTATCGCTTAGGTGTAGCTGCTAAGTAGCAATGTCACCTCTCCGCGTGGAATGCCTGTTACTGGAGCAACTTGTGCCAGGATGGCAGCAGCTCCACACAGCAAGAAGCCTCGGCCAGACATCCTATATTGAGAACTTGGGAGGAACAATGAACTCTTTGAACCGGTTGCTTGTGACAGGTCTTGAATACCTGTACGGAGCGCATCAGCAAGGGGCGCAGCAAGCCGCGG
>CALMVL010000284.1 GCA_937873265.1 uncultured Granulicella sp.
TAGTAGCGGGGAATGGTGGGATCGATGACTGCGGACCAGTGGTCGATGCCGCCGGCGAGGGACTGGGCGTGATCGAAACCTTGCTGACGGAGCCACATGGTGACATTGAGGGAACGGGCGCCGTGATGGCAGACGACAACGATGGGCTGGTCGGGGTCGAGTTCCTGGTGAGCGCGGGACGGGACGTCTCCCATGGGCATGAGGGTCGATCCGGGAATGGCAGCGATGGCGGTTTCCCATGGTTCGCGGACGTCGAGAACAAGCGGCGGGGACGGATGTTTGAGCTGCGAAGCCAGAGCGTCGACGGAAAGTTCGGGCGAGAGCGACATGAAAGCAGGGTAACGCGGAGAGCGGGTTGGGAGCGAGAGACCAGAGCCGCGCCGGGACTCTCCGGCACGGTCGTGGAGTCAGATGCGGGACAAGACGCGAAGCGGCACGGGCTCTGCCGCGCGGCGCAACTGCCGGGAAGAACGGGGGGCGCGCAGCGTGGCAGCGCGATTGCCGGGATGGGAAAATCGCTGCGGAGTGGGTGCGATGGAGATCGTTCCGAGGGAGTAGACCGGAGCGGGGGGATGATGGGCCGCGGTATTCGCGGCGGACTTCAGCGACTTGGCGAAGGTGGGGAGATGGAGCGTAAGGGCGAGGAACAGCAATGGACCAAGAAAAACACGGGTTCGAGCGTTTGGGATCATGAGCAGTCCTCTTTGGTTCTAGGCAGGCGTTTGCAAGCGCGATGCCAATCCCGCTGCGCGCGGAGTGGGGGGGCGTTTGCGGCGTTTTGGGCGAACGGAGCGGGACACGGGCTGTGTGGGCGTAAGCGTGACGCATAAGCAGAAGAAAATTTCTGAGAAAAAGGAAAAGTTTTCTCCTGACTGGGTGCTCGTAGATGTGTCTGAACTTTGTAACGGTACACTACCGGATGCGGTCTCCCGACGCTTCGGAGGGTAGGATCGTTGACAGAAACGGAGCTTGCCTTGGAAAAGGTCTTGATCGTCGAGGATGAGGTCCATGCGCGCACCGGCCTAACGGAGCTGGTGGAGAGCTGGGGGTATCGCGCCGAGGGCGCCGCGGACGGCGTGGACGGTCTTGATCGCGTGCAGCAGTGGGCTCCGGCGATCGTGGTCACGGATTTGAAGATGCCGCGGATGGACGGCATGGAGCTGCTCAGCCGGATCGCGGATTTGCCGCAGCGGGTTGCGGTGGTGATGCTGACGGCGCAGGGATCGATCGAGAGCGCGGTGGAGGCGATGCGGATGGGTGCGTTCGACTATCTGCCGAAGCCGGTTGATCCGGGTCGGCTGCGGACGATTCTCCAGAATGCCAGCCGGGAGCACGACGCGGAGGTGGAGCTCGAGCCGGCGCGGCGGCAGATGAAGGAGACCGGCGCGCTGGGACCGCTGGTGGGGACGTCGCCGCAGATGAAGGCGATCTTTTCGTTGATCGAGCGGGTGGCTCCGTCGAACGTGAGTGTTCTGGTGACGGGGGAGAGTGGAACCGGAAAGGAGTTGGTGGCGCGGAGCCTGCATGAGCTGAGCTCGCGACGCAACAAGCCGTTTGTGGCGGTGAACTGCGCGGCCATCCCGGAGACGCTGATCGAAAGCGAGATCTTTGGGCACGAGAAGGGGGCGTTTACGGGAGCGATGGAGCGGCGCGCGGGCTGCTTTGAGTTGGCCGAAGAGGGTACGCTGCTGCTGGACGAGATCGGCGAGATGCCGGCGGCAACCCAGGCGAAATTGTTGCGGGTGCTGGAAGATCGCAAGCTTCGGCGGCTGGGGTCGAAGGCGGAGACGCCGGTGGATGTGCGGGTGGTTGCAGCGACCAACAAGGATCCGGAGCAGGCGGTGGCGGCGGGCGAGCTGCGCGGCGACCTTTACTACCGGCTGAACGTCTTTTCTATTCAGATGCCCCCGTTGCGGGATCACCTTTCGGATATTCCGGCGATCGTGGACCGGATGATCACGGAGATGAATGCGCGGCACGGATGCACGGTGACCGGGGTGGATGCGGCGCTGATGGAGCGGCTGATGGGGTACAAGTGGCCGGGCAATGTGCGGGAGCTGCGGAACACCGTTGAGCGTGCGACGATTCTGGCGGGTACCGGGCGTCTGCGCGTGGAACATCTGCCGGCGAACTTTGGGGAGCCCGGGTTTTCGCCACCGCCGCCGAACCAGAGGACAACGAGGGCGTACCCGATGAGCGGGATGGCGATGCCGGATGCGACGGCCGAGGTGGAGCGCTGGCGACGGGAGGAGAATTCGGTACGGGTCGAGGTAGGAACGACGGTGGACGAAGCGGAGCGGCAGCTGATTTTGAAGACGCTGAATTCGACCAACAACAATAAGACGAAGGCGGCGGAGATCCTGGGCATCAGTTCGAAGACACTGCAGAATAAACTGAAAGAGTACGCGGCGGCGGCAGGCGCGACGGTGGACGGAACGGAGTAGCCGAAGCATGAGGCTGAAGACAAAGCTGGTGGTGGCGGCGACTGGACTGACGTTTGCCGTGGTGCTGGTGATGTCGGCCATCTTTGTCGGTGAGTTGTTGCGCCAGCGCATTGAACAGACGGTCTCGAGCAATGAGGTGCTGGCTCACCAGATCGTGATGGTGACGGTGGAGGCGTTGGAACAGGGTCTGCAGGCCAATCCTCCGGTCGACCGGTCGAACGAGGCGCTGGTGTCCGCGGTGACCCGGGCACTGCGGACGGAGACGTCTTTGTCGCACGTCATGAGCACGATCGTGCGCTACTCGCCGACAGTGCAGGATGTTTCGGTGACGGATATGGCCGGCAATGTTCTGGTGAGTACGGATCCGGATGCGGTGGGCCAGCGATCGGCGAAGCGGATGGAACTCGTGCTGATCCGAGACGGGAGCGTGTGGTCGCAGACGCGGCAGGTCTTCGGTCCACCGCAGGTGCTCGACCTTTCCGAGCCGCTGCTGCGCAACAGGCGGCCTTTCTTGCTGGTGCACGTGGGGGTGCGGTCGACGTTTTTGAAGGCCTCGTACGAGCCCTGGTTGCGGGCTGCCGTCCTTTTCGCGTTGCTGGCAGGACTTGCGTCCATGATGGCTGCGGCGGTACTGGCGAATCTGGCGCTGAGTCCGATTGAGCAGATCAGCCGGAAGCTGGAACAGATGGGTGTGGCGGCCGAAGCGGAAGAGCGGCCGACGGCCGAGCCGCTGAGCGCGCGGTCAGACGCGGTGATACGGGTTACGCGATCGATTGACCGCCTGGGGGAGCAGATGCGGTCCGCCGAGGCGGGGTATACGTCGCTGCAGGAGAACCTGAACCAGATGCTGGACACGCTGCGCGATGGGGTGCTGATGTTTACAGCGGACCGGCGGGCGGTGATGGTGTCGGACGCGGTGGAGCACTTCCTGAACAAGCCGGAGTCGGCCATGGTGGGTCGCCGGCTGGAGGAGATTTTTGATCCGGAGACCGCGCTTGGTCGGGCGGTGCTGCAGCGGTTTACGGACCGGGAGCAGGTGAGCGGCGAGCCGGTGGCGATGGAAGATGGCCGGCAGGTGCAGTTTTCGCTTGACCCCATCATCGAGGGCCGAGGCGCGGGGAAGGACATGGGTACGCTGGTGACCTTGCGGGATACGGAGTCGGCCGCGCAGCTGAGTCAGGAGCTGGAGGTCTCGCGGCGGCTGGCGGCGATCGGCCGTTTGACGGCGGGCGTGGGGCATGAGGTGAAGAACCCGATCAACGCGATGGTAGTCCACTTGGAGCTGCTCAAGAGCAAGTTGACGCGGCTCGAAGGAGATTCGCTCGAGGGTGCACAGCGGCATGTAACGATTCTGGCCGGGGAGATGCACCGCCTGGACCGGGTTGTGCAGGCGCTCGCCGATTTCACCCGTCCTATGGAACTGAAGTTGCAGGAGCATGACCTGCGCGGTGTGGTCTCATCGGTGGTGGAGCTGACGGGGCTGGAGATGAGCGAAAACGGTGTGACGGTCAGGATGGAGATGCCGCGCGAGCCGTTGACGGTGAGACTGGACGCAGAGCTGATCCGGCAGGCGCTGTTGAATTTGCTTCTGAACGGGATGCAGGCGATGGCAGAGGGTGGGTCGATCTGTGTCCGGATGCGGCGGGAGAAGCAGTTTGCTGTGATCGAAATCGAAGATAAGGGGGAGGGTATCGCTCCCGAGGTGTTACCGCGTATCTTCGAGTTGTACTTCACCACAAAAGCAAAGGGCAGCGGCATCGGCCTGGCAATGACCTATCGCATTCTGCAGATGCATGGCGGGGCGATGGACGTGCGATCGAACGCGGATCCGAGTTCCCCGGAGCGAGGGACGACGTTTTCCGTCCGCCTGCCGGTGATGTCGGTCGGCATGGGCGCGGATGTGCGCCGGGCTGCCGGCGTTGCGCATGCGGGAGTTGCAGCACACGAGGAGCTGGTTTGAGGTTGGCGGCTACGATGAGGAGCACGGCAAGGTCGGCTTTGGTGACCGGCTCGCTGCTGTGCGGCCTTTGCGGATGCGCCTCTCACAAAAAGGTGAAGCCGCAGGCCGTGGTTTTGCCGCCGCCACAGCCGGTGGCGCTGGAGACGCCGGCGCTCGAAACGAATCCACCGCTGGTGGAGGCGCCGAAGCCGACAAAGCTTCCGCCGGTGCCGGTGGCGGAGGCTGCGGCAAAGCCCAAGCGCGTCCGGCGACGAGCGAAAGCAGCGGCCCCGCCGACGGCGACTGCTGCGCAACCGGCTGCGCAGCCTGCCACGCCGGCGGCCTCGGCGCCAGCACCGGTGCCGGCCGGGGCTGCTCCGGTGCAGGTGGCCAGCAGTGGCGAGCCGAGCAGCAATACGGTGATTGGCGCGCTGACCCCGGGCGGGTCGGATGAGACGCCGCACACGCGGCAGGATGCGCAGGAGCTGTTGGCCTCCACCGATAAGCGGCTGAACGCCTTGCCACCACAGACGCAGCAGGCGCAACGGGCGCAGATCAGCCAGATTCGGAACTTTTGGAAGCAGGCGGTGGAGGCTTTGCAGGCGGGGGATGCGGAGGGGGCGAGGACGCTGGCGACCAAAGCGAAGCTGCTGCTGGACGACCTGGAAAAAGGGTCGACGTAGGGGAAGGCAGGTCCTTTCGCTTCGCTGCGTTCAGGACGACCCCGATCGACACCTGATCCTCGGCTTTTCTGAGTATGGGTCTTTGACGCTCGCCGGGCGGTCGTCTCCTGCGGTTTGAAGATGCAGGACTGATCGAGGATAGTGAGAAGACGAAACGCACACCAGGACTGCGGTGCGCTTCTCGATGAATTTACATTCTGTAAGCCGCCCGGCAGGCGCGACCTGATTTTTAGGCGGTCGCTCCGTGGCATTTTTTATATTTCTTGCCGGAGCCGCAGGGGCAGTCCTCGTTGCGGCCGACCTTCTGACCGACGGCCCGGGGCGATGAGCCATTGCCGTTGCCGTTTGTGGAAGGAGCACCCACGGCGCGCGCCTGGTTCAGCTCGCGCTGCTTTCGGCGTTCGAACTCACGTTCGAGGGCGTCGATGGTGGTGGACGGAGCTCGTGACGGAAGGGGGCGCTGTGCCGGAGCCGGCTTCGGCTGCAGTGGAGGAAGCTGTTGGACGGATGCCGGGGCGTCCGCCGGACGACTGACGGGCATTGAGGGTTCAGCCGACGGTGGCAGGGTATGCGGACCGCGGCCGTTTTGTGGGGGAGCCTCAGGGTCGGGCACCGGCTGGTGCTGCAGCGCGGCCTGCTGCTGGACCTGCTCGAGCTGGTCCGGAGTTTCGATTGGGATGCCGTCAGGGCCGATGATCTGCATGCGGAAGAGGTGGCGGACGGTGTCTTCCTGGAAGCGCAGCATCATGGCTTCAAACATCTCGAACGACTCTTTTTTGTAGGCGACGAGCGGATCCTGCTGGGCGTAGCCGCGGAGACCGATGCCCTCCTTGAGGTGGTCCATGGCGAGGAGGTGGTCTTTCCAGAGGCCGTCGAGGACGGAGAGCATGACCACGCGCTCGTGATAGCGCATGGCGTCGGGACCGAGGATGCGTTCCTTGACGGCGTAGCGACCACCGAGTTTGTCGAAGATGGTTTCGCCGAGGTCGTGACGGTTCAGGGCGGCGATGTCGATCTCAGAGTCCAGGCGAGCGCCGAACTGGTCGAAGAGGGCGTTGAAGAGCTCCGGCGTCTTCCACTGGTCGGGGTGCGCCTTTTCCGGGGCGAACTCGTCGAGCATGTTGGACAGGATGGTGGAGACGTAGTCGTCGGTGATGAGCTGCTTCTGGTCGACACCTTCCATGAGCTGGCGGCGGAGGCCGTAGACGGCTTCGCGCTGCTTGTTCATGACGTCGTCGTACTCAAGGACATGCTTGCGGGATTCAAAGTTCTGCGATTCGACCGCCTTCTGGGCGGACTCGATGCGGCGGGAGATCATGCCGGATTCGATGGGGACGCCTTCCTCCATGCCGAGACGCTGGAGAAGGGTGGAGACCCACTCGCGGGCGAAGATGCGCATGAGGTCATCTTCGAGGGAGAGATAGAAGCGGCTGGCGCCGGGGTCGCCCTGACGGCCGGCGCGGCCGCGGAGCTGGTTGTCGACGCGGCGGGACTCGTGCCGCTCGGTGCCGATGATGTGGAGGCCGCCGGCGGAGATGACGGACTCGTGCTCTTTCTCGGCGGCTCCGGAGTGGGCGGCGGTGGCGGCGTTCCAGGCCTCCTCCGTGGTTTCGAACTCCTGGCCGGAGTAGTAGAAGCGGATCATCCCGGCGGGAGCGACGGGATGGATTTCGCCTTCGGCAACGGATAAGGCGCGGGCCTGCGACTTGCGGACGAGGTCCTGGCGGGCCATGAAGTCGGCATTGCCGCCGAGCAGGATGTCGGTGCCGCGGCCAGCCATGTTGGTGGCGATGGTGACCATGCCGAGGCGGCCGGCCTGCGCGACGATCTCTGCTTCCTTTTCGTGGAACTTGGCATTGAGAACAACGTGTCGGATGCCCTTGCGCTTGAGGATGTCGGAGAGGAGCTCGGACTTCTCGATGGAGGTGGTGCCAACCAGGACCGGCTGCTTCTGCTCGTGAAGGCGGGCGATCTCGTCGGCCACGGCGAAGTACTTTTCCTTCGCGGTGCGGTAGACGACGTCCTGCTGCTCGAGGCGGAGCATCTTGCGGTTGGTGGGGATGACGACGATGTCGAGCTTGTAGATCTTGTCGAACTCGGCGGCCTCGGTTTCGGCCGTGCCGGTCATGCCCGAAAGCTTCTTGTACATGCGGAAGTAGTTCTGGAAGGTGATGGTGGCGAGGGTCTGGTCTTCCTTGCGGATGGCCACGCCCTCCTTCGCTTCGACGGCCTGATGGAGGCCATCGGACCAGCGGCGGCCGGGCATAAGGCGGCCGGTGAAGGTGTCGACGATGATGACTTCGCCGTCCTTGACGACGTACTCGACGTCGCGCTTGTAGAGGTTGTGGGCCTTGATGGCGACTTCGACGTGGTGCTTGAGGTCCCAGTTTTCGGGGTCCGCGATGTTGCCGATGCCAAGCAGCTTTTCGATCTTCTCCCAGCCCTCGTCGGTGACGGTGACGGCGCGGGCCTTTTCGTCGACGACGAAGTCGCCGGACCAGGTCTTATTTTCCAGAGTTTCGATGAGCTCGCCGGCTTCGAGCGAGGGGATGATGACGTTGACGCGGGCGTATTTGTCGGTGGTCTGGTCGGTGGGGCCGGAGATGATGAGCGGGGTGCGGGCTTCGTCGATGAGGATGGAGTCGACCTCGTCGACGATGCAGAAGTACTGGCCGCGCTGGACCATGTCGGCGAGCTCGAACTTCATGTTGTCGCGCAGGTAGTCGAAGCCGAACTCGTTGTTGGTGCCGTAGGTGATGTCGGCGGCGTAGGCGGCGCGACGTTGTGCGTCGTCCAAGTCGTGGACGATGACGCCGACGGAGAGGCCGAGGAAGCCGTAGATCTTGCCCATCCACTCGGCGTCGCGCTTGGCGAGGTAGTCGTTGACGGTGACGACGTGGACGCCGCGGCCGGCGAGGGCGTTGAGGTAGCAGGGCAGCGTGGCGACGAGGGTTTTGCCTTCGCCGGTTTTCATTTCGGCGATTTTTCCGGAGTGGAGGACCATGCCGCCGATGAGTTGGACATCGAAGTGACGCATGCCGACGGCGCGGCGGCCGGCTTCACGGACGACGGCGAAGGCCTCGGGGAGGATGTCGTCGAGCGCGGCCTTTTCGGCGGCGTAGAGCGCATCCTGGGTCTCGGAGGAGCGGGCCTCGATGGGGTCCGATGGGACGGGGACTCTGGCGACGGCGTCGGCGACGCGCCGACGGAGCTCGATGGTCTTTTCGCGGAGCCCGTCGTCGGTGAGCGCTTCCATCGTGGGCTCGAAGGAGTTGATTTGAGCGACGACGGGGATCAGGCGCTTGAGGGCGCGTTCGTTCGAGGTGCCGAAGACTTTCGCGATGGCGGAATTAAGCACGGACAGAGTTCCTTCGTGGGCGCAGGTTCGACCCAACCCCTAGTGTAAATCCTGATGGAAGGAACCGGGTACGACGTAGGGAAGGGTCGATCTGCGAAGCGTGCAGACTAGCGCGGGGCGGGAAGAGGAGCGAGCATTCCGTCGAGCGGGCCGGAGCTCACGGGAGCTG
>CALMVL010000285.1:0-10368 GCA_937873265.1 uncultured Granulicella sp.
CAAGGCTACCTAAGCCTCCACAGGCGACAAGGTGTTGATTGCCGAATGGTCGGGCAAAGTACACCGAAATGCCTTTTGGGGGCATTTCCCGTTCTACGAAGCGCCTGACATTCTGATCACAGACTTGCGCGGCTTTCGTCGACTCGTGGCTCCCGTTTCGTTATCGGGCGCAGCACTCCAGCAACCGGTCCGTGTTGCCGTGCTGCCTTGCAGGCTGCGAACATATTAGACCAGTGCAGCAGCCCTTAGGACTTCAGCACAAAAAAGTCCTCCGGTGCTTGGCCTTGGACCCGTGGATCGGCAGGACTCGACACGATGTTGTCCAGGAAGGCCAGAAAGGCTCGCTCTTTCGCAGCTAGACGCGATTTACCGCTGTGCAGGACGTTGAAGAGGATTGGAACTCCCTCGAATTCTGGTAGCACCCGAACCAATATCTCAGAAACGACGCTGGAGTGTGCCAGCCACAATGGGAGGAGTGCAACGCCCAGGCCTCTTTGTGCCATGGCCAACTGCATCTCAGCATCGCTGACGATGAGGTCAAACGCAGGGTCTACCCTGATGCGCTTCCCGCGAAGGTGTCCTTCCCAGACGTTCAGTTCGGCGTGGGGAGAGTAGCCGATACATTGGTGTGTGGCGAGCGACTCAAGCGCATCGATCTGTCCGCACTTTGCGAGGTATGCGGGGGCCGCAAACAAGCCTTGCCGTATCGGAGGAAAAGGCTTCAGATGGACCCGGGTTTCCCGGCTGGCTTCATTGGGAGTCTTGATCTTGATCAGTAGATCGTGTTCCGCTGCTGGGAGCCTGTCCCATCCCGAGTTGTATAGAAGGAACTCCATGCGAAGTTTCGGATGTCGGCGTTTTAGCTGCGGCAAGAGAGGAATCAGCACAGAGCGGGCGAAAACGGGAGGAACGCCCACGCGAAGTGTTCCTTCCACGTCCGAGCGGTGGGATAGCAAGACATCGGACGAGTCTTGAACCGCTGTCAGGACCCGCCTACAGGAGGCCAGATAAGCATGCCCCGTTGCGGTAAGCTTCACGACTCCGTCCGTCCGCCCGACCAGCCGCAAGCGTGAGAGCGCTTCAATGCTACTGATTGCCCGGCTCACCTGGGATATAGGAACACCTAAGGCGGCCGCAGCTTCGGTGTAGGTTCTGGTCTCACCGACGGCCAGAAAGATCTTCATTTGACCGAGTGTGACTTGCTCTTTCATGAGCCTCCCAGGCTGCAACCGCCGCCTGCACCTCTCAATTGTGGGATCTCGGGCTTCCTTTTGCAATTTGTGCAAACTCGCCTTTCATCCACGTGACGCGCTGTGAGAGATCGAGCGGCATCTATGAATGGAGCCGTAGAAGGTCACAACAAAGCAACGAGCCATTGAGATTTGCAAAGGAGGAGAGATGAAAGTGCTGATGGTAGGTGCAAGCGGCAAATATGCCCGCTATGTTTTGCCTGAACTGAAGAAGCGCGGAGCGACTGTCAGAGCCTTGGTTACAGGTTCGGACAAGAAGACGCAAGTGATGGCGCAGGGTGCTGACGAGGCCGTCGTCGGCGACCTCAATGACGAGCAAAGCTTGAGGATTGCCGCAGAAGGTGTCGACGGAGTGTTTCACATCAACCCTGCCTTCCTGCCGAACGAAGCGGAGCTTGGGGTAGCGATGGTCAATGCGGCGATTGCCGCAGGAGTAGCGAAGTTTACCTTCTCGAGCGTCATTCATCCCTCCATTTCCAAGATGAGGAATCATTCCGGCAAACGGCCGGTGGAGGAAGCGCTTTTCGAGTCAGGCCTGGCCTTTACCGTGCTGCAGCCTACGATGTTCATGCAGACCATTGCAAACGGATGGAGAGAAGTGACTGAGAAGAGCACGTTCTCGCTGCCCTACCCCAACAGCAAGCAGGCGAGCTATGTAGATTACCGGGACGTTGCGGAAGCAGCTGCCATCGCTCTGACAAGCGACCGGCTAGACTACGGAACCTTCGAGCTTTCCGCCCCCGGGATGGTGGACCGTGTCCAACTTACAGAGATCATGTCCGAAGTGCTCGGCAGACCAATCAGGCCGGTTGAGATTACTTTCGACGAGTGGGTGAAGCAAGCGAACATACCACCCGGATCTTTCCGGGACGGAATGGAGCGCATGTACGCTGACTATGGCCAGTATGGGTTTCCGGGTGGCAATGCTCTCGTGTTGCGGACGATCCTGAATCGCGAACCACGAAGCCTCAAAGACTTCTTCGTAGAGCAGAACGACCAGAACGGTCGTTAGGGTTCGCCGCTTCCCATTGAGACAACAAACAATGCACTGAAGGAGAACAGAATGAGTATCCGCTCGGTATTTGATTTCAAGTTTCCCAAAGATGCCCAAGAAGAAGGCCTGAACCTTTGCCAGGCGGTGGGCCACGACATGACTTCACTCGATGGCTATCTCGACCACGAAGTCATACGCGACGTCAAGGATCCCGGTCACTTCATGGTTAGCACCCACTGGCGCGACAAGGCGGCATCGGATGCCGTCCTTCCGGTGTATCAACATGATCAAAAGATCAATCGCGCGATTGAGTTGATCGGGGGGCCTCCAATTGGGTTCGTCGCCGATGTCCTCCCGAAAGAATCGTTAACGTTGCCGAAAACCCAGACATTTGCCTGAAAGGCGATGCGATCAAGCGTGCGCCCTGCGCATTGCAGGGAATCAGCACTCAATAGTAGCGCCCTCACTCCGGCGCAGCCGATGGGCGGCGGTTGCCATGCCCGACGAAGGTTCCGGAGAAGAGGGTGAGTACTGTGCCCGCCCTCTCCTCGAAGCTCCTACTTGGTTTCGGTGTACCTCTTGGCCGCTTTTCCGGTCTGAGACGCGGCCACAAGTGCGCCTGCTGCTGCCGCCTCATAATTGGGTGAGATCCTAACGAACTCACTTGAGAGTTTATGAAGCCTTGTCGGCCTGAGCACCACCTGGTCAGACGAATACCGCAGAACCCGGAACGGTTCTTTGACGAGACCGCAGCCCACTGAGTTGTGGACCTCTTCGGCACCACCTTGCGTGAACAAAAACCGGAGTCCTCAAAGATGCCGGTTTGCTTTTGTCAGGCCAGCATGATCGACCTCGAACCAAGTGCCTTGCATTTCGTAGCCCCTTTAACTAGGACTACAAAGACATCAGCACAAGTGCCTAGAGCCTGTTATGGACTTGTAATCCTGGTTGATTCTTTGCTGGCGGGAGTTTGGGCAGACTGGTCTTCTTGACCAAAACTCCCCTTGCAGTCGCGCGGCGGACCATACTTTCTGGATGCCGATGCAATGCTTCACCAGATATGGCATGCATCGGCAGGCATCATGGGCTGCCCGATGTGGCAGCCAAAAGTTTGTCCAAACGGTGAGAAGTTTTGCACCGTACCGTTCACCCGGAACTCTCCTGGGATATGGGGATCGGTCTGGCCGCGTACGCGCTGGAATTGCTCGGTTCGCGTTTCACACCAGCTCTGCGCAAAGCCGATGAAGAAGCGCTGATCCGGGGTGTACCCGTCCAGCTTGCGAACCTGAGCAGCTTCTGAGTTCTGAGCGAGCACCTTCTGAAAGGCTCGATAGGCGATTCTCAATCCACCGTTGTCGGCAGTATTTTCACCGACGCTCAATTCTCCATCCAGTTTCAACCCCGGTATGACCTCGAATGTGCTGTACTCTTTCACTTCGCACGCATTCATTTGGTTGAAGGCCGCGCGATCACGGGGCGTGAACCACTCCCTGAGATTGCCCTGTTCATCATAGCGAGAGCCCGTATCGTCGAATCCATGCGTCATCTCATGGCCGACCAAGGTACCTAGGCCACCATAGTTCACAGCGGGATCGGCCGACGGTGAGTACCGCGGAGATTGCAAAATGCCGGCAGGGAACTCGATGTCGTTCAGATGCTCATTATAGTTTGCGTCTGCCTCGGGGGCAGTCCAGTAGAAGAGTGCTTCGTCCACTGCCTTATTGATGTGGCTGAGCTCATTCTGCTGGTTCAGGAGTTCCGCACCGTGAAGATCCGAGATGAAGTCGGCAGGGCTCATCTTCAAGGTCGAGTAATCACGCCAGTGGCTTGGGTAACCTATCTTTTCGCGCATGGCATCGACTTTACGCAGCGCCTCCTGCCTGGCTTCGGCCGACATCCATGGAAGGCTCTTGATCTCCTCGCGAAGAGCATTCCGTACGTTCGCGATAATCTGTGCCGCGGCAGCTTTGCTCTCCGGCGAGAAGTTCTGTCGAACCCAGTCTTGACCAACTGCGTCACTCAGCACCTTATCGCTTAACTCCGTACAGCGTCTCCACCGAGGCTCTTCCACCTCCTGCCCCCGCAACGTCGTGTTGAAAAACTGAAAAGAGGCCCTTGAGAAAGGTGCGGACAAATAGGGAGCCACAGGGTCGACCGCGTGGACGCGTAAGTAGCTCTTCAGGGCCGGAAGCGGCTCCGAGGAAATGACTTTCGTCATCGTTGCGATATAGATCGGCTGCTCTACGTTGAGCGTCGTGAACGACGGAGCACCGACGCCCGCGAAGTAAACCTTCCAATCAAAGTCAGGGGCCATTCGCTGCAGCATAGCCACGGTCATCGGATGGTAGATCTTGGTAGGATCACGCATATCCGATCTCGACATCGAGCCTCTTGCCAGATCAGTTTCTATTTCGAGCACGTTTTGTGCCTCGACAAGCGCTTGATCCGGCCCATCCCCCAGTAGTCGGAAGACGCTCTCGAGATAGCTTCTGTACTGGACGAGTGTGGCCCTTTGTCGCTCGTCGTTGGAGAGGTAATATTCCGGGGTTGGAAGGGTCAAGCCAGCCTGCCGCAGAGTGGGAAGCTGCTTCTGTGAGTCCTTCTCGTCCTGCTCCACGGTCAACGTGAAAAGTCCCTGCCCGAGGTACCGTGAATCGCCCAAAAAGCGAGCCAGGTCTCTTTTATCTGCTAACGCTTGAATGGCGGTCATCGTAAGTGCAAGAGGAGTTCTACCCAGCGTATTTGCTTGATCGGCATCCATGCAGGCTGTGAAGAACGTTCCATATTGCCGCTGCAACTGCGTCGCCGGTGAAACGGACGCCTGTTTTAGTTCGGCATACAGAAGATAGAAGTTGCGATCGTTCATCTGGCCGCTGATCCATACTCTTTCTTCATCGGCCGGCACTGGGTTGGCCCTTGTCCAATTGCCACACGCAAATTTATAGAAATCGTTGCATGGATCCACCGTGCGATCAATAAAAGAGGAGTCGAACGAACGTAGTGGTTTCGGCGCAGTCGGTTGTGACTCTGTCGTCTCGGTCGCTCGAAGCGGGAATGTCTGTGCTGAAGACATCAGGCAGAAACTTGTAAAAAGCAAGAACACCATGGTCACGGCGACGCTATCCCATGCGTTTCTTTGACGGATCACTCAGCCTCCAATTGAAGGGTTTACCTCATCAGAGTGTAATTGGTAAGTCCTCCCAAACGCCGCTACGTAAGTTGACCTCATTCAGCCTCGGACGGGCTAACCGTCCCAGACAGTCAGCCCAGTGCGACTTCCGGGTACCGATCTAAGTCAGTGACATAGCTTCCGCCTTTTCCGCCCGTCGGTGTATTACTGCTCAAAGGGTGAGCACGCGCTTTCCGCGGCCGTCCTTGTTATTGAGAGACGTGTGTACCGCGATGAAGGTCTTAAGGCGTAAAACCTCACCAACTTAGGGAAAACTACATACTTGACGCAGATACTATTCGGCGTACATTTAGGTTACGGAAACGCAAGCACTCTTCAAGAAGCGTTTGTTTATCTCAGCGACCGAGACCGCGCCTTCCAATCCGCCCTCAATCTTCGGTTCCCGAACGGTGTTGTTTCTTGTTCCCGTTGTGGCTCCTCGGCAATGTTGCCCGACGGGAAATGTCCGTCCAATGCCCGGCGCAGCCAGGGGAACAGAGCGTTTGCCCGTCAGGGGAAAAGGTGGGAGCCGTCGCCTCCGGACCAGAGGCACCGATGCCGCGGCTTGTGGATCTCCGTACTCTGCCTGGTGTCGACTGGATCAGGGGGACTCGAACGGCTACTTCAAGAAGAGACCGAATGCGCGTCACGTTTTCAGGGCTTCGTGGAATCACAGAAATCCAAGTCGCGACCAGTAGAGCCGATTCTTGTCAGAGGTGTTGATGCCCATTGACGAACTTCCAGAAGATGGGCAAGAAACTCTCAGCAAAACAGGGAAGCCGCCACGAGATCCTCGGTACGTTCCAATCTAACGACAAGTCCGGATGTGCCAAGCAAAAGGAAGAGGGGCGCTGCGGTCATCGTAGCGCCCCGGAACTCCCCACTGTGGTTACGACGACTGCGAAAACCGTCGACGAAGCAATCCACTTATCGACAGCACACCCGTACCCATCAGCGTCAGCGCGCTCGGCTCGGGGGTCTGCGAAACGGAAACGCCATCAAGCAGCGAGAACGGCGGCTCTCCCCCAGGCGTTCCGATCGCCAGAAATGACAGAACCTCGCTCGAGCTCGTCGGCGTGAACGTCATGGTCTCGTACTCCCACCCGGTAAACCCGTGGTTTGCATCCGTCACGACATTCGTGTCGATGGTCTGATTGCCCAACGATACCGCAAACTGCTCGGTAGTGATGCCGGTGTAGTTGTACTGCTGCGCTCCAGCGAACCAGAACGAAACCGTCGTCGCCGCACCGGGCTTCAGGCCGGAGATCGTCTGCTGCAGCGGGCCCTGGTCAAACGCGCCGTCCATGCCAATGTAGTTCCCGCCCGCAGGACTCGAGCCAAGGCCGTTGGCCGATCCATTCCCTGGTCCCCACAGTTGCAGGTTGCCGTAGATGCCCGTAGCTCCGGTCGTATCGGCCGTCCCGGTGAGAAACACAAAGTTGTAACCTTGACTGGTCCAGCCTGCGACCTGCTGACCATTCGTACCCAGTTGCGCCGAGGCATTGGTCGCGGTGACTTCGAAGTTGCCATTGACAACCAAGTTGTCAGCATACGCGCTAACAGTTAGGGAGGCGGCGAGAGCAAGGGCGGTCATGGCCACCCGAGAAATTGTGCTGATAAAAGACATGGGACAGATCCTTGGCAGAGAGTTTTTCCTAAGCGAAGCAGGCGCAACAGGTACAAGCTCTACGTGTGCAACCGTATGCCTCTCACCAAGCAATCTTGGGTCCATTCAAAACACCTTCCAAAAAGGTCCGAAAAGCCTCATTCTCGCCAGCTCAGCAGGCGGCACCAAGCCAGGACGGGAACTCTCTTTCTCTAAACAGGGAAGAGAAGTACCTTTGGCATCCTCCAACATTTCAGCTGCCCTGACCGGCTCCTTACGCCGTCTCGTCTGCCGCCGGCTCTGTCGAACGGCGTTCCGGCAGAAAGGGGTCGACCAGCTGCGAGACGATCGTCGGCCCGATGGTCTGATCGATTCCGTACGTCCGCGTCTGCTCCCGCGCTGGCAGATGGAGCGTTCCAAAGAGGCGATCAATCACGGGCAACATCGGGGCGTAATTTTTATTGATCACGTCAGGACCATCATTGGAGTGATGCCAGTGGTGAAACGCCGGCGTCGCGATGACCTGCTCCAGGGCGCCAAAACGCCAACGCACGTTTGCGTGGATAAAGAAGCCAAGTACCGTGCCCGCCAACACAATCAGCACAGGAATGAGCGAAGCGCTGCCCCGCGCCGGCGCACCTAGGCCGAGAACATACAGCGGCACCAGACCACACATGCGCGTAAAGACCATGTCGACGGGGTGCGCGCGTGTGTTCACCAAAAAATCCAGATGTTCTGGGGAATGATGCACCGCATGAAATCGCCACAGCCAGGGAATTTCGTGACTCCAACGGTGACCCCAGTAGAATCCAATCTCGCCCAGCAAAAGCGAAGTCGCTATACGGAAAGACAACGGCCAATGCGCGACCGCTCCCAAAAACCCCGCCGGCAAAAGTCGATGCGCCGACCACGCAACTGCCGCCAGGGGAAGGCTCATGCATAGGCCTGGTGCCAGACTCGAAAGGAAATAGTAGACCAGATCCGTCCCAACTCCCTTGCGGAAAATTTCACGTGGGCGAAGACCAAAGAGCCGCTCCAAAGGGACAAACACGGCCGACAGGAGAACGAGCCAGATCACGAGGCGAATCAGTTGGATCAAGGGCGCAGCCATGTGGGCGTAAAGGTAAGAAAGCAGATTCATGAGTACACAGGCGAGCCTGCTCAGGCACACTGTCTCTCAAGACTAGATTTCCGTTTCGGGATTTTGGATACGACTTTCGTGCATCAGTGCCGCCTAAGAGCAAAGTCAGCAACACATGGGGTGTCGGAACGCACACCCTTAGGCGTAGGTGCGTCCTCGTTTCCCCCGACCGTCTCATGGTACGTTGATCGCCTTCCAACTCCTTCGGTTGAGCCTCATGCCTCCCCCTCCTCAGGGACCTACGTCGTCGTTGCCGCGGGGACGATTTGGCTAGCAATCTCGGGTGCCGTGTTCGCGGTTACCTTCGGAGGCCGCGAAGACCCTCCAGCGCCAGCAGGTCCGGCGCGTGTCGACGGTGATGTGGACCTTGCTCCCCTTTACGCCGCTTGGCTCCGTCGTAGCCGGCACATGCGCCCGATTCGGCGTAGACGGCAGCGTGCGGTTGCCGAGGCCCACGCCGCCGTCGGCTGCCCTGGCGCCGGGCCCAATCGTGCACGATCCACGGCAGACCGGCCACCAGAGCTGATTCGCTCTTGCTTGTGGAAAGCGGGTTAATGCTTGTAGCGGGATCTTTGCTCGTCGACCGGGTGCTGCTGTTGCTGGGCGTGCTCGAGGTCTTCGAGGAGGTCGGGGTCGAGGATGGGGGAGGAGATTTTGTAGTCGCCGGAGGCCCACTTGCCGAGGTCGACGAGGCGGCAGCGGTCGGAGCAGAAGGGGAAGTCTTCGTCGGTGGCGAGGACGACTTTGCGGCAGGTGGGGCAGAAGAGGGCTTTGGGCTGGGAGTTGGCCATGGCAGTCTGCTTTTATCTTAATGCGAGGCGAGGGACTTTGTTTGCAGCGGCCATGATTGGATGGCTCTGCGCGGGGTACGGGCGCGAGGCGTCCGGTACTGGGAGGGTCCTGCTTCGAGGGAGTTGGCAATCTTACATGGAGAGGGACCGGGGAAGGCTGCGGACGATGGACTGGTAGCGGCTGTCGGCGTGAAGGAAGTCGTAGGCGGGGTCGTCGGAGATCCAGAGGATGTTGGTTGAGTGCTGCTGGAGGCCTTCTTCGAGCAGGGCCAGCGTGTGATCCCGGTCGCCGAGCTGGGCATAGTAGGAGGCGAGTTCCACGGGAGAGACATAGCGTTGTTTGGCCTGTTGCAGACGTCGATTGAGCTGCCATTGCAGAAGACCGCGTGGGCCTCCGCGCTCGTAGGCGCGACGCAGTGCGATCGCCGATGGTGAATCGCCCGTGACGATGTGCCACTTCGCCCACGACTCCATGTATTCCTTGTAGTTGCCCTTGGATCGCCACACCTCTGCGGTCGTGTAGAGCAGACTTGGGTCGTTGGGAGCGGCTTTCATTCGCAGACGGATGTCGGCAAGCGCTTCGTCGTACATGCGGGCCTCGAGATACATGGAGGCAAGCTCGTCGGGTCGCTCGAAGGGGTCGATCTCCATCGACTTTTTCTCCACCTGGATCGCTTCCGAAAATCGACCGACGACTCCCAGCACGCATCCACGGAGGTAGAGGGATTCTGCATCGTTCGGATCGAGTTGAATGGCCTGTAGCACCTCGCGGTCGGCGCTTTTTGGATCCCAACGGTCGATCAGATAGGCTGCGCTCATCGCCTGGTGGGACATGGCGAGGTTGGGAGCGAGGGCCAGGGCATGTGCCGCGGCCTCTTCTTCGAGGCGGATGTTGGTGCGAGGGTCGAGAACACCGGCCGCGATGCCCTCGCCATAGAAGTTCGCCAAGCCCGCCCAGGCTTCGGCGTAGTCGGGCTGAATGTCTGTTGCCTTGCGAAAGTATGCGCCAGATTCTTCCATGCGGAAGGTTGGCCAGAGATAGCGTCCACGGAGGTAGGCCTCGTGGGCTGCGGGAGCGATGTAGCGCTCCGGGGCCGGGGAGATCGCCGCGCTGTTGAGTCGGGCGGCAATGGAGCGAGCGGCGGTGTCGGAGACGGTGGCGTCGTTGGCGTCGCGATCGTAGCTTTCCGCCCAGAGATGGGAGTCGGTGTCGGCGCGGATCAATTGCAGCGTCACGTGCATGCGGGTTTTGTCGCGGGCGAGGGATCCTTCAACGACGGCGTCGGCGCCGAGCTCGCGGGCGATCTCCGGCAACGGACGGCGTACGCCTTTGTACTGCATGGCGGAAGTTTCAGTTTGCGGCCTTTGTGCAACAGGGCAGCTTCGTCGGGACGCAGTTCGAAGTCGTCGAAGCGAA
>CALMVL010000285.1:10468-12145 GCA_937873265.1 uncultured Granulicella sp.
CCTTTGTGCAACAGGGCAGCTTCGTCGGGACGCAGTTCGAAGTCGTCGAAGCGAACCAGTCGCGCCGCCACGAGTTGGCTCCCCTTCCACATACGAGACAGCTTATACCCGGGCAAAACGCGGGTGGGCGTGCGCGTGGCGAGAATTTGCGGACGACATTGCCCGGTTAAACCTAAGTAATCAAGGCGCTTGTTTCCTCAGGTCGGATGAGGATGTTCTCAGGCACAACTCATGGCAATGAAGGGGGAGGGGCTGCTAGGGTTCGCCAGGTCGGCAACTGCCGGCCAGGAGATTTGTATGAAGCGCATGTGTCTGCCGTTCAGTTTTTTTGGTTTGTTGGTGGCTTCCCTGCTGTTCCAGGTCCAGGCTTCCGCGCAGTGCGGAGGCGTGGCGAAACATGTGTCGTTCCCGGTGTACCGAGGTGGTGGCGGCGGATTGTTCCATCTGACGGCGGCGGCGCAGGAGCCCGAGGCGATTGGGGAGGAAGATCGTGGCGAGTATGGGTTGGAGCCGATTGTGGGGCTTTGGAAGATGGATTTTGAAGATCCAGCCGATAAGTACTCGGACAAGGGATACTCTGTGTGGCACAGCGACCATACGGAGTTTCTGAACTCGACGCGGTCCCCTTCGAGCGGAGCCGTATGCCAGGGGGTTTGGGAGAAGGTGGGCCGCTCTACGTACCGGCTTAACCACTTTGCGCTGGGTTACGGGGATGGCGTGAACCTGACCAGTGTGTATCAATTCAAGGAACTGGTGACCGTGGACCGTGAACGGAACAGCTTTTCCGGCACGTTTTCGATTGAAGCCTTTGATCCGAAGACGCATGCTTCGCAGGGTGCGTACAAGGGAACGGTGACGGGAGAGAGGGTCCGGATCGATACGACGATTGATTCTCAGAACTTCTGAGAGGTGGCGGGGAGTCGTGCGACAGACCACCGGAGACGGCTCCCGCTGCTTTTCTGATGGCCTCCGCTGCCGTGTGTTGGGCGAGCAGTGTGTGACGGCGGCGACTTGGAGCTAATGTGGGCGGAAGGTTTTGCCGGTTTCGAGCAGGGTTTTGAGGCGCGAGAGGATGCGTGGCCAACCGTCTGCGTTCTGGGCGTAGGTTGAATCGTTGTCGGCGAAGCCGTCGTTGGTAAGGACGACCTTGACGGCTTCGGACTCGGGGGTGAGTTCGATGCGGACGTGGGACATGGATTCGCCCATGCCCATGCCGAAGTTGTATTCGAGCAGGGTGGGGGCGTTGGCCTGAAGGATGCGCCCCGTGACGTATCGCATGGGCTTGCCGTCCTTGGCTGGACCGGACCAGGTCATGGAGCCGCCGGGCTGCAGCTGCACGTCGAAGTCGGCGCCCATGAAGATGGTCTTATTTGCTTGTTTGGAGACGAAGCCGTCCCAGACTTGTTCGATGGGGGCGGCGATGTAGATGGTGAAGACCAGCGGAAGATTTGCCATGGGACGGACTCGGGTTACAGAGGGATCCACTTACATCACCCGGAGTTTAGCAGCAAGGACGGAGCACGCCGCGGAAGTCTGTTTGCGGAGGTAGGACCTCGCTGTCGTTGGTTCGCGAGGGGTTTGATGCGAAGACGCTCGGGAGATGATGCGTTTCGCTGCATGTCAACCGCTGGACTTTGGGCGGCGACTGTGGTGGGGTGGAGGTTTGGAGGGGGGATG
>CALMVL010000286.1 GCA_937873265.1 uncultured Granulicella sp.
CCAGAAACCCATCCACCCACGCCCTCCCAGCCTCGTCCCGCAGCATCGCACCGGGCAGCGCCAGCGACAGAAACGCCGCCATCGGCCTCCCCCCCATCGCCGCAATGTCGCTCAACCCGCGCGCCAGGCACCGGTGCCCCGCCGACTCCGCCGTATGTGTATCCCGCCGAAAGTGCCGGCCTTCCAGCAACAGATCCGTCGTCACCAGCACCTCCGCTCCCGGTGGCGGCCGCAGCACGGCGCAATCGTCACCCATTCCCAGCGCCACGGTCCCACTCCGGCCCTCCACCCCGGCAAACCTGCGGCGGATTCCTTCGATAAGCGCCAGTTCGCCTAAACCTTCTCTTCCCAGACACCCTCCTCAAGCACATCTGTCACAAACAAAGACCATACCGACCCGGTGCGCGTGGCGTACTTTCTCGTCCGGTCCGCTACGATAAAGACAAGGCGAATCAACAAAGCTCCGCGGGACCTCTAACCCGGAACCCTATCTTGAGCGAAATCAAGTATATAGCCGCAAGTTCCATGTTATGTGACACTTACCCGGGGTCTGATTTCCTATCTCACTGTAAATAGAAGAGTTAGGCCCCCTAACCAGGGGGGGTGGGGGCTCTGGCGAGCCTCAGGAGACAACCTGAGATCGTTGCAACTCGATATCCACTTTGTTAAGATACTTTCGGAATCGCCGAAGCAGATCGGCGCCCACGATGGCGATCGGGGATCGCCATGCATCTTAAGTACCGAAGCCGCCTCCGTCTGCGCGGCAAATCCCAGGCCAAGGTCCCTCGTTTGCGCAAGCGTTACTACATCATGCTGGTCAGTCGCGACGCGGATGGCACCCTCAACAAGACCTCTGTCCCCCTCCACTACGCGTACACCCTCGCGGCGGCGGCGGTGGTCGGCCTGTTTACCATCACCGGCCTGGCAGGCTCGTACACCCGCATGCTGGTCAAAACAGAGCGCTTCAACCAGCTCCGCCAGGATCACAACCGGCTCCAGACCGACTACGCCCACCTCGAAAAAACCGCGCACGACCGCGAAGTGCAGGCCGCATCGCTCGGCTCGCTTGCCACCGAAATCTCCGCTCTCTACGGCATGACCGCTTCCAAACTCGCCATCCCGTCGGTCCACGTCGGCCGCCATGGCAAAGCCGTCGCCGCTCAGTCCGCCGGAGCCGTCGCCACCGCTCCGCTCGCACCGGACAGCAACTCCTTCTCAAACGCCAGCTACTACAAATCGCTCGACACCTTCTACGCCCTGCGCACCTCCGCCCTCACCGGCGGAGCGACGCGCTTCCTTCCCTCGGCCGACACACCGCTCGGCATCACCGCCGACACCAGCCTCACCCGCGTTCCTACGCTCGACTCCGCCTTCGGCCCCAACCTTTGGCCCGTTCTTGGCCCAATTACCTCCGGCTTCGGCCAACGCGAAGATCCCGTCCTCGGCACCGGCGAGGGTGAGTTCCACAAGGGCGTGGACATCGGCGCGCCGCTCGGAACGCCCATCCACGCCACCGCCGATGGAACGGTCGTGAGTGCCGGCCTGGGCAACGGCTATGGCCGCGAGGTCATCATCGATCACGGCCACGATGTCAAAACACTCTACGGCCACATGTCCGGCTTCAATGTCATCGCCGGCCAGACCGTCTTCCGTGGCGAGATCATCGGCTACGTCGGCCACTCCGGCCGAACCACCGGCAACCACGTCCACTACGAGGTCCGTATCCGCGACATCGCCGTAAACCCGCACAAGTACCTCCAGAACACCTTCGGCAACCTCGGCGGGACCGTCGTCGCCTCGCGTTAGAAACGGGCTACGAAACGCAAACGGCAGCGACCGAAAGCCTCCGCTACTTTCCCCTTGCAAGGCATCGCAATATGCAATAAGATAATCGCAATTGGTGATAAGGGATGCGGCTCGCCGACAAACTCAAGTACCTCCGGGAAGTGGAAGGCAGCCTCCGCGGCCTCGGTCGCGCAATGACGCAGAGCGAGCTCGTCCGCGCCATCGCCGACGAGATGCACAGGCCCATCAGCCAGAGCTACCTGTCGCAGATCGAGTCCGGAGCGCGGCCGCACCTCACCAACACCACGCGCCTTCTGCTGGCGAAGTTCTTCAAGGTGCATCCCGGATATCTGGTGGAAGATCCGGAAGGGTACCACGCCGAGCTCCTCTCGGACCTGCGCACGATCGGTGGGCAAGCCCGACTGCCGGGGATCGAAACCAAACTGGATCTGTGGCTCATCGCCGGATCGGATCGCTTCCACCGCGATCCGGAGCTCTGCCGAGCACTTCGCGCCATCGCACTGCATGGCGACTCCCGCGAGTGCCTGCTTCTGCTCGAGTCGCTTCTGGACACGCCGGATCTGGTGCATCGACTGCGAGAGGTTCTCCGGCCCACATCCGGACCAAAACCCGGATCTGCGGAAGGCAGGGCCGCCGCCGCATCGGCCCGCGGCAACGGCATCCGTATCGCCGCATCCGGGGAGAACGAGCTCTCTTCCCACGAGCAGCTCGTCCGGGCGGCGGCGTCGAAGGAAGGAACAAACGTATGACCTGGGAAGTCTTTTACCTGGCTTGCTTTTCCGTTGGTCTGTGTCTGTGCGTCGCCTCAGTGCTCACCGGCGGACACCACAGCCACATTCACCTCGGCGGTCACGGTCACGTTGCGGCTCCGCGCGTCGGCACGCCGCACGGGGGCGCAGGCATCTCGCGCGTGAACGGATTCACGCTGACCGCGTTTCTGTGCTGGTTTGGCGGAACCGGGTATCTGCTGCGGACGCACGGCAGCTTCACCCTTCTGATCGTGTTGCTTTTTGCCACGGTGAGCGGTCTCGCCGGAGCCGGCCTTGTCTCCTGGTTCCTCAGCTCGGTCCTGCTCGCGCACGAGCGCCCGCTATCGGCTGAGGAGACCGCCACCGTCGGCGTTCTCGGCCGCGTCTCCGGCCCGCTTTCGCCCGGCACGACGGGTGAAATCCTCTTCACGCAGCTCGGCGCTCGCCGCTCCGCTCCGGCGCGTTCGGAGAACGGAGCGCCGATCAGTCGCGACACCGAGGTCATTGTCATGCGATACGAGCACGGCGTCGCGTATGTCCGCCGGTGGGACGAGTTCGAGGGCGCCGTGGACATCCACGCGAGCGAGATCTCGTCGCGCACAAAGAGTTGAGGGCTGGGCCACGCCCCCTGAGCCGGCAGAATGTTGCGGCGTCTGTATCTCTTCTGGAACCGAACGAAAGAAGGAATCATGTCGAACTCCGTCGTTGTGATCGTAGGACTCACGGTCCTCGCAACCCTGTTTATCCTCTCCATGCTGGCGCGGATGTTTCGCAAAGCCGGCCCAAATGAGGCGCTGATCGTCTACGGCTTCCGCGGTCCGCGCGTCATCAAGGGCCACGGGACCGTGATCTTTCCGGTGGTCGAACACGCTCGCGAGCTCTCGCTCGAACTGATGAGCTTCGACGTCGCGCCGCAGCAGGATCTTTACACCAAGCAGGGCGTCGCGGTGACCGTTGAGGCAGTCGCGCAGATCAAGGTCCGTTCCGACCAGGAATCCATCCTTACCGCGGCCGAACAGTTCCTGACCAAGACGCCCGACCAGCGAGAGGGGTTGATTCGCCTGGTGATGGAGGGTCATTTGCGCGGCATCATCGGCCAGCTCACCGTCGAGCAGATCGTCAAAGAGCCCGAGATGGTGGCCGAGCGCATGCGCGCCACCTGTGCCGACGACATGTCGAAGATGGGGCTCGAAGTCGTGAGCTTCACGATCCGCGAGGTGCGCGATAAGAACGAGTACATCACCAACATGGGCCGGCCGGACATTGCGCGCATCCGGCGGGACGCCGAGATTGCCTCCGCCGAGGCCGAGCGGGATACCGCCATACGCCGGGCGAATGCCCTGCGCGAAGCCGCCATCGCGAAGGCCGCGTCCGACCAGGATCGCGTCATCGCCGAGACAGCTTCGCTCGCCAAGCAAGCCGAGGCGCAGCGCGACCTCGACATCCAAAAGGCCCAGTTCACCGAGTCCGCGCGCCGGCAGGAGGCGCAGGCCGACAAGGCCTACGAGCTGCAGACCAACGTCATGCAGCAGCGCGTGATTGCCGAGCAGGTCAAGGTGCAGCAGATCGAGAAGGAAGGCCAGGTGAAGGTGCAGGACGCCGAGATCCTGCGCAACGAGAAGGAGCTGATCGCCACCATCTTGAAGCGCTCCGAAGTGGACAAGCAGCGCATCGAAAACATGGCCAACGCCGAACGCTCGCGTCTGATGGCCGAGGCGGAGGGACGCGCTTCCGCGATCCGCGTCCAGGGCGAGGCCGAGGCGGCCATCATCTTCCAGAAGGGCGAGGCCGAGGCCAAGGCGATGAATGTCAAGGCCGAGGCCTACCAGGAATGGTCGCAGGCAGCCGTCGTCGACAAGCTCATCACCAACATGGCGGACGTGGTCCGCGCGATGAGCGAGCCGCTGTCCAAGGTGGACAAGATCACCATCGTCTCGACCGGCAAGGACGGCAACGTCGGCGCCAACAAGCTCACGGGCGAGATGACGGAGATTGCCGCGCAGGTGCCGGCGTTGTTTGAAGCGCTGAGCGGCATGAAGATGAACGACCTCATGTCCAACATCAAGCAGATGGCTCCTCGCTCCACCAACGGCGATGGAACCAAGCACTAGCTTCTTTCTTCCAAAGGCGTACCCCGTGCCTGCGCAGTCGATTCGCGGAGAAGCGGGGATCGCCGCTCAGCTTGCTATGTAACACAAAGGAGTACAAATCGTATGGCTCTCCTCGATCGCGTTTCCACCCTGCTTCGCGCCAACCTCAACGACCTCATGGACCGCGCTGAAGATCCGGAAAAGATGCTCAAGCAGCTTGTGCTTGACATGGAAAACCAGCTCCTGCAGGTGAAGACGCAGGTTGCGATTGCGATCGCCGACCAGCATCTGCTGGAAAAAAAGAAATCCGAGCACGACGACGCCGTGCAGAGCTGGCGCTCGAAAGCACAGCTCGCAGTGGGGAAGGGTCAGGACGATCTCGCTCGCGCCGCGCTTGATCGTTCGCTCAGCCACGCGCAGTTGGCCGAAGGGTTTGCGCAGCAGCTTGAGGATCAGCGGACCGAGGCGGACCTGTTGCGGACGACCTTCTCGAAGCTCCAGGCCAAACTGACCGAAACGCGCTCCCGCTGCGATCTGCTGATCGCGCAGCACCGCCGCGCCCGCGCGGCCGCCAAGGTGAACGGAGCGGCGACGGCGCTGACCGCGGATCGCGGCTCCGCGTCGATGCAGCGCATGCAGGCACAGATTGATTCGCAGCAGTCGGCCAATCTGGCCGCGCACGCGCTCTCGGCCGTCGATTCGCTCGAGGATCGGTTCGCAATGCTCGAACGCGAGCAGCAGATCGAATCGCTGCTGCTGGAGATGAAAGGCGAACAGGCCACGCTGCCTGACCATACCGCCTGATCGAGGGGATAACGGTATAGGGCAGGGAACTCGGCCGCGTCCGGGTACGTCCAATACGCTATGCGCACCATTACGCTTGAAGAACACTTCGTTACGCAGGATTTCCTGAAAGCAACCGGAGCCTACGGGCAAGGCACGCCGCCCGACCTGCAGCAGATGCAGGGCAAACTGCTTGATCTGGGTGATGACCGGATTGCTGCGATGGACGAGGCCGGCATCTCGGTGCAGGTGCTCTCGCTCGCGGCTCTCGGCATCGATAAGCTCGACGCAGCTTCCGCCACGCCGATCATTGCCGGGGTGAACGACGAGCTGCAGGCAGCCGTGCAGGAGCATCCGGACCGCTTCGCCGGCTTCGCAACGCTCGCTCTTAAGGATCCGCCGAGCGCCGCGAAGGAGCTCGAACGATGCGTGACCACGCTTGGCTTCAAGGGATGGCTGGTCGACGGCACAATCGATGGCAAGTTTCTGGACGCGCCGGAGTTCGTTCCTGTCTGGGAGGCGGCGAATGCGCTCGGCATTCCGGTGTACCTACACCCCGCGCCTCCGCCCAAGCCGGTGGCGGACGTGTACTTTTCGGGGCTTCCGGGCGAAGCTGGCCACCTGCTCTCGATTGCGGGCTGGGGTTGGCACGCCGAGAATGGATTGCACATTCTGCGGCTGATCGTCTCCGGCCTGTTCGATCGATTCCCGAAGCTCCAGGTCATCATTGGCCACATGGGGGAGGGAGTGCCGTATGCGCTGGCGCGGTCGAGCGGCATCCTGTCCCACGCTGTGCCCAACCTACGGCAAAAGGTCGCCGACTACTTTCAGAGCAACGTCCACATCACCACAAGCGGTTACTTCACTCGGCCACCGTTTGCGTGCGCGAGGGAGGTCCTTGGGCTCGAGCGAATGATGTACTCGGTCGATTATCCCTTCAGCCCTACCACGCGGGGGAGCGACTTTCTCGGATCGCTCGACCTGAATGACGAGGAGCGCACCGCGCTTGTTTACGGGAACGCAGCGAAGCTGCTCAAATTATGAGGGAAGCAGAAGCACGGGAAAGGGCGCTCAGAGAGAGCGCCCTTTCCGTGTGAGCTTTCAGGTTTCTATGGCTGGACCGGGACGCCGACCGCAACCACGTTCGACGCACTGGCGTTGCTGGCCGAAGCGCCAGTGTAGCTGACGTGCCAGATACTTTTTGAACCATCGTCTGTCACGAACAGGGATCCATCGTTGGCCACGGTGACGCCGACCGGCCGTCCCCAGACCTTGCCGTCGGCGGTGACAAAGCCGGTGAGGAAGTCCTGATACTCGCCAAGGGCATGGCCGTCCTTCATGGGGACGCGAATCACCTCATAGCCGGCGCGCTTGGCTTTGTTCCAACTGCCGTGCTCGGCCGCGAAGATGTCGCCCTTGTAGTCGGAGGGGAACTCCGATCCCTCATAGAAGGTCATTTCTAACGAGGCAAAGTGCGGCTGCAGCAGCACATCCGGCGTAAGGACCTTGGTCTGGAGTTCGGGGTGCTTGCCCTCGTGCCGGGGATCCTGATGGCCGCCCATGTAGTACCACGGCCAGCCATAAAAGCCGTCTTCTTTCACGCTGGTGATGTAGTCCGGAACAAGATTGTCCCCCAGTTTGTCGCGCTCATTGGTCGAACACCAGAGCTGCCCGGTGGTGGGATTGATCGCCTCGCCGACGCAGTTGCGGATGCCGCTCGCATAGACCTTTAGGAATTTGCCCTCGGGCGTGTACTCAAGGACATCGGCGCGATGGAACTCCCGCGGATTGTTATCCGCGTCGTCGACGTTCGACGCGGATCCGACAGAGATGAACATGTGCGTGCCGTCCTTCGAGAAAACGACGTCGCGCGTCCAATGGCCGCCACCGCGCAACTGCGCGAAGCCGGGCAGTTCTTTGACGACAACCTCCGGCGCGCCACTTGCATGGAGATCGCCGGCTTTGTACGGGAACCGGACGACATTGACGGTATTCGCCACGTAGAGCCACTTCGGGTTGCCAGCAGGGTAGAAATTAATTCCAAACGGCAGCGATTTGCCGTTCGGATCGACCATGGTGGCGTACAGTTCCTTCTGTTTTACCTTGCCGTCCGGCCCAACGCCGCGCAGCGCCCAGATCTTGTCTCCGTACGAGTCGGCCACGAACAGGTCGCCGTTCGGGGCTGTGCGGATCAGGCGAGGGCTCTGGAAACCCTGAGCATAGAGATCAACTTTGAAGCCGGCCGGGGCCTGCGGCGTCGCGCCTTCGGGCCGGTCGACAACAGTGGGCCCGTTGTCGACTGAGGTGTCCTCCATGGGCTTCGGAAGATCTGCCACGGTGATTTTGCGTGTCACGCCAGGGTGTTCCTGCGAGTAGTCGGTAAATGCCGCCGGGCCCGTAATCACCTGTCCGCTCTGGGCCAGTGCGCATGGGGTTGAGCCGATGGCCGCGCCCATCAGCAAGAGGCTCACTTTGCCCAATCCCGCCTTCGATGTCTTCATGTGTGATGTCTCCCAACGTGCCAGTGGATTAGATGCTTAAACTGAGGAGCATCGCGGGATGCGCTACCAGCTACCGGGCTGTCTTGACCGAGGTAAGTCGTCGGAGAACCTCCATGGGGACAACTGCGGTCACGACGGCTCGATCCCTGTGCTGCTCGACACGCAAGGAGTCCAGCACCCGCTTCATGTCAGCATCGTCGGTCTCTCTCGGCTGCGCGGTCTCGATCGAGCGCACCAGCCCTGTGATCGTAGTCAGAACCTGCGTCGCCTGTGCCGCATCCGCTTCGGTGGGGGCGATCTGCTCCACACGCAGCCGCAGCGCGCCCGTATAGCGAAGGCTGGCGACAAAGGTCGTGTCTTCCGGGATCGGCAGCTGGAGCCCGAAGATCGTCACATGGCCGTTCTCTGAGAGGGGCAGCCCGATATGGCCAATGCCCCAGGCGCTCGAGAAGAGCGGTACATCGCGATAGCGCACGGCCAGCAGCGACGACCCGGAGAACGGCGCCGCAGAGGTCCGGTATCGGTCCAGCATCAGGTGGATCTGTTCCGCCGTGGGCATGTTGGAGGCGGCCACCATGTCGTAGCCGAGCTGCGTGACCCGCAGCGGACGAGTCGACTTCACCGAAGGATCGCCGATCGTAATGGTGTAGATCTGGTGGCCGGCGTAGCTCTCTTCGGCGCTCGCCAAGGAATGAAGATACCGGCGCAGCCGCTCCCCATCGAACGTTCCGGCGAAGACCTCCGAGTACGCAACCGGCCCGTTCGGTCCGTTCGGATCGTCGGTCTGGTGCAGGGCGAAAGCGGCCTCGTCGAGGTCGCGCTCCGGCACAATTCCGGTGGCGTCGACAAACTGCTGGTACTCGGGAGCGCGCGTCACGGCTACCCTGTCGAGGTGCGTCGCGGCGCGCAGCGGCTTCAGGTTCAGGTACACAATTGCGTCGGACTCGGGCAGCAGCCGCGCGACCTCCGGTGGGGCCTGCTTGCGCAGCCAGACGGTCACCGCCAGCGCCGCGATGAGAACAAGCACCAGCAGCAGCGAATACTGTCTTGCTCTCCGCATCGTGCTTCTCATGCTACGGCAAAGCGCCGCGGCTGAGCCGGAGGCGAGCACCCTAGATGCAAGCAGGCCACACGCGTCCCGAGACGGTTGCGCCTACTTCTGCTCCGTGATGGCGAAGGTATAGATCTTGCCGGCGAAGGCGATGCCCGGCGTGCTGGCAGACCCCGGCGGAAGCACACCGTACTCTCCCCCGCCAATGTCGGCGGGAATGGTGAATCGGTACACCCGCAGCGCGACCCGCTTCGGTGCGATCTCCACCTTGTCGCGGTCGGTGCTGTCGCGCGAGGTGAAGACACCACCGGTCGAGGCCCGGAACTCCCGGCTGCTGCTGTGCAGCCGGAAGCGCAGCAGCTGGTACTCGATCGGGTCCGTGTTGGCCGGAGCGAGAATGAGCAGATCGTCGCCCGGCCGGAGAACCAGCTTCGACTCGCCGCCGGAGACCTCGCCGTTGCGATCCTTTTTGACGATGTTGTGGGTTGCCGTGCTCTTGAGCCAGCCGCCGGATTTATAGTGCACCAGCTCGGGGTCGATCATCTCCCACTTGCCGTCGTGATCCTTGTGATACACACCATTCTCATCCACATCGGGCGAGAGCGGGACGACGTTGACGGGATTTTCCGCCGCGCGCTCGGCGATGCCGGAGTTGTGCGCCATCATCGCCGAAAGCACCGCCGGCGACACCCCAGCAGTCTTGAGCGCGATCAGGTCGTCGGGTCCGGTTCGGTACTGACCTGGCTGGCTCCGAACGGTTTGCAGGATAAGAGCGTCATCCAGGCCGGCCTTGGTCATCCGCACGATCGCATCGTTGTCCAGTGCCGCCTGTTTGGCCGTCTTTGGTACGTTCAGAGGACCCTCGACCGATCCCTCCTGCATCTGCGCCTTCGCCGCAGGAAGAAGAACGGCAAGCGCCAGGCCACATACCAGAGCGGGAAGGAAAGGTCGTGTCAAGGTCGTCTCCTGAGGGGGGCTTTGGGGCGGTGCTGCGCGGCTCCGTCAGCCAGCTTCGCACAGGCAGTCTCCAGCCCCCGTCCGGCTGCCGTCATGCGTTGGACGGAGGAGCGTTGCCGCCGTCGTCTCGCTGTGCTACTTTTAGGTCTGTGGCGCGTCCTGCGCAGCGCACTTCTGGCGTTCGCGAGAGCTTAGCCATGTGCTGTGGGGCAGGGGCTCGCGCACGGAAGTGGGCTGGCGTAGCTCAGCTGGTAGAGCATCTGATTTGTAATCAGAGGGTCGGGGGTTCAAATCCCTTCGTCAGCTCCAA
>CALMVL010000287.1 GCA_937873265.1 uncultured Granulicella sp.
CGCGGACGAGGCCGCGACGTCTTCGATCAGCCGGGCTAACCGCTCCGCGTGTTCGAAGTCTGGGACAGTCGACTTGCCTGTGAGGATGTCGTCTCGCAGGGCTGCGTACATACCGGCGACATTGGCAGCTTCTGCCGGCATCGCGCCAACCTCGCCTTCATCGAGCGGTTCAGGTTCGCCTAGCAAGCTGACCGTGAGCTTTCCTGACTGGAAGCCTCGCGCCGCGCCTCCGTCGATGCGGATGTTTCCCTTTTCGCCGTCAACCTCCATGCGAAACGGGGTTGAGTCGGGCGGCTGACCACCGGCTACTTCTACAGACAACGCTGTACCGGCACCGAAGCGAACCTGGGCGAGTAGGTGGTCGGGTGTCGACCTTGCCTGTACTGTTTTCAAATCGCCGACCGTAACCTGCGGGTACTGCGTCGTTGTCAGGGCGGTCAGGTCAGCAAACGGACCAAGGACGGCAATGGCAAAATCCAGCGTGTGGGCTCCCTGAATCGTCAGAAGCGTGACACCATTCGCGGGATCTTCGCCGAAGCTCATTGCGGCCTCCACCTTCGGTCCGAAAGCCACGGTGCTGGAGAAGACGCGAGCTGCCAGCGGACGACCAATCGCCCCGGATGAGATCAATGCGCGAGCCCGCAGCATAGCCGGATTCAGGCGAGTCTGCAGGCCGATGATGGCATGGACTCCCGCCGCCCTGGCAGCGGCTGCCAGCTCCTTTGTCTCAGCGAGGTTGCGGCCCAGCGGCCACTCGCAATAAATGTGCTTTCCGGCTTCGAGTGCCGCGAGCACCAACTCCCGATGATCGGGTACTTTGACGGCGATGGTTACGATGTCGACGGCAGGATCCCTGATCAGGTCTTTGCCTTCCGCATAGCCAGTCTTGGCTCCGAAAGCTTGTGCGGCTTCCTCTGCCTTTGCCTGGCTGCCTGACGCTACGGCCGCCAGTTCCAAACCAGCAAGCCCCTGCACCGCGGGTACGTGGGACATTTTCGCCCATCCGCGGTCTGCACTTGCACCTATGATGCCCACTCCTAAGTTGCTTGCCATAATCATCGCTCGCTTTTATGTGGAGGTCGTTCCTCGTGGCGTTCAACGGGCGGGACTTCGAGACCGCTCCGCGATAACTCCTCTCACAAAGTAGTTGCAAGCAGCGTGTGTGTCCAATATGGAAAGACGCCATTCCGATATGATCAGAGTGATGAATGCTCAGTTGGAAATGCGGCACCTTCGACTCTTCTCGGCCGTTGCTGAAACGCTCCACGTGGGCCGCGCTGCAAACAAGCTGGGCATGGCCCAGCCCAATCTGAGCCAACAGATCGGCCGTATCGAACGCATTGTGGGGCATCCCCTCTTTACACGGCATTCCAGGGGAGTCGAGCTCACGCCGACGGGTGCCTTCCTGCAGCGGCGGGCGGCAAGTCTGGAGGAAAATCTCAACACAACAATCGATACTGCGCGGAAGATCGGCAAAGGCGAAGCCGGGAATCTTGTCATCGGCTTTTGTGGTTCATCTATGATGAATCGCATCTCGATTCCCATTGGGGAGTTCCGGAGAGCGTACCCCGACGTCGCCCTGGAACTGCGAGAACTCCACGTAAACGATCAAAAACGTCAGCTGAGCGAAGGCATGTTGGACATCTGTTTCATGCGCGACGCGGAAGCTGCGTATGGGCTGACGATCCGGAACCTCCTCCGCGAGCCTTACGTCGCCATCCTAGCGAAGGGACACCCGCTTGCCAGGGAGAAGCGGATCCGGCCCGAGGCGCTTGCGAACGAACCGTTCGTGTTCTTTCCCCCGACGCTGGCGAAACTCGCC
>CALMVL010000288.1 GCA_937873265.1 uncultured Granulicella sp.
CCACGAGAAAGAAGATGGAGCTCAGCGCCAGCAGCGAAAATCGGACATACGTCGATCCGCCCCATCGCGTGAGTGCGCCAAAAGCGGGTTCAAGCATAGTCTGGCAATTGTGGCACACGTTAGCGCTCACCTCGTCCTTGAGGCATGATCCCGTGGCTTTTGGCTGAACCGTCGCAACAGGACGATTGGTGTGCAGCATCCACGGTTCAGCAAGCGGTCGGAGTAAGTATTCGGGTTCAGCAGACTCCGCCTGTACCGAGCCGCTGCGAACGTGCCCTGCTCGGTGCTATGCTCAGGCCGAGCAATTCTAGTTCCGCCAATTCTATCTGAGGAAGTCGTTCGGCCATGGGCTACACCTGTAGGCAGTTGCTCCAGAACTGCCTTGGCACGTCCGTGTTACCACTGTATTTTTTGGCGCCGGGGTATGTTGCAGGATCGTTGTCAAACATCCTAAGCTTCCGTTCCCTCAGCTTACTGTATCGGCTTCTGTGGGCCTTGGTTCTCTCGACAGGCCTCTCTATTCTTTGGTCCGTTCATCCGTACATCAATATGTCGCAACGTAGCGTCATGTGGGGGTTTCTCCTTTCAGGCGTGGTGGCGTTGCTATGCTTTGTCCGGGACCAACGAACCAACTCTGCTGGTGCAGTACCCTGGGACCGCTATACCCGCTGGTGCGTCCTAGTTTTGGCAGTACTTTTGCTTTACTGCATCCTGGCTCCACTTGGGGTAGAAATCAACGGGAAACTTTACGAGAATGCCGCTTCGCAAACGGACTGGAGCATCCGCATTCAGCTGGTGGATGCCTGTCTGCGTGGGGGCGTCCGGCCGGCGAGTCCCATGTTTGCCTTCCACGGACAAACGGCACCACTCCACACCTATTTCTATTGGTACGTGCTTTGCGCGCAAATTGCCCTATTAACCGGCATCGGCGCGCAATCTGCCCTCACCGCCAGTTGCGTCGGCGCGGCGCTCGCGCAGGTGGCTGTACTGCTGCTGATGCTTCGCTCTTTCCCGATCTCGTCCAGTCCGATGCGTCGCCAAGCCATGATGCTCGGTCTAGCCATGTGTGTTACGGATCTAGACGTACTTGTGTTTCTTTTCGACCTTTTCCACCACCGCTTCCGTCCCGATCCGCAGTTAGCCCTGTTCGATCACACACCCGGTTTCCTTTACGCCTTCATATGGTCTCCGCACCACGTTGCCGGCGTGGTGTTATGTCTAACCGGCTTGCTGCTCGTGGTCAAAGCAAAGGGCCTTGGCCGCCGGAAGAGTCTCGTCCATGCCGTGCTGGCGGCATCCTGTTACGCGGCAGCGGCGGGAACTTCGACGTTTGTCACCGGCATCTCCCTTGTGGTTTGCGCCTTTGTTCTGGTCGATGCCCTCTTTCACAGAGACTGGGGTATGGTGGAAACCATAGCTCTCGCCGGCGTGCTCGCATGTGTGCTGACGCTACCCTTCGTGCAAGCGATGCGCGACTCCAGCCTCGGTGCCCCGGCCAATACAGAATCACCCATCCACCTCCGGGTCCGTCACAATTACCAGGCACTCCAGATCGCCTTTCATTACTACTTCGAAAGCCATGTGGATCAATCCAGGCTTTACAAGCTTGCCTTTGAGCTGATGCGCATCGGCCTGATGCTCTTCTTTCTACTCGTCGATCTCGGGCCCATCCTCTTCATCGGTTGGGATCGTTTTCACCAGGACTGGCCCCGCCGTGCCTTGCTGACGGCCAACGAGCGTCTACTTTGGCTACTGTTTCTTGCTCCTGCTGTCCCGTGTTTGTTGCTAAGTTCCAGCAATTTTAGCCATGGCGCCAACGATGCCGGTTTTCACGCCGCAACCATCATGCGCACCGTCGCCGTGCTGTGGGCAGTGCCGTGCATGATCCGCTACGTGGAAGCCCCTCCGCCGCACAGTCGGTGGCAGCGACTTGGCGCGCTGCTGTTCCTTCTTGGTCTGCTCAGCCAAGCGGTTCAGATCTTTGAAAATCGCTTCCAAATACCATTAGTAGACCGGGGATTGGTGGCTGCCATACCTCTTGGAGAACGAATGCCAGACATCGGTCGGCGTTTTGAACAGATCCGAGAAGCCATGGACGCCGCCGCGCAACACACGCCGCCAAGCGGGATCCTCGAAATATACCCACATAGCCGCCTAGCCTCAGCCCTCCTGATGTACGCCCACCGGCAGCTGGCCGCCAGCGATGAGGGATGCAACCTACCTTTCGGCGGCTCAGAGTCGGAATGTCTGAGCATGGTCAGACGCTTTAATGACCTCTTCGGCGGCAATCCCGCGTATCACGGCGAACGGATCGTGAAACCTCGCGCATCGTTTCATGCAGAACATACCGACGTCGCGGCGTTCAAGTTCGTCTGCAAGGAAGATCATCTCGCGGCCATCGTCGCTGATTACACAAGCCCAGCCTGGCAACACCCCCAGACCTGGGTCTGGACCCTGTCCCCCGTCTACGCCAATCCCACTGCTAGAGTATTTCTTTGCCCAACTTCTGGGCAGTAGCAGGCTGTCGTCACGCGGCGAAGCCGTACACTCACCCTATGCTGCACGCCTCGGTCGCAAATGAAGCGGGAGCATGAGCCGACTCAAAGGAGTTCCACCATGCCTCTTCAGACCACTATCCACATCTGGCACAACGGCGACCTCATCCCATGGGAGACAGCCCAAATCCATGTG
>CALMVL010000289.1 GCA_937873265.1 uncultured Granulicella sp.
CTCATCCCCCGTGCCCGCGTCATCGTCTTCGTCCACGGCCTCCACGGCGACCGCGAGTCCTGGCGCGCCGCCAACGGCGCCTACTGGCCCGACCTCATCCGCTCCGACCCCCGCTTCGCCTTCTCCGACGTCGACGTCGCCGAGTACCCCTCACCCGCCTCCAACGGCAAAATGTCCAGCGTCCAGCTCGCCGACATGCTCTGGACCCGCCTCAAGCAGGACCACGTCTGGGACCACCGCGAAGTCGTCTTCCTCGCCCACAGCCTCGGCGGCATCCTCGTCGAAGAAATGCTCCTCCGCCATCCCGCCGAAGCCCCGAGCGTCAAGTTCATCGTCTCCTTCGGCACCCCGCACGAAGGCTCCACCGTCGCCCGCATGGCCTCCATCTACGACAAAGACCCCCTGCTCAACGACCTCAGCGACGCCGGCGACAACACCTTCCTCACCCAACTCGAAGACAGCTGGCGCGGTCACCCTTCCGTCAACGGCATCCATCGCTTCTGCGCCTACGAGTCGAAAGACACCTCCCCCGACCAAGGCATCGCCCGCTATCTCCGCCCCCACACCCGCGTCGTCTCCTACTTCAGCGCCACCTACGGCTGCGACGTCACCACGCCGCCCCAGGAGATCCGCGAAGACCACATCCGCATGATCAAACCCCTCAACCGCAACGCCCCCGCCTACGACTTTTTCCGTCGCGTCTACCGCGACAACCCCATCCTCCAGGATCAGGTCGTCACCCGCGAAAACGTCATCGCCGGCCTCGAAGCCACCTGCAACCAAACCAACGAAAACCCCGACCTCCAGGTCCCCGTCGCCCTCGACAGTCTCTTCCACGAAAAAGTCACAGCCGCCTCCGCCTCCCTCATCAACACCGTCGACGTCCACGACATCAATCCCGATCCGCCCGTCGTCACCAAAATCGACCCCGACGGCGTGGCCCACATCCACTACGGCTTCAAGGGCCCCGGCAAGAAGCTCTTGGTTTGCCTCGGAACTGCTCACGCCTCCTTAAAGGTTCAGTTTTCCGTCGACCAGCAACTGCCCATCCGCGAACCGCAACCGTAACCGCCAACACACCTCGTTTGACAATCACCCCCGACCCCGCCTACAACATCCCCGTCCCTATTCGGGCACCTATCTTTACCTGAGGCCTTCTGATGAGACGTATCCGCTCTACCCTTCCCCTCCTCCTTCTCGCCGCCGCCACCCTCTCATCCCAAACCACGCGAACCCTCCCCGCCAACACCCGCTTCTTTACCCCCAAGCCGGCCAGCGGTTCCATCCCGCAAATTGAAAACCTCGCCGAGCACGGCCAGTTCAAGAACGCCCTCCTCATCGCCGCCATGGAAGCCACCCCCCAGGCCGTCTGGCTCACCGGCGGCACCCCTTCCGAGGTCAACGGCACCGTCGTTACCGTCATGCGCGAGGCCACCCTCGAGCGCGCCGTCCCCATCTTCGTCCTTTACAACATCCCCGGCCGCGACTGCGGCAGCTACTCCGCCGGTGGAGCCGAGGACACGCCCACCTACGAGGCCTGGATCAGCGCCATCAGCACCGCCATCGGCGACCAAAAGGCTGTCGTCTTGGTTGAGCCCGACGCCCTCGCCAACCTCCCCAGCGACTGCGGCTACCCCAGCACCGTCAACAGCACGCAACTCACCGCCGACCGCTACACCCAGGTCAACTACGCCGTCACCACCCTCGAAGCCAAACCTCAAACCCTCGTCTACCTCGACGCCGGCAACAGCGACTGGCACGCCGTCGGGGACATGGCCACCCGCCTCGTCGCCGCCGGCATCTTCAAGGCCCAGGGCTTCTTCTCGAACGTCTCCAACTACCGCCTGTCCACCTACGAAACCCACTTCGACACCTGGATCTCCGAGTGCCTCGCCTTCGGCACAAATCCCGCCGACGGCGGCTGGCGCCTCGGCAACTATGGCTACTGCGCCAGCCAGTACTACTCCCCTGATGGCACCGTCGACCCCAGCAACATCGCCACCTGGACCTACTCCGACCAGTGGTACGCTGCGAATCTCGGCACCGCCGTCCCCACTACCCACTTCATCGTCGACACCAGCCGCAACGGCCAGGGGCCGCTCGACGCCAGCGTCTACGCCGCCGCCCCGTACGACCAACCCGCTGCCGTTGTCCAGACCCTCATCAACGGCAGCTGGTGCAACCCGCCCGGCCGCGGTCTCGGTACCCGCACCACCGCCAACACCAGCGTCCCCCTCCTCGACGCCTACCTCTGGGTCAAAACGCCCGGCCAGTCTGACGGCACCTGCGACGCCGCCGGCGGCGCCCGCGCCTGGGACTACACCGCCTACTCCCTCCCTGGCTGGCCCACCGACCCAACCGCCCAATCCCTCTTCGATCCCCTCTGGGGCCTCGACGACCCCGCCGCCGGTGCCTGGTTTTCCCAGCAGGCCCTCCAGCTGGCCAAGCAAGCCAACCCACCGCTGCTGAAGTTCTAACCGGAAGCAAAACCACACAGTGCGCCCGTACCCACGGGCGCACTGCCCTTTAAAAGGGCACGACCCAGGGATCGTGCTCGCGGAGACCTCTTCCGCCGCGTGGAAACGCACAGCCTGTGCTTTTGGTCATCCGCCATCCTCGCCTGCCGCCAGCCTCTCTGCATCTCAGCGCACCTGCAACGCAAAGGTCAGTCGGTCAGCTTCGCATCACCCACATGACCCAACCATGAACCAGTGCCGTCTGCGCTAGCGGCAGGAGCGTGACTACCAGCGCTACCATCAGCGCATAGGGCACCCAGGTCGAGCGATGCACTCGCCGCAAGGTCCAAAGGTCGTAGCCGACCAGCAGCAGTGGCAGCGCCAGGTACACTCCAACGGTTCCGGCAATCTGGTGATGCAGAATCGGCCAACGGTCGATCGCGGGCGCGACAATGGCGAGCGTACTCAGAAGCATCAATCTCTTGTGCGAAGCCGGTCGTCTCCGGTCCAGCCATCCCCACGTGATCAGTCCCGCAAACAGCAGAAGCGGCTCCAGATCACCGACCAGCAGAACCTCCGGAGGGACCGGTGTTCCCGCCCTCCGCATCGAATCAAACACCGTCAACGTACCAAACACAATCATCAGCGGTGGCAGAATCACGCCAAAGACACCCAGCGCAATGTGCCACCTGACCCGGCGTACGGTCACCAGCGCCGTCTGCACCAGCAGCAGAAGGATCCAGCAGACGAACAGCGCCCCATGGATATGAACCAGGGCATTGGGTAGCTTCGCCCTGGTCATCCCGGCCAGAAAATAGCTGGCCGCGAAACCGTAGAAGACCACACCAAGAACCACCAACGACATCGCGGAAAAGAAGATATCGTCTCTTCGTACACCGACGCGTGGCATAGTTGTCGTCGCCATAGCTCCGCCTCTCACTCATCCTTTGACATCCATGCGCCAGCCGCACAGACGCCATAGTGGCGGATCGTGTCCATTCGTAACAGGCGTACCTGCATCCCGCCCCGCTCGGGCTCCTTCCCCTGTCATCAGCATTCCCGCATCGCTGGGTCGTGTCTCAAGCCGATCAAGCCTCGCATCCCCTATACTTCCCCCGAAGGCACCACCTCGGGAGATTCGCCCACCATGCCGCGCCTATACCGTCTCGCCATCCTCGCTCTGACCCTCCCCACCCT
>CALMVL010000290.1 GCA_937873265.1 uncultured Granulicella sp.
GTGGTGGGGGTGGAGCGGAGGGTGCGGGTGTCGACGCGGACGAGGATGAGGTCGGCGGAGACTTCGACGATGGCGTGGTGGGTACTGGTGAGGCCGTGGAGGGAGGTGTAGGAGCGGAGGAGGGAGGCCCAGGAGGTCCAGAGTTCGGTTTGGAGGCTGCTGGTGATAGACGAGATCCTAAAGTAAGTGGGGGACGGCATTGGTGTAGGTGTCGATCCGCAGAGATTGGAGAAGCTCTTCATCGCAGCGGGGCCAGATTCGGCTCGATTCGGCCTTCAGCACCAGGCTGCTGGAATCTGGACTTGGAGAGAGCGGCGAAAGGGTGGCGGCATCTTTGAGTTGAGTGCCGGTTAGGGCACGGATGGGGGAGACGGGGATGTCGTGGTCGCCGATGCGGATGATGGTGGAGGTGGTGGTGATGTCGCCGGTGACGTTTACGGACGTGGAGGAGCTCGCAGATCAGTGGACGGCGCCGCGGAGAACTGGGTCGGCGAGGCAGTTGAGTTTGCGAAGGTTGGGATCGATGTTTCGGGCCTGTTTTGCAAGTCTGAGCAAGCGCTGTCGCCACGGGGACAGGTGGAACTGTTGCGCAGAAGGGAGCGTGACGTTTGCAGCGAGATGACAAATATTTGTATTCCCGGGTGGATGGGCACACCAGCCTGCGAGATTAACGGTCAATCTCACCGAGCACGATGTCGATTGATCCGATAACGGCGACGACATCAGCCAGCAATCGGCCCTTGCACATGGTTTCAAGGGCCTGAAGGGTGGCGTAGCTTGGGTTGCGCATGTGGACGCGGTAGGGTTTGGCGGTGCCGTCCGAGACGACGTAATAACCCATTTCGCCGCGGGGGGACTCGACGGCCTGAAAGACTTCTCCGGCTGGGACGGCAAAGCCCTCGGTGACGATCTTGAAGTGGTGGATGAGGGACTCCATCTGTGTCTTCATCTGTTCGCGGTCGGGCAGGATGATCTTGGGTGCATCGGCGTGGATGGGACCGGTGGGCATGCCGTCGAGGGCCTGCTGACAGATTTTGACGGACTCGCGCATCTCGATAAGACGGACGGTGTAGCGGGCCCAGACGTCACCGCGGTCGGAGACGGGGACATCGAACTTGAAGTGTTCGTAGCCGGTGTAGGGCATGTCGCGGCGGAGGTCCCAGTCGACGCCGGAGGCGCGCAAAGGAGGGCCGGTTACGCCAAGGGCGATGGCGTCCGCTGCGGAGAGGTATCCCACGTCTTTCAAGCGGCCCATCCAGATGGGGTTTCCGGTGAGAAGGTTTTCGTACTCGTCGATGCGGCCTGGCATTTTGAGGAGAAAGTCCTGCACCATCTTGAAGAAGTCGAGGGGTGGCTCGAGGGACAGACCGCCGATACGGAAGTAGGAGCTCATCATGCGCTGGCCGGAGACGTTCTCGTAGATGCGGGAGATGTCTTCGCGCTCGCGCCAGCAGTAAAGGAACATGGTGAGGGCGCCGATGTCGAGGGCGTGGGTGCCGAGCCAGACGAGATGCGACGAAATGCGGGTGAGCTCGTTGAGGAGGACGCGCATCCACTGCGCTCGCGGGGGGATCTCAAGCGCGAGCAGCTTCTCGACAGCGAGGCAGTAGCACAGATTGTTGGTCATCGGCGACAAGTAGTCGACGCGATCGGTGAGCGGAACAACCTGCTGGTAGAACTTTGCCTCGCAGGTCTTCTCGATGCCGGTGTGGAGGTAGCCAATGTCGGGCGCGCAGGAGATGACGGTCTCCCCGTCGACCTCGAGCACGAGGCGGAGCACGCCGTGGGTGGAGGGGTGCTGCGGGCCCATGTTGATGACCATGGTCTGGTCGGCGATGGGGTCGCCGGCGTTCTCGGCGTTGGTTTGTTTGGAGCTTTCGACGACATCTTCGACGTCGGGAACAAGCATATCGGGGGCGGCTAG
>CALMVL010000291.1 GCA_937873265.1 uncultured Granulicella sp.
CGAGAGCAAGGCAGAAGCAGGTTCCCTGCGGGAATGACAACAAGAAAGGCAAGGGCGAGAGCAAGGCAGAAGCAGGTTCCCTGCGGGAATGACAACAAGAAAGGCAAGGGGGCAGATGGGGGTCTCAGGCGGCGACGGTGGCGAGGGCTTCGCGGGCGGCGGTGAGGATGTGTTCGACTTCGGGGGGGCCGATGGAGGTGGAGACGAAGGCGGCCTCGAACTGCGAAGGTGGAAGCCAGACGCCGTGGTCCATCATGGTGCGGTGGAAGCGGCCGAAGGTGGCGGCGTCGCTGGTGCTGGCGGTCGCGAAGTCGGTGACGGCGTGCGCGGTGAAGAAGGGGGTGAACATGGAGCCGACGCGGTTGGTGGTGAGCGGAACGCCGGCCTCGTGGGCGAGCTGGGAGATGCCGTCGGCGATGGCTGCGGTGGTCTGTTCGAGCTTGGGATAGATGACGTCGGCGTGGACGATGAGGTGGGTCAGTGTGGCGATGCCGGCGGCCATGGCGAGGGGATTTCCGGAGAGGGTTCCGGCCTGGTAGACGGGTCCGAGCGGGGCGAGGCGGGCCATTATGTCGGCGCGACCGCCAAAGGCGCCGCAGGGCAGGCCGCCTCCGAGGATCTTGCCGAGGGTGGTGAGGTCGGGGGTGATGTCGTAGAGCTGCTGGGCGCCGCCGAGCGAGAGGCGGAAGCCGGTCATGACCTCGTCGAGGATGAGCAGGGTTCCGTGGCGGTGGGTGATCTCGCGGAGGGCTTCGAGGTAGCCTTCGGCGGGCGGGATGGTGCCGGCGTTGCCGACGACGGGCTCGACGATGACGGCGGCGACCGAGTCGGGGTAGGCGGCGAAGGCGGAGCGGAGGGCGCCGGGGTCGTTGAAGGGAAGGGCGAGGGTGTGCTTGGCGGTGTCGGCGGGGATGCCGGCGGAGCCGGGAATGCCGAGGGTGGCGACGCCGGAGCCGGCCTTGACGAGCATGGGGTCGGAGTGGCCGTGGTAGCAGCCCTCGAACTTGATGACGAGGTCGCGCGCGGTGACGCCGCGGGCGAGGCGGATGGCGGACATGCAGGCTTCGGTGCCGGAGGAGGTGAAGCGGAGTCGGTCGATGGAGGGGAAGCAGCGCATGACGAGCTCGGCTAGGTCGGACTCGGCGGCGGTGGAGGCGCCGAAGGAGGGCGAGTTGCGGGCGGCGCCCTCGATGGCCTCGACGACGGGCGGGAAGGCGTGGCCGAGGATCATGGGACCCCAGGAGTTGAACAGGTCGAGGTAGCGGTTGCCGTCCGCGTCGTAGAGGAAGGCACCTTCGGCGCGCTCGAGGAAGGGAGGATCGCCGCCGACGGCGCGAAAGGCGCGGACGGGGGAGTCAACGCCACCGGGCAGGAGCTTTTCGGCGCGGTGCTGGAGCTGGCGGGAGCGGGTGAGGGTGCGATCCATCCGCTCAGTATAGGAGTTTGCCATGGACCCATGCGCCAGGGCGCGCCGCTCCTAACTGACCGGTCCGAGCGCCGCAAAGCGCCGGTTCCTCCTGTTGTTCTCGACGTTGCAGTTCGGCTGCGCTTCTGCTGTCGGATGCTCGCGAACCACTTCTCCCCAGAGCGGCATCCCAAACCCGTCCGAGCCGACCCTCATGCGCTCAATCTGCGCAGTCCTCCTCAAACCGAAACCCAACTCAGCTAAAATATCCCTCGGTACCCCTTATGCGTCTCTCCTCCATGAAGCCCACGTTCCTCGCCGCCGCGGCTGCCGTCCTGCTCGCCGCCAGCTCCGCCTCCACTCCCGCCCAAACGTCGCAACCGACGGTCTACAAGGACATGTCCGTCGTCAAACTCCCCCCCGGAGCCCGCGTCGCCATTGTCGAGTGGGAAGACCTCGAATGCCCCGCCTGCGCCCATGCCTTTCCGATCGTTCATCAGGCCGCCGAGCATTACCACATTCCGATCGTCCGCCGCGACTTCCCACTTCGCATGCACATCTGGTCCGGTGAGGCCGCCATCGACGCCCGCTACATTCAAGACAAGTTCGGCAACGACGCCGCCGACAAATACCGTCGCGCCGTTTTCGCCAATCAAATGTCCATCGCATCCAAGGAAGACCTCCAGGCCTTCACCCAGCATTACTTCCAGTCCCAGGGCAGCGCGATGCCCTTTGTTGTGGACCCCCAAGGCACCCTTGCCAACGAGGTCCATGCCGACTACATGCTGGGTGAGCGCCTAGGCCTGGTCCATACCCCCACCATTTTCGTGGTCACCCCGAGGGGAGCTGAAGAGGTCAACAACATCGACAACCTGTACTCCATGCTCGACACGGCCATCGCCGAAACCGGCGGACCCGACAAATCCCACCACACCACGACCACCGCCCGTAGATAGCCGCAACCCACCTCACTGAAAACAAAGCCCCGGCGCCGAAACGCCAGGGCTTTTTGGTTTTCGCCTCTCTCGTTACCTTCCCGACGGGGATCTGCGTTTCTCTCGTTCAGCGCCAAAAACATGCGAGCACCGGAGCCGGTGAAGAGGCAAACAGCTCCTCAACCACGGAGACCCAGCCGTCCCGTCCACTAAACCGTAAACGGCTTCCAGGCGATAAAGATCGAAAACAGGCTCAGCCCAAACACGATGACCAGCAGCGGCCACCACGTCTCCAGCCAGGACTCTCGATCCTGCGACGAATGCGAATCATGCTGTGAAGAAGTCATTCCCGCATTCTAACCGCAATCCGGCCTGCTCCGGTCCGTCGTTCGGCTCAGACGACGGCAGCCCCGGCCGAAAGCCAGGGCTGCTTCCGTTTACCCCATCCCCTCTCACTCTATCCGGCGCCGGACCACGCTCGCCGCCCAAACTGCACTCGAGGCGTCCCCGATGCAGTGTCAGTTACCCGTAAGTCACTCCATGCAGGTGTTGGTACGCAAGTTCGCTGACGAGTGGGTTACAAGCTTTCGATTGCAAGGAATGATTGCAAGGAACTTAGACCCAAGACTCCACGGGAGGGGATCGGGTCGGGACCGACCCGTGCCGCCAATCTATCGTCGAACCAGCCTTCGCCCCAGCACCTCATAGTCGCCGCTCAGCACCATGCGCAAGCCTTGGACATACGCCTCATGCTCCTCCACCAGGATCCGCCCCGCCAGCGCCTCGGCCGTGTCGTCCTCCCGTACCATCACCGCCCGCTGGCACACAATCACCCCGTGATCCAGCTGCTGGTCCACAAAGTGCACCGTGCACCCAGCCACCTTTACCCCATACTCGAACGCCTGCCTCTGCGCTTTGAGCCCAGGAAAGCTCGGCAGCAACGATGGATGAATGTTCAGCACCCGATCTGGAAAGGCTCGCAGGAACTCCGGCGTCAGCACCCGCATATACCCGGCCAGGCACACCAGGTCGACACGATGCGCTTCAAGCACCGCTACCATCGCCGCATCATGCTCCTCGATCCGTCGTCCCTTCGAGACCAGCAGCACCGCCGGGATGCCAAACCCCCGAGCCGCTTCGAGCCCCGCCGCATCCGCCCGGTTGGCTATGACGACCGCAATCTCCGCTGCAGGCAGTCGCCCATCGCGGACCGCCGTCGCGATCGCTACGAAGTTGGAGCCGCGTCCTGAAAGAAGAATGCCCAGCCGGCTCTTCTCAGAACCAGCCATCAGCTGTACACAACCGTGCGATCGCCGTACACCACCCGGCCAATGATGTGATGCCGCTCGTTGGCCCGGTTCAACACCGCCTTCGCCTTCTTCACCTGCTCCGCCGGGACCACGGCGATCAGCCCAACCCCCATGTTGAACGTCCGCAGCATCTCGTCCTGCTCCACCGATCCCAGTTCCCGCAGGTGTTCAAACAGCGGCGGCACCGGCCACGACGCCAGTTCCACCGAAGCACCCAGTCCCTTCGGCAGGATCCGGGGTAAGTTGTCGGTGATTCCGCCGCCCGTGATATGGGCCAAACCGCGCACCGAGTCGCCGCTCAGCAACTTCCGGATGATCGAAAGGTATGACCGGTGCGTGCGCATCAGTGCCGCTCCCGCCTTGTCCTTGAGCTCGTTCACGTACTGGTCAGGACCGTACCTCGCGATCTCGAACAGCAATTTTCGCGCGAGCGAGTACCCGTTCGTGTGCAGGCCATTCGACGGCAGGCCGATCAGCACATCGCCCGCCTCGATGCCCTCACCCGTGATGATCCGATCCCGATTGACCGCACCCACGATCGTTCCCGCGAGATCATACTCGCCGTCCGCATAAAATCCAGGCATCTGCGCCGTTTCGCCGCCGATCAGTGCGCACCCGTTCGCCTTGCACCCTTCGGCGATCCCCTGGACGACCTGCTCCACCGTCGTGTCGTCCAGCCGTCCCGTCGCCAGGTAATCGAGAAAGAATAAGGGCGTCGCGCCCTGCACCGCGATGTCGTTCACACAGTGATTCACAAGGTCCTGCCCAACCGTGTGGTGAACTCCCAGCTCAAACGCGACCTTCAACTTCGTCCCAACGCCGTCGGTCGAACTGACCAGCACCGGCTGCGGATATTTCTCCAGGTCCAGCGCGAATAGCCCGCCAAACCCGCCGATCTCGCTCAGCACCTGCTTGTTGAAGGTTTTTCGCGCCAGCATCTTAATGCGCTGTTTGGTCCGATCGCCCGACGAGATGTCCACGCCCGCATCCGCGTAGCTCACCGGCCGCTTGGCCGTGGAGCTGCGCTTCACCGGCGACCCGCTACGCGTTGGACGCGCGGTCATCGACGCGCTTCCACCCGCTTCCGCTTCCGTCGCAGAGGGCTCGTCCCTGGGCAGGACTCTCTCGTCAGACAACGTCGTATCCACCCTTCACTCCGCCTGGTACTCAGCTGCGGAAAGAACAACAGTTTAGCAGCGGCGCCCGTTCAGCCCTGTGAAAGCCGACCCCGGTAGACTTGGGGTATGGAAGTTTTGTACGGTCTGCATGCGGTGGAGGAGCTGCTGCGCGCTGGGGCTGGAGGAGGGGCGCGGGGGCTGGAGCGGGTGATCGTGGCTCGGGAGCGGCGGGATGCGAGGCTGGAGGGGATCGCCGCGCTTTGCCGGGAGATGGGGGTTCGGCTTTCGGCGGAGCCTCGGGAGCAGCTGACGCGACTGGCGAAGACGGACCAGCACCAGGGGGTGCTGGCGACGGTGCGGGAGCGGACGTTTCTGGCGATCGAGGACCTGTATCCGAGGGAGGATAGTACGGGCGGGGAGTTTTTGCTGGCGCTCGATGGGGTGGAGGATCCGCACAACATGGG
>CALMVL010000292.1 GCA_937873265.1 uncultured Granulicella sp.
GCGCGACACCGATCGCCACGCGCGCATCACCGGCAGCGCACTCGATCTTCACACCGACTCAGGTCTTGCAGCACTCGAGGCTGCAGGGCTCATGGACGCGTTCTGGGCCAATCACCGCCCGGAGCTTGACCGCCTCCGCCTGATGAACAACCAGGGAGAAGTGCTCTACGATCACAAGCGCAGCCGCACACTTCGTCCGGAAATTGAGCGTACCCCGCTGCGCAATCTGCTGCTGGACTCGCTCCAGCCTGGGACTGTGCAGTGGAACAGAAAGTTCGAAGGTGCGCGCGAACACCCCGACGGAATACAACTCCAGTTCGCCGATGCAGAAACTGTCGTTGCGGATCTTGTGATCGGCGCGGATGGCGCCAACTCCCGGCTGCGTCCGCTGGTCACTCCGGAGCGGCCCTCCTATGCCGGGGTCACTCTGGTGGAAGGCGTCGTTCCCAACGCTGCATCTGCGGTTCCCGAGGTGTGTGCGCTTCTCGGCAGCTCGGCCATCATGGGCCTCGGTGCACAGCAGACCTTCGGCATGGCGACCAAGACCGATGGCAGCATTCTTTTTTATGCAGGGCTGAAGGCACCAGGAGATGACGCCAAAGAATCGCTGGAAAGAGCAAACACCGCGGTCGAGCGAGCTGCGTGGTTTCACGCCTGCTTCCCCGAGTGGGCACCCATGTGGGCGAAGTTGTTCATCTCGGCCGAGTCGTTCGCTTGGCGGCCCCTCTTCACCTATCCGCTGCATCACCGCTGGGATGTCAAAGCCAATGTCACACTGATCGGCGACGCCGCGCACGTCATCCCTCCGTACGCTGGGGAAGGTGTAAACATGGCCATGCTGGACGCGCTTGTGCTTTCGCGGCAACTCGCGCAGCAACCTGACACACGCGCCGCAATCGCAGCCTACCAGGACGAGATGTTCTCGCGCATGGAGCCCGTCGCAAAGGAAACAGTGTCCAACACAGAAATGTTCTACGCACCGGATGCCCCCACGCAGATCGTTGCGCTCTTCAAGGGATTCGCACGTCGCGCCGCAGACGAAGCGGAACCCGTTTCCGATCTGCCCAACTAACCGTGTCTGAAGTTTTGAGCGCCAAAGGGAGAGACTCATTGTCCGTACTTGTTGACCAGAACACCCGCCTCATCGTCCCGGGCATCACCGGCCGAAAAAACTCCCCGCACGCCGAAGCCTGCACCGACCATGGCATAGTCCTCCGCATCGCCACGGCGAAACCCTAGCCATGGCACTCTTTTGGGCAAAGAAAAAGCCCGCCCCCCAGCCGGTCGAAACCAAAGCGCTCCTCTTCGACACCTTCGGCACCACCGTCGACTGGCTCTCC
>CALMVL010000293.1:0-10702 GCA_937873265.1 uncultured Granulicella sp.
GACCCCGACCGACTCCCCCATATCCACAGGCTCCTGCTGGGCTACTACGGCGAAGTGCCTTTGCGCGAGCGGTGGGACCCGTTGTCGCAGTTCGTTTACTCCGTCCTAGCTGCGCGAACCCGTACGGAGGCAACTTACGCCGCAGTCGACGCGCTGCGCCAGCGATTTACCACGTGGGAGCACCTCCGCGAGGCTCCGCTTGCCGACATCGAAGCGACGATTGGGATGGTCACGTTTCCCGAAGAAAAGGCACCGCGCCTGAAGCTCGCGCTCGCCGAGATCACGAGGCGCGTCGGCGAGCTTTCGCTTGACTTTCTCGCGAAGTACCGCACGGAGAAGATCCGTTCCTGGATCGAGCAGTTTCCCGGAGCCGGTCCCATGGTCTCGGCCGAGGTGGTCAACTTTTCGACGCTCCGGCGGAAGGCGCTGGTGATGAACTCGCACCACCTCCGTGTGGCGCACCGCCTCGGGCTGACGCCGCGATCTGATGCGCGCCGCACCGAGGAGCTGCTGATGCGCCAGGTTCCGGAGACGTGGGACGCCGACATGTGTCAGGAGCACCACGCGCTGATCAAGCTGCACGGGCAGACGCTGTGCACCTTTGACGCGCCCAAATGCCCGGGGTGCCCCCTGCTCCGCGTGTGCCGTTACGGCCAGCGGCACTATCCTGACGAGCCGGTCAACGCTGCGTAGAGCCCCGCCTTGCCGCGGATGGGGATCTGCAGGTGCAGCCTGGCGCTAGCTCTGCCAGCGCATCAGCACGCTCTCATCGAAGTGTTTCCAAAGCTCTGCGACATCCTTCCAGACCTCAATGCATCCCGCCTCCAACAGATCGTCGCGCGTCCATCCGCCGCTCTCCACGCCGATCGTCCAAACGCCCGCCTTGCCCGCGGCCTCTGCGTCGTACGGCGTATCCCCCAAGGCCAACACCTTTTCTGGCGGCAGGCCGAGCTTCCCCATGGCCACTTCGAAGATGTCCGGATGCGGTTTCGCTTCTTTCGCGTCGTCCGCCGACGTCGATTTGTCTACCAGATCCTCCATGCCCACCAGCTTTTTGTATGTCTCCAGATCCTGCTTGTCTGACGAGCTTGCCAGCGCCAGACGGATGCCAGCCTGCTTGATCCGCACCAAGAAATCGCGCGCATGCGGCAGCGGTTTGACCTGCGGCAGGTAGTCGGTGCGGAATAGGAATTTCCGGTAGGCCTTCAGGGGTTCTTCGACCGCCGACCGCCGCCACCAGGACACAAACACGGGAATCAGCTCGTCGCCGCCTTTGCCGATCTGCCGCCGAACTTCCTCCTGCTCCACGTCGATGCCCATCGCGGCAAATGCATCCTTCCATGCCGATGCATGCAGCCAGTTACTTTGGACCAGCGTTCCATCGATGTCACACAACAGCGCTTCGATCACTCGCAACACCTCTCGGGAGCTGAGATGCATTCCCGGACCACAGGCCATCGCACCCACCAGGCATACACTGATCCAGCCATGGACTTCCAAGAGCTCAACGACAACTTCGGTCTTCCGGACATGCTGCGCTTCCGCGAGCGGAACGGACTTCCCTTTGCCGAGATCACCACGCCTGCTGCCGCCGCCGCGCTCTGCCTCCAGGGCGCGCACCTCACCCATTGGCAGCCCACCGGCCAGTCGCCCGTGCTGTTTCTCAGCCCCCGGTCGGAGTTCAGCCCCGGAAAGGCCATCCGGGGCGGCATTCCGGTGATCGCGCCCTGGTTCGGCCCGGACACGCAAGACCGCGCCGCGGGCAAACCTGGCCCGTCGCACGGCTTCGCCCGCACCTCGCCGTGGACCGTCGCCTTTGCGGCGCTGGTCGGCGACGAGGTTCACCTGACGCTTACCCTCGGCCCCACCGATCTCAGCCGGTCGCTGGGGTACCCTGAGCTCCGTTTTGCGTATCAGATCACGGTCGGCTCACGGCTGACCCTGCAACTCACCCTGGCCAACGGCGGCCCCGATCCCCTTACCATCGAAGAAGCCCTGCACACGTACCTTGCGGTCAGCGATGTTCGGCAAACGCGCCTGTTCGGACTTGGCGGTGTTTCTTTCCTGGACAAGATGGACGGGATGAAGCGCAAAGTCCAAAGCGACGAGCCCCTTCTTCTTGGCGGCCCCACCGACCGCGTCTACTTCGATACCGCATCCACCTGCACTGTCGAGGACCCTGACGGCGATCGCCGCATCACTGTCGAAAAGGCAAACTCCCGGTCCACCGTGGTTTGGAATCCGTGGGCCGAACTCACGGCCAAACTTCCCGACATGGAGCCGGACGGCTGGCAGCGGATGCTGTGTGTCGAAACGGCGAATGCCAGCCCGGACACGGTGACGATTGCCCCCGAACAGACCCATACCCTCCGCGCAACGCTGCGCGCCGAGCCGATTTCGACGCCGGCCTAGGCGCGTCCACAAGGATCACTGATGCTTATTCTCGCCTCCGCCTCTCCCCGTCGCCGCGAACTCCTCACCCAAACCGGTATTTCGTTCGAGGTCGATTCGGCCGACATCCCCGAGCACGCCAAACCGGGCGAAGACGCCGCCAGCTACGTTCTCCGCCTTGCCGAGGCAAAGGCCCAGGCAGTGTGGACCCGCCGCGCCCACACCTACAGCGCTGAAGATCCGCTGATCGTTCTCGGAGCCGACACCTGCGTCCTGGCACATGGGGAGATCCTCGGCAAACCCGGCACCCAGGCCGAAGCTCGCCGCATGCTCGAACTGCTCTCGGGGCGCACCCACCAGGTGCTCACAGGCCTCTGCGTGCTGACCGAGCAGGAGAGCTTCGCGGATGTGGAAGTCACCCAGGTCAGCTTCCATGTCATTGCCGAGCCGGAGCTCGTTCGGTACCTCGCCTCGGGCGACCCGCTCGACAAGGCCGGCGGCTACGGCATCCAGGGGTACGCCGCGCGCTGGATTCCGCGGATCGAGGGCGACTACTTCAACGTCGTCGGCCTGCCGATCGCGCGCACGGTCGAGCTGCTTGAAGAGGCTGCCAGCAAGCTCGCCCGCATGACATCTGTCACACCGCATTCCTGACGCGCGCCACTACGGCTCGCCGCCGCCGGGCGCGATGCTGGATGCATGCCTGATCTCCCGCGCAGGCAGCGCTTCAGGAGGAACACGCCATGGCCACGGCCGTCGTCACCAGCTTCCCGTCTCCCGCACCCGTCGTTTCCGGTATCCATCAACCCGTCGCCGAACTCCAGCGGGTCAGCAAGCGTTTTGCCGCGCAAACCGCCCTCAGCGACCTTTCCCTCGCGCTTCACCCCGGCGAGATCGTGGCTCTGCTCGGACCGAACGGGGCAGGGAAGTCGACTGCGGTCCGGTGTCTGCTCGGCCTGACCCCGCCTACCTCCGGGACGGCCCGCATCTTCGGACAGGATCCCCGGGACCCCGCGACCCGCACCCGCATCGGCGCCATGCTCCAGGTCGGCGCGGCCCCGGAGATGCTCACGCCGCGCGAGCACCTCCAGCTGTTTCGCTCGTATTACCCAAACCCCATGCCGCTAGCCGAGCTTGCCCGCATCGCCGGCCTCCAGAGCTTTCTCGACCGCCGCTTCGGCACGCTCTCGGGCGGCCAGAAACAGCGTACCCTGTTTGCCCTTGCGCTCGCCGGCGACCCCGACGTGCTTTTCCTGGACGAGCCCACGGTCGGCATGGATATTGAAGCCCGGCGCTCACTCTGGGCCGCCATCCGCGCGCTTGCTGGCCGCGGAAAGACCATCCTGCTCACGACACATTACCTCGAAGAGGCCGACGCCCTTGCCTCGCGCATCGTTGTGCTTGCGAAGGGCAGAGTCCTCCGCGAAGGCACACCGGCCGAGATCAAGTCCTCGTCCACGGGCCGGACGATCCGCTGCAGGACCTCGCTCACGCTCGCCGATCTCGAAGCTCTACCCGCCGTTGCCCTCGTCCAGCAGACCGGCACGCACGCCACCCTCACCACCCCGCAGCCCGAACGCCTTCTGCGGGAGCTCCTTGTCCGGGATCCACAGCTTAGCGAACTGGAAGTGCTCCCACCTGCCCTCGAAGATGCCTTTCTCGCCCTGACCGCCGATTCCGCGGCGGTCAACTAGCTACCGACAACTCCACACACAGCAAGGAGACCCCATGGCCACCGTCCCCGTCATCGTCCCCGCCCGCGCGACAGCCCCACAGGCGCCCCTGTTCTTCAACGAGATCCGCTGCGAGCTTCGCAAGCTGACCCGCCGCCGAACCTTTTCGCTCGCGACGATCGGCTTCCCCGTCATGTTTTACCTGCTTTTCGGCGTCACCAACCGCCACGCGGTTGAAGGCTCCTTCCACATCGCCAAATACCTGCTTGGTGGATACGCCTGCTTCGGCGTCGTCGGCGCGGCCCTCTTCGGCATCGGTGTTGGCCTGGCGACGGAGCGCGCGGCCGGCTGGCTCGATCTGAAGCGATCCAGCCCCATGCCGCCAGCCGCCTACCTGGTTGCCAAGTGCGCCACAGCCGTCCTCTTCGGCCTTGTGATCTGCACCATCCTGATGGCGATCGGTGTCACTCTTGCCGGCGTGCACCTCACGGTTTCCGAGGGCGCCAGGCTGCTCGCCTACACCGCCGCCGGAGCCATTCCCTTCGCGGCCATGGGCCTGCTGCTCGCACTTCTCGTTCCGGCCAGCGCGACGCCCGGCGTGATCAATCTGATCTACCTGCCCATGAGCTTCTGCTCCGGTCTGTGGATGCCGCTGGAAGCCCTGCCGCACTGGCTCCAGCGCATCGCCCCGGCGTTGCCGACCTACCACCTTGCCCAGATCATGCTGGGCAGCTTCGGCTACACCCAGCCCGGCTCCGCCTTTTCGCACTGGATGGCCCTGCTCGGCTTTACACTCGTCATGCTTGGCATCTGCTGGCTCGTCTTCCAACGCGCCGAGCAGAGAGGATAGCGCGCCCATGCCCGACCGCATTCCCATCGCGCCCAGCATGGCCAGCAACACCTGGCGGGGCTCCTGCGAGAAGACCAGCCTGTCGGACTATATATGGCTCAGCTATTCCCTGTTCTTTTTTATCGAACCTGTTATTCGCAACCGGCGCGTTTACTGGATCGAAAGCGCGCTCGTTTACCTCCCCTTTGTTCTCGTCTATGTCCTGTTCGTCCAGGCGCGGCGCATCCGATCGCAGATCCTTCTGCTCGTCGCCATGGCCGCTCTCGGATTTGCGGGCTTCTCGTTCAACGGGGGCTCCTCTTCCCTGCTTACCCTCGCCGCTGCGTTTCTTCCGTTCGTCCTCGAGAACGTGGCTGCCATCCTGCTTTGCTTCTTCGGTCTCGCCCTTGCTGTTGTCGTCGAAGGCCTTCTTGTCCACGAGAACTGGATCAACATCGGTATCGCTTTGTTTCTGATTGCGGTTGTCGGTTCGTCCAACATCTTTATCGGCCAGCGCAAGCGCGCGAACGCCCGGCTCTCCCTCGCCCAAGATGAGATTGAGCGGCTGGCGGCCATCTCCGAGCGCGAACGCATCGCGCGCGACCTGCACGACGTGCTTGGCCACACCCTCTCCGTCATTGTCCTGAAGTCCGAACTGGCTGGACGTCTGCTCAGCCGCGATCTCGGCCTGGCCGCGGTTCCCGGCGCTGCGTCTCTGCCCAGCACCGCGGCCGCCCTGAAAGAAATTGCCGACGTGGAACAGACTGCCCGGAAAGCCCTCGCCGAAGTGCGCGAGGCGATTGGCGGGTACCGGGCCCACGGGCTTCCGGCCGAGATCGACCAGGCGCACCGCACCCTCGCCGCCGCCGGCGTGACCCTCACCGCCGAGCTTCCTACGCCGCTCCAGCTTTCCGCTACACAGGAGACGGTGCTCTCGCTGGCTGTTCGCGAAGCCGTCACCAACGTCATCCGTCATGCGCACGCTTCGACCTGCGAACTTCATCTCTCCACCGCAGCGTCTGGCGACTTGATTCTGCTGATCCAGGACAACGGGGGAGCGAACCACGCTCGAAGCAGCTCCGCGCACGATGCTGCAACCGCTTCCACCAGAGACGTCCCGCCCCGCGAGGGCAATGGCCTCCGCGGCATGCGCGAGCGAGTCGAAGCTTTGGGCGGCCAGCTCACCCTCGCCACGGGAATGCCCGGTACCTTTCTCCGCATCCTCCTGCCAAACTCCACTCCGGAGGTCGGCCCGGACGCGCATCCGGCCGCCATCCATATGGAGGCGAAGGAGCCACGCACTTCGTCGCCCACTCCGCCCGACCCACATCGCACCCCCGAAGCTCTCGCCCAATGACCAGCAATCCGATCCGTGTGGTCCTCGCCGAAGATCAGGGCATGGTCCTCGGGGCGCTCGCCGCGCTGCTCGAACTCGAACCTGACATCACGGTCGTCGCCCGCGCCAGCAACGGTCCAGACGCGCTCTCCGCCGTCCAGAAGCACCGCCCCGACATCCTCGTAACGGACATCGAGATGCCCGGGCGAACTGGCCTCGAGGTCGCCCAATTTCTCCGCGAACACTACCCGCAGGTCCGCACCGTCATCCTGACCACGTTCGCGCGCCCGGGATACCTGCGCCGCGCACTCGACGCCGGTGCGCGCGGGTATCTGCTGAAAGACCGCCCTTCCGCGGAACTGGCCGATGCCGTCCGCCGCGTCCACGGGGGTCTTCGCGTCATCGATCCCGGCCTGGCGACCGAGGCCTGGAGCGCCGAGCCCGACCCGCTCACGGACCGGGAACGCCAGATCCTGCAGCGCGCGGGCGACGGCCGGACCTCCGTGGAGATTGCGGCCGAACTGCGTCTGTCCGAGGGTACTGTTCGCAATTACCTTTCCGAAGCCATCTCCAAACTGGGCGCGGCCAATCGTACGGACGCCGCCCGCATCGCCCGCTCCAAAGGTTGGCTTTGAGGGTCCATGTTGGCGATGGGCTTCGCCGAGCGCTCCGTTTCGGAGGACGCCGGTACGGAGCGGATGTGGGCTTCTTCCCGATTTGGAACGGGCGCTCACAATTTTGCTGGATGAGCAAATTAGGCCTTTGCCGATGGCGAAGAAAGGGCGATACTGGCGCTGAATGGAGCGAGGTGTTGGCGTGACAGGCAGGATGCGAACGATCGTGTGGCTGCTACTCGCGTTTGCGGGCGGCATGGGGTACGGGCAGGCTGCGAGAACGGACGCCCAAGCGGTGCCGAACTCGAAATTTGAGGGTCTTTGGGAAGGGTATGCGGGGGAGTGGGGGTACTGCTCACGGCAGACGCTGGAACTGGCGGAGGCGATTCCAGCGGAGAAGTATGACTGGCGGCCGGGACCGGGAGTGCGGTCGGTGAGCGAAGTGCTCATGCATACGGCGCTGGCGAACTTTTACCTCCTGAGTGTTACCGGGCCAAAGCTGCCGCAGGAGATGCGGGACGAAAGCGTGGATGTGGAGAAGACGATCCGCTCGAAGCCGGAGGTGATCGCGTTTCTGAAGCGATCGTTTGAAGCGGTGCGGGTAGCTCATGCGGGGCTGAAGCCGGGCGAACTTGAACGAAAGGTGCAGATTGAGGGAAAGACGGTGACGGTGGACGGGATGTATCTGCGAATCCTTGCGCACGCAAATGAGCACATGGGACAGCTGATCGCGTACGCACGGGTAAACGGGATCGTGCCGCCGTGGTCGCGTAAGCAGACGGGGTCGGGGTGACGGCTAAGCGGAGAGGTACCAAGGCACGTTGATCACGACGACCTGTTGGTTGCCGTGCAGGAGAAGGAGTCCCTTGAGGACGGTCGATCGGTGGTTATGCAGGAGGTACTGGTACCAGTGGCTGGTGATGAGTTCCGGAATCACAACGGCGATCTTTCGGCCCGGAAATTTGTCTTGCATGTCTCTGACGTGATTCAGGATGGGCGACGTGATGAAGCGGAAGGGAGATGGAATGGAGACGACCTGGGGACAGATGGATTTTGTTTTTTGCGCGGCGGAGGTTAATTGTTGCTGCATGTCATTGCAGGTCTCCTGTCCCTGCTCGTCGGGGGACTCCACGTGCAGCACGTAGACATCGCGCGTAAGGGAGCAGGCGAACTGAAGAGCGGCTTCAGAGGAGCGGCTCCAGTTTGCGACGGGAATGACGGCGATGGGTGCTTCGGGAGGTTTGAGGTTCAGTTCGTTGAGGCTGGTGTCGGCGGCGACACGCACGTAGTGCTTGTGAACAGTGTTCATGAGGAGGATCAGAACGGGGATCAGAAGAACGGTGATCCAAGCGCCTTCGACGAACTTGGCGATGAGCACGATGACGACGGTGCAGCCGGTGGCGACGGCGCCGATGCCGTTGATGGCCATATAGAGCTTCGAATGCGAGCCTGCTTCTCTGCGCCAGTGCGCGACCATGCCGGCTTGGGAGAGGGTGAAGGCAAGGAAGGCCCCGATGGCAAAGAGGGGAATGAGGCGATCGGTGACGCCGCCGAAGGCTGTAAGGATGAGGCCGGAAAGGATGGAAAGGACGAGGATGCCTTCGGTGTAGACCAGACGGCGGCCGCGGATGGCGAAAAAGCGCGGGAGATAGCCGTCTTCGGCGACGGCGCGGCAGAGACGGGGAAAGTCGGCGAAGGCGGTGTTGGCGGAAAGCGAAAGGAGAACGAGGACGGCGGCAATCGTGACGTAGTAGAAGACACCTTTGCCGGCAACGGCGGCGGTGATCATGGAGAGGAGGCTCTGATAGTTTCTTGAGCCGGGGTCGGTGGCGACGATGCTGTAGGCCCTCGTGAGGTGCGCGATGCCGGCGAGCAAGATGGCGAGGAGGGAGACGATGACGGCGAGCGTGCGGCGCGCAGTCTGGTCGTTCGGTTTTTTGAAGGCCATGACGCCGTTGCTGACCGCCTCGACACCGGTGAGGGCGGTACAGCCACTGGCAAACGCGCGGATGAGGAGCCAGGCGCTGACGGCGGCAATGGCGTGGGTTGGTGGGTGCGGCGGAGCGACAACGGGCTGCGGATGGCCGCCACTAAGGAGAGCTTTTACGGTTCCCAAGCCGAGCACGCCAAGCAGGCAGGCAACGAACAGATAGGTGGGAAGGGTGTAGACCAGCCCGTTTTCGCGAACACCGCGCAAGCTGATGAGGGTGAGGAGAGCGAGGATGGCGAGGCAGATGGCCAAGGTGTGAGGCGCGAGGGAGGGAACGGCGGAAACGAGCGCGCCGACGCCGGTCGAGATACCGACGCCAACGTCCAGGAGGTAGTCGAGCATGAGCGCGGCGGCAGCGAGGAGGCCGACGTTTTCGCCCAGGTTCTGGCTGGCGACGGTGTAAGAGCCGCCGCCATGTGGGTAGGCGGCGATGGTTTGACGGTAGGAGAAGTAAACGACGGCGAGGAGGCCGATGACGGTAAGGCTGAGGGGCATCACATACGCGATGCCGGCTGCCGCGACGGGAATGAGGATGGTGAGGGCGGCTTCGGGGCCGTACGCGGCGGAGCCGAGAGCATCGAGGCCGAAGGTGGGGACGCCCGTCAGAACACCGACCCGCTCTTCGCTGTCCTCTTCGGAGGCGAGCGGTTTGCCTAACAGGAGATCCAGGAACGACATACCGGTTAGGATGCGGTCAGAATGGCCCGCTGCTGCACCGGGTGGCCCGCCAGTTGGGGGGGTACTCGGAGGAGCGGACGGATCTCGGGGAGCGAAAGTGCGTCGAGGCTCGCGCATGGTTTTTGACCGGGCACGGCCGAGCAGAGGCGAGCTCCCCCGCTGCGATCGCAGCAGAGCACCAAGTTCGGGGTTGACGCGATGACGGCGATGCGCCCGAACTGCGCTTGCAGCCCGGGCGTCGCCGACGGTTGCGACGGAGCAGCTGATCTTTGTCGACGAAAGCGGCGTCTCGACCTAGAGGACGGGCGTTGTGCCCGGGCGGCGCAGAACCGCGGTTGTATTTTTGGGACAACACCGGAGGGCGACTGGAGTTCCCACCACCTTTGGCGGAGTGAGTATCCAGCGGACGCCAGTGGGGCCGACCAACGCCGAGGTGCTCCTCGTAGACCTCGACGCCATTCGGACCTCGATGCTATTCGCTGTTCCGCGGTGGGGCCGGCCATGTCGGGGTCACGGGTTATTCCAGGGAGCACAAGGCGCCGGTTTGCGGGACCAGACCGCCGCGGTCGTAGCCGGGTGCTCCCCCGTCCTTCCTAGCCCGACCTTCGTCAATCGAGAGGTCATGGACCAAGCTCAGCAGCTCCTCCGTGCCAGCAAAGCCAGAACATGTGGGGCGCTTCCATGAGCCGTTACGGCATGCCGTAATGATCAGACCCGAGACGATGAGGCATGGCCGCAGACAACTTCCATGCGCCGAGGCCATCCGGGGTTACGTTTTCGTCTGACCGGGGCGATACGTTTTGTGGGCAGCAGCATGCACGTGACACGATCGACACCGAAACCGCTTCCTGCCGGAGAGGGGCACTCCGGTTGAGATATGGACTGGGGCTGAGGTGAGCTGAGCGGCTGCCGAGCACTCCCGCGGACGCTTCTGGTGGACCCGAGCAGGGCAGCACAGCCTGTTTCGAGCGGCAGGACCTGAGACGCGAGGAAGGTTTCGGTGCGCCCGTCTCCCGAATGGATTAAGGCAAGATGGATTTCGCTGCGGTCGCCGGGATTTCTCGACTACAACTTCGCTCGCGTTCCAAAGTGGCTTGCGCCCCGCTCCAGTGGCCGTCATCTCGGAGCATGTTTGGGCCTACGAGAAGAAGCGGCACTGGCAGGCTGAGTAGCCATCGACCTCACGATGTC
>CALMVL010000293.1:10802-12061 GCA_937873265.1 uncultured Granulicella sp.
GACTACACGGCGGAGTAGCCGAAGCAGTACCAGGTAAGCCAGAAACCGGAGACGTTGCCCATGGTTTGGCGAGCTGCGAATCGAGAATGGTGCCTTGCGTTCCCATCACCTTGCGAATCCATAACTCGGGAGGGTGAAAGCGGCGATGTACCGAGCACCCAGATACAGCCCTAAACTTGCTTACGTCCGTACCTCTTCCACTTAGCGGTCCTGGAGCCACTCCGTTCGAGGGGAGGGCATACCCCGGCGTCAACCCCAAAATGCTCGCTCAAGGGGAGGGCTACACCGCTCCCCGGAGATAGACGTTGACTTCCGGGTTGGTGCGGGTTACGAAGGGGGATGCGCTGGCCTAATCGGGTGCGGTTGGTGGTTGGGTGGTTGGTCCTGGATGTCGGCCTGGCGGCGCAGACCGCGCAGGTGGCTGGGCCGAAGCTGGTGGTGCGACATGCGCATCTGCTGACGATGGCGGCAGGGCAGCGCGCGCCGGTGGATGGGTACCTTGCCGTGGCACCCGATGGAACGGTGCTGGCGGTGGGCGCGGGGGAGCCGCCGGCTGCGTTCGGCGCGGCGGTGCGGACGATGGATGCGGGTGGGGACTGGGTGATTCCGGGGTTTGTGTCAGCGCACAGCCATCTTTGGCAGGCGGCGTACCGGGGTTTGGCGGAGGACAAGACGCTGCCTGGGTGGCTTGCGGATCTGTACGGGCAGCGCGCGCCGAAGACGGTGCCGGAAGACCTCTACTGGTTCTGCCTGCTGGGGGCGATGGACCATCTCGAGCACGGGGTGACGACGGCGTACAACTTCAACTACAACGCGTTTCCGGCGACGAATGGCGGTATTGCGTTTGATCAGGCGCAGTTCCGCGCGGAGACGGAGTCGGGGATACGGTTTGTGCACGGGTACCAGCCGGAGAAGGTGGGCCGGTCGGCTGGAACAGGGGCGGAGGTAGGGTTGGCTCAGGCGCGTCCGCGGCTGGCCGGGTTTCTCCAGTGGACGGCGGCGCAGCCCCGGTCGGACCGCTTTCTGGGAGTGAGCCTGAATGGATCAACGGCGTTCAACGACACGTACCAGCAGGCGGTGATGGAGGCGGCGCTGATGCGGGAGTTCGGTCTGCCGAACCAGAGCCACTACCTTGAGCCGCCAGAGACGCAGGGGGAAGAGCGGTCGAAGTTCCGGTGGTTCATGGACGCGGGATTGCTGTCGTCGCAGATGACGTTTGGGCACTTCATTCACACGGACGACTTTATCCTTCGGGAGAC
>CALMVL010000294.1 GCA_937873265.1 uncultured Granulicella sp.
TGGGTGACGGGAAAACGCTTGCCCTCCTCGCGCCTGATGGTGCAGTGGCGTGGTGGTGCGTTCCTGACCTTGACTCGCCACCCCTGTTTGACAGCTTGCTCGACTCCAGCAACGGAGGGTTCTTCACGCTGCAACCGGTCGAGGGGTTCCGTGTCGACCGACACTATCGCGAGAACAGCAATGTCCTGGAGACCACCTTCACGACAGCGAGTGGCGTGGTTTGCGTCACAGAATCGATGAACAGCACCCTGGCGGGGCGCCTACCGTGGTGTGAGCTGGCTCGCCGTCTCGAAGTTCTCTCCGGGTCTGTCCGCATGAGGGTACGGCTGGTGTTTGGCATAAGGGCAGAGACAGTCTCGCCATGGCTAGAGCAGAACGAGAACGGCACGGTCTTCCATGTGGGGGCCGTGCTTGGAATGCTGCGGGCCAGCACAAACTTTCATACAGTGGAGGAGAACGATCGCTCCATCACGTTGGAAGCAGCACTGCACGCCGACGAACGAGGGCTCGTCGCCATCGTTGCCGGCGAAGCCCAGCCGCTGGGTGTGCCCAGCGTGGAAGATATCGACAGGCGCATCGATCTGGGTGACCAAGCCTGGCTGACCTGGACGAAAGGCTTACGCTATGACGGCCCCTATCGGGAGCAGATGGTGCGCAGCGCGTTGGCACTCAAGCTGCTGCTCTTCTCCCCGTCCGGTGCCATCGCGGCTGCGGGTACAACCTCACTTCCCGAGAAGATTGGAGGCAAGCGGAACTATGACTATCGCTACGCATGGGTGCGTGATGCTGCTTATACGCTCGATGCCTTCCTACGGCTGAACCAGATTCCGGAGGCACAAGCCGCGCTCGCGTGGTTGGTCGCTCGCCTGGACGAGGAGGGTGTGAAAGTCTGCTACTGTCTCGATGGCACTCAGGTTCCGCCGGTCGCACCCCTTGAGTTGCCCGGCTACGAAGGTTCTCAGCCGGTAGTCACCGGCAACGCCGCGGGAGACCAACATCAGCACGGCATCTACGGGGACATCTTTCAGGCCGCCTCGCTTTTTGTGGAGTCCGGCAGTGTACTCAACCAGGGCACAGGATCGACTCTGTCAAGGATTGCCGACGAGTGCGCGGACCGATGGCACCAGAAAGACTCGGGCATTTGGGAGCTTGAGGAACTGCAGCACTACACCATGTCGAAGATCAGTTGCTGGCAGGCACTGTATCGTGCGGTGCAGCTCGCTGAGAAGGGTCACCTCCCAAGCACCTGCATCCCTCGCTGGTCGCGGGAACGGGACAGAATTGAGGCGTGGGTGAACGAGCATTGCTGGTCTGAAAAGCGGCAGGCGTACACTTTTTACGCCGGTTCCGATCGCCTGGATGCTTCACTCACTCTCGCCGCCTATTTCGAGTTCACCCAGAAGAAGCGCCTATCCTTGACCTGCACGGCATTGCAAAAAGAGCTACAGCACGGGCCGTGGATCTATCGTTTCTCAGGTGCGGAGAACCAGGAAGGTGCTTTTCTGGCATGTACCTTCTGGTTGGCCACCGCGCTTGCCAAGCTCGGTCGTCAAGGTGAAGCAACACATCTCATGGACGAAGCGTTTGCTCAGTTGCCGGCAGGCGTTGGCGTCCTGAGCGAGATGGTAGACGTAAAAACAGGAGATGCATTGGGCAATCTGCCGCAGGGTCTCAGTCACCTTGCCGTCGTGCACGCGCTGCTTACGATTTACCAGGACAGAGCAGCAAACGGCACCAACGCGCCTGCAGGCGTAGCCTTGCTTTCTGAGTAGAGCATCTCCACCACCAAGAGCAGCTCGTTCTAACAATAGAGAGGAAAAATCATGCCGAACTACTTGCTTTACAGCGACGACTTGGAAACGATTGCGCCCGACGAGAACGAAACCAAGCAGCAGATTGTGGAGGTAATGACGCAGGGCATGGAGTCGGTGCGCGAGAAATACGGTCGTTCCGTTCGTGTTTCGCACGCCAAAGCTCACGCGCTACTCAAAGGCGAGCTGACAGTAAAAGATGGCCTCCCTCGTGAACTGGCGCAGGGGCTCTTTGCCAAGCCAGGACGATATGAAGTGCTGGTGCGAATGGCGCAGCAGCCGGGTGAACTGCTGGACGACTCGAAGCTCTCGACCGATCGTGGCATGTCAGTCAAAGTTCTCGGTGTCACAGGTCCCAAGCTCGAGGGGCACACGGCGGAGACACAGGACTGGGTCTTCGACGTCGGCAAGCAGTTCATTGCGAATGGGATGAAGGAGTTCCTGCAGGCATTCAAACCGAACGCGGAGATTGCTCCTAAGCTCTCGGACACGGTCAAGGGCGCCGTCTCCACGGCAGCCAGGGCAGCGAACACGGTGCTCAACGCTGTCGGATCCGACTCAGAGAAGCTGGCCTTCTACGGACACCCGGTCGTGCATCCCGCGAGCGAAGAGTACTACTCGCAAACAGCCTTCCGGTACGGCGATTACGTGGCTAAGCTTGGCTTCTTCCCGGTTTCTGCTGGCTTGCAGGCACTGAAGGAACAGCCTTTCGATCCGAAGACGCCGGATGCCCTGCGAGAGGCGATGAATCACTTCTTCGCAACAAACCCGGCAGAGTTCGACATGCGAGTTCAGTTGAACACCGGACTCGCCGAGATGCCGATCGAAGAGGCGCAGGCCAAATGGTCGGAAGACGCGTCGCAGTACCAGACAGTCGCCCGGCTCACGATTCCGGTCCAGACGGCGTGGGATCCAATGAAGGATGGCTACTTCGAAGACCTATCGTTCTCGCCGGGCCACTCGCTGGCAGCCCATCGTCCTTTGGGCGGCATCAATCGAGCACGTCTGCTGGCCTACACGATGCTGGCTAAGCGTCGTCTTTCCGATAACGGCAAGACAGCGCAGGTGCCGTCGACCCTGGAACAGGTGCCCGCGTGATCAACGACGAGCATACGCCTGAGCCAACACTGTGAAGCCACTATGCTTCCTTGTCTCCGGAGCGGCTGACTGCAAAAGCGAGCACAGCCGCTCCCACACCGAGTAGCAGGGCGAATCTCGTACCGCCTCCGCCAGCTTTCGGATTCTCCACTCTTTCTTTCTTCATCACCTCTCGGGCCAGAGTGGTAAGTTTTTTGTCGATTTTCACTGTCTCATCCAGCGTCTTCTGCAAAAGCCGCGCCGCCTTCTTGTCGCCAAGTTGCTCCGCGTAGGTACGGAGGGTTCCGTACTTGGCCATGTAAAAGTGCGCCGCTGTCTGCCCGAACGCTATGTTGATCAGATCGCGCTCCACAGGATCGAGCGTTTCCGTCAGCAACGTTTCGTTTGCCTCGGTAATGCCCCGCATGCCAACATCCGGCCTTTCAGTCGGCTCTCGATCAAGAGTCCTGAAGACTTTTTCTAACCGTTTTGCCTGTAGTAAGTTCGCTTTCGAGCCCGCTTCCACGGCAGTTTTCAGCTTCGGATGGGTTGACGATCTGACATTGGCCGCGGCTTGCTGCGCCCCTTGCTGATGCGCTCCGTACAGGTATTCAAGACCTGT
>CALMVL010000295.1 GCA_937873265.1 uncultured Granulicella sp.
GCGGCGAGGAAGAGGAGCGCCTTGAAGAAGGCGTGGGTCATGAGGTGGAAGACGCCGGCCCCATAGGCGGCGACGCCGCAGCCGAGGAACATGTAGCCGAGCTGCGAGATGGTGGAGTAGGCGAGGACGCGCTTGATGTCGTGCTGGACGATGCCGATGGTGGCGGCGAAGAGGGCGGTGAGCGCGCCGATGATGGCGATGACGCCGAGGGCGAAGGGGGAGCGGTCGAAGAGGACGTGGGTGCGGGCGATCATGTAGACGCCTGCCGTTACCATCGTTGCCGCGTGGATGAGGGCGGAGACCGGGGTAGGGCCTTCCATGGCGTCGGGGAGCCAGACGTAGAGGGGAATCTGGGCGGACTTGCCGGTGGCGCCGACGACGAGCAGGAGGGCGATGGCGGTGAGGAAACCGCCGTGCATGGGGCTTGCGGAGATCTGGGAGAAGACTTCGGAGAAGGTGAGCGAGCCGAAGTGGGCGATGAGCAGGAACATCGCGAGGAGGAAGCCGAAGTCGCCGACGCGGTTGACGACGAAGGCTTTTTTGCCGGCGTTGGCGGCGGAGTCTTTGGTGAAGTAGAAGCCGATGAGGAGGTAGGAGGCGAGGCCGACGCCTTCCCAGCCGACGAACAGGAGAAGGAAGCTCGAGCTGAGAACCAGGACGAGCATGAAGAACATAAAGAGGTTGAGGTAGGCGAAGAAGCGCCAGAAGCCTTCCTCATGCGCCATGTAGCCGACCGAGTAGAGGTGGATGAGGAAGCCGACGCCGGTGATGATGGAGAGCATGACCAGGGTGAGGTGGTCGACGGTGAAGGAGAAGGGGACATGAAAGCCGGAGACGCCGATCCAGTCACCGGCGGTGGTGGTGACGGATTCGATATTTCGGCCGAGGAAGAAGGACCAGAGCCAGGCGACGATGCAGGCGGGAAGGAAGGTGAAGACGAGGGCGATGGCGGAGACGCCGGCGCGGGGCAGGCGGCGGCCCAGGGTTCCGTTGAGGAGGAAGCCGGCGAAGGGAAGCGCGGGGATGAGCCAGATGGGGGTGGTGTTCATTGCGTGGTGGGGCTCGATTCAGGGGTCTTGGTTGGTGAAGCAGGTTCCCTTCGGGAATGACAACAAGAGAGGCAAGAACAACAACAAGAGCAGCGAAGTGGTGGCGGTCAGCTGTTCAACAGATTGATCTGGTCGACGTTGAGGGTACGGCGGGTACGGAAGATGGCGATGATGATGGCGAGGCCGACGGCGGCTTCGGCGGCGGCGACGACCATGACGAAGAAGACAAAGATCTGTCCCTGGATCTGGTGCCACATGTGGGCAAAGGCGACGAAGGACAGGTTGACGGCGTTGAGCATGAGCTCGATGGACATAAAGATGGAGATGATGTTGCGCTTGATGAGGAAGGCGGCGACGCCCATGGAGAAAAGGATGGCGGACAGGATGAGGTAATAGGCAGTGGGTACCATGGTTAGCGCTCTCTCCTGCGTTGGGCGGCGTCGATCACGACCTGCTGGGCGATGAGTGCGCCGAAGACGGCGATCATCGAGGCGGCGAGCGGGAGGACGGAGCGCAGGGTAAGAGAAGTCGATTTCGCTGTATTGGTGGACGATGCGACGGTCATGCCGAGTTCCTCTTTCTGTCGACCGCAGCTATCACTGCGAAGCTCTCAGCGGATGCGGCAAATCTGCCGCTGAGTACAGCAGCCACCTGGTGACGGGTGGGCGGCATCCGCTAGTGCTCCTTACGAGCGAGCACGACCGCTCCGAGGATGGCGACGAGGATAAGGATGCTGGTGACCTCGAAGGGGAGAAGCAGGCGGGTAAAGAGCGTGGTCGAAATCTCGGTGATGTTGTTGACGCTGTTGTCGAGATATCCGCCGAGCGGCGAGGCGCCCAGGGCCTTGCGCTCCGACAGGAAGACGAAGGTGAGCAGACAGAAGATGGCGGCAGCGCCGGGAAAGCCCGCCAGGTAAGCCGCGCGGCTACCGGTGGTGCGTTCTTCTTCGCCGGCGTTGAGCAGCATGATCACGAAGGTGAAGAGGACCATAATGGCGCCCGAATAGACGATCACCTGGGCGGCGGCAAGAAACTCCGCGCCGAGCGACCAGTACAGGACGGCGAGCGACATCATGACCACGACAAGCGAGAGGGCGCTATGGATGGGATGACGCTGCAGCAGCAGGTTGAGACCTGCGAGCACGGCGAGACCGCCGAAGATGAGGAAGAGGGCGAGTTCCATGAAGGCCTTGAACCTGAAGCTGTTCGGTCCCCCTGATTGTAAAGCAGGATTTCAGCATGGGGCAGGATTCCGTGGAGCTGACGAAGCATCTTGCGTCATGGTGAGCAGCGGCGCATCATCGTGAAAGAGGGGAGAAGGATGATGGCGACCGCATCGGCTCTGTCACAGCGGATCTCGATGGAAGAGTACCTCGCGTCCAGCTATGAGCCGGATCTTGAGTTTGTGGATGGGGTGCTCGTGGAAAAGAGTACGGGGGAAGGGGATCACAGCTTTTTGCAGGCCATGGTGACGGCCTGGTTCGTCAATCATCGTGCTGAGTGGATGATCAACGTGGTGACGGAGTACCGGACGCGGACTTCAAAGACGCGGGTGCGGCTGCCGGATATCTGCGTTGTGCGGCGGGGTGGGCCGGTAGAGCGCGTGGGGGTAACGGCTCCGCTGCTGTGCGTCGAGATCCTGTCGCCCGAAGATCGGCCGGGACGAGTGATGAAGCGGCTAGATGAGTTTGTCACCATGGGGGTCGAGAACCTGTGGATTCTGGATCCGAGTGATCGGTCGGCGGCGACGTATACGCGGTTTGGCATGAAGCCGGCGGAGGGGACGCGGCTGGAGATTGTGGGGACGCCAATTTATTTGGATTGTGCGGAGATGTTTGAACTCCTGGACAGCGAATCGGCTGCAAGCTGAGGGTCTACCCTGAGCTGTGCCGGCGAGGACAGTTTCCCCGGCGACGAGGGGACACCGCTACCCACAGCGTGCTATCTTTTCCCGATCTTCCGAAAGAGCCCGGCCGTGATGGCTGCAGATTTCTCCTTTCTTCAACACGCGCTGCTCGCCGCCGTCCTCGCCATTTCTGCGCGGGCGCAGACCCCGCCGGCTCCTACGCCGCCCATGGGCTGGAACAGCTGGAACCACTTCGCCGGCCACGTTACCGACGGCGATGTCCGTTCCGCTGCCGACCAGCTGGTCTCGACCGGCATGCGGGACGCCGGCTATGTCTATGTCAATCTCGACGACACCTGGCAGGGAAGCCGCGACGCACAGGGCGTGCTTCACCCGAACAGTCGCTTTCCTGACATGCGAGCTCTGGCCGACTACGTCCACTCTAAGGGGCTTAAGTTCGGCATTTACTCTTCTCCCGGCGCCAAGACCTGCGGTGGCTACGAGGGCAGCCTGGGCCACGAGGCGCAGGATGCGAAGATGTATGCCGCCTGGGGCGTGGACTTCCTGAAATATGACCTGTGTTCGTTTCAGGACGACATGCGCAAGGCCAAAGCCGAGCACCCCGAGGACCCGCGCTTCGAGTTTCGCATGATGGAGGCAGCTTACAAAAAGATGGGCGATGCCCTCCAGGCCACTGGCCGCCCGATTCTCTTCAGCCTCTGCCAGTACGGGCTGGACGAGCCGTGGGGGTTCGGACCGGGTGTCGAGGCCCAGATGTGGCGCACCACGGACGACATTACCGATAACTACGCCCGCATGATGGAGATTGCATATGGACAGGTCGGCCTCGAACGGTACGCCGGCCCGGGCCACTGGAACGATCCGGACATGCTCGAGGTGGGCAACGGCGGCATGAAGACCGGCGAGTATCGGGTCCACATGAGCCTCTGGGTTCTGCTTGCGGCGCCGCTGCTGGCGGGCAACGATCTGAGCAAGATGAGCTCCGCCGATCGGGCGATCCTGATGAACCACGAGGCCATCGCGATCGACCAGGACCCGTTGGGCAAGCAGGCCGAACGTGTCTGGCAGCGCGGGGACATCAGTCTGTGGCGCAAGCCGCTCACCGGAGGTCGTGTTGCGATCGGTCTCGTCAACAATTCCTGGAGCACGCGCGACGTTCCTTTCGATGTGAAGGAGATCGGCTTTCCGGCAGGCGCGCACGTCCGGGATGTTTGGGCCGGCAGGGACCTCGGGCGATGGACCGGTCCCCAGAGCCTAACGATGCAAGGACACACCGCCGAGCTCTGGATCTTCACCCAGTAGCTGCTCCATCGCGAAAGGCCTTCTTCGGGGAGCCAGGGGGCTCCAAAGGGAGCGCCGCGCATCTGACGGGAGTCGCTCACGTTTTCGGAGCGCTTGGAGCTTGTATGAATCAGAACGCAATGGTCGCACATATCTCGACACCCCTGCTGGGTGTCAGCGCGGGTCTTCGGTCGTTTACGCCCCTGGCGGTGGCCGCGTGGTTTGCGCGGATGGGCAAGCTGCCAGTTACGGGCACGTGGGCATCATGGGTAAGCCATCCAGCAGCTGTTGGGCTGTTTACGGCGGCGGCGCTGGGGGAGTATGTGGGGGACAAGCTGCCGAAGACGCCAAACCGGACGGCTTTGGTGCCGCTGATTGGGCGTCTGGCGCTGGGTGGACTGGTGGGAGCGATCGTGGCGACGGCGTTTCGGCGGCCGGTTGAGCGGGGGATTGCGATGGGCGCGGTAGGTGCGCTGGCGGGGACGTATGGCGGGTTCTGGTTGCGGAAAGGACTGACGACGGGGGCGGGGTTGCCGGATCTACCGGTGGCTCTAAGCGGGGACGTGGCGTCGGTGGTCATGGCTGTGCGGAGCATGCAGCGGCTGACGGCCTAAGTAAGGACGCGGCGCTCGCGGCGTGACTCTGGGGTCTGCGGCGCGGACGGTGTGCGACTGCTCAACCGCAGGAGGTCCTTTTCGGCGCTTCCCAGCGGAGCAAAAAAAACCGTCTAACGTGCGCTCCGTGCATCTAGAACGGCAAGGAGTGACCATGAAGATTTCCGGCAACACGATCCTCGTTACGGGAGGGACCAGCGGCATCGGCCGTAGGCTTGCTGAGGCGCTGCACGATAAAGGAAACAAGGTCGTTGTCGCCGGGCGGCGGCAAGCGCTGCTGGACGAGGTCACGGGCCAGAACCCGGGAATGATCGGTATCGCCGTGGACCTTAGTGATGGTGCGGCGATCGAGACGTTCGCTGCGTCTGTGAAGAGTCAGTTCCCGCAGCTAAACGTTCTGATCAATAACGCGGGGATTGCCGGCGTGGAGGACTACACCGCGGATTCGATCGACCTCACGCGCGCGTACAGCACCATTCAAACCAACATCACTGGCGTCGTGCAACTATCGGCTGCGCTGCTGCCGGTGTTGCGTGCGCAGCCGCAGTCGACGCTGATGGTGACGACTTCCGGGCTTGCGTTCGTCCCGTACCCGCCGGGACCGGTGTACAGCGCGACGAAGGCGTTTATGCACAACTGGCTTGACGCGCTGCGGGTTCAGCTGCGGAAGACGAGTGTGGAGGTTCTGGAGCTCGCACCGCCTTACGTGCAGACAGAGCTCGGCGGTCCGCGGCAGGTCAGTGATCCGCGTGCGATGCCTCTCGAGGAGTACATCACGGAGGTGGTCCAGATCCTGGAGAACAACGCGATCGAGAATGGCGAGATTCTTGTAGACCGGGTGAAGCCTCTGCGCACGGCGGAGAAGGATGGAAAGTATCAGGAGTTCCTCGACATGTTTGCCACGATGCACGACTGATGACACAGCGGTGGCCGATCTGGGGGTCGGCCGCCGTATCACGACCCGCATTGTCTGCCAGTGTGCGTGGGACGTTTGTCAGTGGCCGGCGGCTTCTTCGGGGAAGAGGCGGATGTCCTGGACGTTGCGGTAGTTTTCGGCGTAGTCCATGCCGTAGCCGATGACGAAGTGGTTGGGGATTCTGAAGGCGACGTAGTCGGCGTCGATGGGGACGAGGCGGCGGTCGGGTTTGTCGAGGCAGGTGGCGATTTTGAGTGAGGCGGGTTTGTGCTGGAGCATGAGTCCGCGGAGGTAGGAGAGGGTGAGGCCGGTGTCGAGGATGTCTTCGACGAGGATGACGTGCTTGCCTTCGATGGGGTTGTCGATGTCCTTGATGAGCTTGACGGCGCCGGAGGAGACGCGGGCTCGGCCGTAGGAGGAGACGGAGACGAAGTCGAAGGTGGCGTCAACGTGGATGGCGCGGGCGAGGTCGGAGAGGAAGATGGCGGCGCCTTTGAGGACGCCGATGAGGTCGATGGATTTGCCGTTGTACTCGCGGGTGATTTCGGCGCCGATCTCTTCCACGCGCCCGGCGATCTGATCCCGGGAGAGAAGGACCTTCATGCCTTCTGCGGGCGGGAAGTGGAGCTCGGGAGGCGCGGGTTTGGAG
>CALMVL010000296.1 GCA_937873265.1 uncultured Granulicella sp.
CACCGCCCCCAACGCTCCGGCCCGACTTCCGTCGCATGGGGGCCGCTCCGCGCCCGTGAGCCTAAGTCGTTCCACGTCTAGAATTTAGCTCTAAGTGCCCACTTTCAAATGACTTAGCTGTGGGCTAAAATCGCATCTCGTTCAAAACAAGCGAGATAAGCAGGGGAATAGGGGGGAGGGGGGGTCCCTGTACCGCCAGGCAGCGGACACCTTCACGATCACACCACGGCTCGAAGAAACCGTCGCGCACTCGCCCCCAAACCCTCACCGCCGGCGAACAACCCGCCGATAACCGCCACGCTGTCCGCCCCGGCATCGATCACGCTCGCCGCCGTCTCGCACGTAATCCCGCCAATGGCCACCAGCGGCTTGCCGGTCGTCTGCCTCGCCCGCCGAACCATCTCGAGCCCAACCACCGGCTCCGCATCCGCCTTCGATCCCGTCGCGAACACCGGACCGACGGCAACGTAATCCACCGGCTCCGCGTCCGCGCTCCGGAGCTGCTCCACTGTGTGCGTCGAAACACCCAGCAGCGCCGCCGGCCCAAGCACCCGCCGCGCATCGCCGGGAAGGAGGTCCGTCTGTCCAACATGCGCCCCATCACATCCAGCCAGCCGCGCCACATCCACCCGATCGTTCAACAGCAACCGGCAACCCGTCCCGGCAAGCCGCTCTCGGAGCCGAACCGCAACCGCCAGAACCTCGCCCGCCGCGCTCGTCTTGTCGCGATACTGCACCAGCATCACCCCGGCATCCACCAGCTGCCCGGCAGCCTCCACCGCGTCCAAACCGCTTCGCAGCAACACCTCGCGGTCCAGAATCGCATACAGACGCGGCAATCGAAGCGGCCCCGAACGCACCCGCTCAGCTTCCCTGCTGCCGCTCAAGAAACCGCTCCATAAACTTGGTGTCAAACTGCCCTGAACGAAACTCAGCGTCGGCAAAAATCCGCTTGTGCAAAGGAATGGTCGTATGGATCCCCTCGACAATAAACATATCCAGCGCGCGCTGCGTCTTGTTCATCGCCTCCTCGCGATCCCTCCCATGACAGATCAGCTTCGCGATCATGCTGTCGTAGTACGGCGGCACAACGCCCTCCGCATACTGCGCCGTGTCCACCCGAACTCCATTTCCACCCGGAACATTGAACGCCGTAATCTTGCCCGCCGAAGGCGTAAACCGCTCCGGGTGCTCCGCATTGATCCGGCACTCGATCGCATGCCCGCGAATCTGTACCGGTTCGGTGATGATCGAGTTCAGCTTCTCCCCAGCCGCAATCCGCAGCTGCGCCTTCACCAGATCGACGCCCGTCACCATCTCGGTCACGCAGTGCTCCACCTGGATGCGCGTATTCATCTCGATGAAGTAGATCTTGCCATCCTCATCCATCAGGAACTCAATCGTGCCCGCGTTCCAGTACCCGATGTTTTCGAGCGACCGCTTGATTGTCTTGCCCAGTTCCTCGCGCATCTTCGGCGTCACCATCAGGCTCGGAGCCTCTTCGATCAGCTTCTGGTGCCGCCGCTGGATCGAACACTCCCGTTCCCCCAGGCTCATCACATGGCCGTGCTCGTCCGCCAGCACCTGAAACTCGATGTGCCGCGGCCGCTCGATAAACTTCTCCATGTACAGCTCGCCATTGCCGAACGCGCTTGCCGCCTCGTTGCTCGCCTGCTGAAACAGCGCCGGCAGCTCCTCCTTCGTCCGGCAGATGCGCATCCCCCGTCCGCCCCCGCCGGCCACCGCCTTCAGAATCACCGGGTACCCGACCGTCCGAGCCCATTCGAGCGCCTCGCCCTCGTCCGGAATCACTCCGTCGGAGCCGGGCAAAATCGGCACCTTCGCCTTCTTCATCGTCTGCCGCGCCGTCGACTTCTCGCCCATCATCCGCGTCACCTCCGGCGGCGGCCCGATGAACTTGATATTCGAAGCCCGGCACACCTCGGCGAAGTTCGCGTTCTCACTCAGCAGCCCATACCCGGGGTGAATCGCATCCACATCCGCGATCTCCGCCGCCGAGATCACCGCCGGAACATTGAGGTAGCTCTCCGCCGATCGCGCCGGACCAATGCAGATCGCCTCGTCGGCAAACCGCACATGCAGCGAGTTCCGATCGGCCTCACTGTACACGGCCACCGTTCGTATGCCCATCTCCTTGCACGCGCTGATCACGCGCAGCGCAATCTCGCCGCGATTGGCGATCAATACCTTACGAAACATAGACTCCAGACTTCCCGCGAAACAGGTGCGGACCGCGGACTACCGCGGCCGGATGGCAAACAAGGGCTGACCGTACTCCACCGGCTGGCCGCCGATCGCAATGCGCTGCACAATTTCTCCGGCAACATCGGCTTCAATTTCGTTCATCAGCTTCATCGCCTCCACGATGCACAGCACCTGACCAACCTCCACAACATCCCCCATCTTCACAAACGGGTCAGCATCGGGCGAAGGCGCGTCGTAAAACGTGCCCACAATTGGCGACTTCACCTCATGCAGCGTCTCCTTCGGCTCCACAGCAGCCGCCGACGCCATCACGGTTGGCGCCGCCGCGTGCGCCGCAAGGGGAGGAAACGGAGGGACGTGCGCGGGAGTTGGGGGGGCGCAAACCGCCGGCGCCCCGCCGACACCCACCGACGCCATCTCTTTCAGCTCGCCGGCAAATTTGATGCGCACCTTCAGGTCCGGCCGCTCCATGTCGAACTCGCCAACGCCGTTCGACTTCAGAAATTCGACCAGCTCCCGCAGCTCCTGCAACTGTTCTCGATCCATACTCTCCTTCAAACCGCTTCATCCCATTCCGTCCTACAGCTCGGTGTAGGCCTTCGAACTCCACGTAAGCACCTCGTGCCCCGTGTCGGTCACCAGCACCATATCCTCGATGCGCACGCCGAATCGCTTAGGCAGATACACGCCAGGTTCCACCGTGATGACCATGCCGGCAACCAGCTCCTGTCGCTGCGTCTTGGCCAATCGCGGCCCCTCATGAATTTCGAGACCAACTCCATGTCCCGTCGAGTGCGTGAAGAAGGCATGGAGCTTGGCCGCGCGCAGCACCTGTCGAGCCGCCGCATCGATCGCCTCGGCCGCAACTCCCGGTCCGACCGCCTCGACAGCGGCCACTTGTGCTTCCAAAACCGCATCATACACGCGTCTCTCGTCCGGCTGCGCCCGGCCAAGATGCACCGTGCGCGTCATGTCCGAGCAGTACCCGTCGACTGTCACGCCGAAGTCCAGCGTCACGAATCCGCGCCGAGGCAGCTTCGCTCCCGACGCAAGCCCGTGCGGCAAGGCGCTCCGCGCGCCGCCGGCCACAATCGTCTCAAAGCTCATCCGTTCCGCCCCAGCGCGCCGCGCCTGTGTTTCAAGCTCGATCGCCACCTCGACTTCGGTCGTTCCCGCTTGAAGGGACCCCAAAACTCCGTCGAAGAGCTCGCATCCCAGATCTGCCGCGCTCCGGATCACCTCGATCTCCGCGGCTCCCTTCACCTCCCGCAACCGCGACACCAGCCCTGCTGCCGGTCGGAAGAAGCTCCGACGCGTCCCCGCCGACACCGATCTTCGCATCAACTCCAGCTGCGCCACCGTGACATACTCCGGCTGAAACCCGCACCGTCGCGCCCCCGTCGCCTCCAGCCACGCACACGCAGCCCCTACCGCCGACCCCTTCACGATCGCAACTCGCATGCCGGCCACCTCTGCCTTCGCCTGCGTCGTGTACCGCCCGTCCGTAAACAGCGACGCCTTTCTCCCGGAGATCGCCACCACGCCCGACGACCCGGTAAACCCGCTCAGGTAGCGGACATCCGGCAGATGCGTCACCACGACGCCGTCCGCGCCCCCACGCTCGGCCGCGCGCATCACATCTCTTCGTCGATCCGCGAAGTTCATTCCTCGATTCTACGTTTGCCGGAAGTATTTCTCTTTGCTTCCAACCGCTTAGAATGGAGGGATGTCGCAAGATCGAGACGCTCCGACGCTGAATGTCACCCGTCGAAGATTTCTGATCGGCTCCGGAGCCGTCGCGGCGGCCATGGCCGTCTACTCCGGCGAGATCTCCCGTCATGAACTGGTGCATCACCGGCAGGCGATCGGCATCGCCAATCTCCCAGCGTCGTTCGCCGGCTTCCGCATCGCCCAGATCAGCGACATCCACCTCGACGAGTTCACCGAGCCGTTCTTCCTCGAGGAGGTCGTTCACCGCCTGAACCACATCGCGCCTGACATGGTTCTGCTCACCGGCGACTTCATCACCCGCGGATCGCTCACCTTTCTTGCCTCCGAACACGCCGCACGCCGCTGCTCCGAGATCCTTTCGACGCTGCGCTGCCCCCGCCGCTTCGCCGTTCTCGGCAATCACGACGTCGGCGTCAGCGCCCCCATGGTCATCGCCGCGCTCTCGGCCGCGAAGATTCCAGTCCTCGAGAACCGCTACGTCGCGATCGAACAGGGCAGTTCGCGCCTCTGGCTCTGCGGGGTCAAAGATCCCGCGACCAGCCGCCCGGACCTCGACCTCGCCATCCCCGCGGCTCCGGACGGTCCCGTCATCCTGATGGCGCACGAACCCGACTACGCCGACTCCGTCCTCGTCCATCCGCGAGCCAAATCCATCGACCTGATGCTCTCCGGCCACACCCACGGCGGGCAGATCCGCCTGCCCGTGGTCGGCGCAGTGGTGCTTCCGCCAGGGGGAAAGAACTACCCTGAAGGTCTGTTCCACCTCGGCAACATGCAGCTCTACGTCAACCGCGGCATCGGCACAGTAGGCCTGCCCTTCCGCCTCAACTGCCCACCGGAGATCACCGAGTTCATACTCGGTCGCGCTTAGCGCGCCCGGGCGATCGGCTTCTTTTGCCGCGGCATCACCGCAACCACGGAGGACGTCTGCACTCCGGATTTTTCCACCATCCACGCATCCAGCAGGGTCTTCTTGAAGCGCCACCGATTCCCCAGCTTGAACGCCGGAATAAACCCCTCGGACGCGTACCGGTAGAGCGTGTCGCCGCTGATGCCCAGGTACTCCGACGCCTGCCGGATATCCATCACCTCGCGCGCAACAGGCTGCACCGATCCACTCATCGCAGTCTCTCCGTGACGAAACGCCGCACGCAACCTCGGCAGGCACCTTTTTACTCGGTTTCGCGAGTCGTTACAAGAACTTTCGCCGGCTGATTCGATCAGGCACGATGCCTGTTCCACTTCGGAACGACGGAAGCCCCACAAGTTAACTCCTACGCCACCAGCCGGAGAGGAACTCGCCGCCCTTTACCACCTCCGTCGGTTGGCCCGGAGCTGGCGCAAACAGCTCTACGCCTCGTGCGCTGCTCAACTCCGCCAGACGCTCGATCGGCTGATTCCAGGCATGCAGCGCCAGGTCAAACAGCCCCCAGTGAATCGGCATCAACAGCCCGGCTTGCCCCCGCATCCGCTTCGCCACGCGACTCATCTCCTCAAACGCCCGCACCGCCCCATCCGGGCCGAGGTGAATGGGCGCCCACAGCTCGTCGAACGCCCCGATCTCGAGCATGGTGAGATCGAATCCGCCGCAAGCGTCGGCAATCGACGCGAATCCCTCCCAATAGCCGGAGTCGGCCCCATAGAACACCGAGTGCACCGATCCCTGGAGCGAAAAGCTCGACCACAACGTCCGGAAGCGATCCCGAAGACCACGCCCCGAAAAATGCCGAGCCGGCCAAGCCCGAACTGTCACCGGTCCGGCGCCTGCTCCCGTCACATCGAGACCCTCCGTCCAATCCAGCTCGTGCAGACGACCCCGATCCACGCCGCATCGTCTCAAAAGACTGCCCACGCCAAGACTGGTCACCCACTGCGCCGTCCTTGTCTGGGGCAAGCGGGCAAGCGTCGCAACCGTCCGCGCGCCCAGGTGGTCGAAGTGGTCGTGCGAGATCAGCACCGCGTCCAGCGACGGCAGATCCGCAAGAGCCAGCGGAGGAGCAAAGAATCGTTTCGGGCCAAACCACTGCAAGGGGGAGGCGCGCTGCTCCCACACCGGATCGATCAGCACCCGAACACCATCGATCTCTACCAGCAGAGACGAGTGTCCCATCCACGTCACGCGAAGTCCGCTGGCCGGTTCTGTCCGAAAGGCCGTGATGTCTGTCCGGAACGGTCCAAGTGGAACCCGGGGAGACCGTTCGGTACCCCCTTGCAGGTAGCGCGGCAGCACCTGCAGCATCAACCGGAAGCCTCCCATCTCGGTCGGCACAGGGTTCTCAAACCGCCCGTCTTTGCGCACTGCGCGACGGATCAGATCCCGTCCCGAGCCTTGGTCGAACTGAACCGCATCGACCTGCTGCTTGGCGTCCAAGCTCATCCTCTGCTCGAACCCGCTTCATCCCGGTAGAAGCTGTCGATCGCCGCCTTGTACTTCGATTCGATCACCCGCCGTTTCAGCTTCATGCTTGGCGTCAACTCGCCGTCCTCAACGCTCCACTCGTCCGGAACAACCTCGATGCGCTTGATCGTCTCATGGTGCGCCAGCCTGCCGTTGACCTCATCGACGATCCCCTGGTAGAGCGTTTTTACCCGCTCGTCGGCGACCAGCTTCTGCCGATCCGCCGCCGAAACTCCCCGCCCCTTTGCCCAGCCTTCGAGCGCCCCGAAATTCGGCGAGATCAGCACTGCCGCAAACTTGTGCTTGTCGCCCACCAGGGCCGCCTGCCCGACGAGATGATTCGCCTTCAGCCTGTTCTCGATCGGCTGCGGCGCAATCAGCTTGCCCCCGCTCGTCTTTAGCAGCTCTTTCTTGCGATCCGTGATCCTCAAAAAGCCGCCGGCCTCCAGCTCCCCGATGTCCCCGGTCCGGAACCAGCCGTCTGCGGTAAACGCCTCGCGCGTCTCCCCTTCCTTGTTCCAGTAGCCGTGTGTCACCGATGGCCCCCGAACCTCCAACTCTCCATCCGGAGCAAATCGGTGCTCCACGTTTTCCAGCACCGGTCCCACAGTTCCGATCCGATGCTCCTTCGGGTTCGCCAGCGCGATGACCGGGGAGGTCTCGGTAAGCCCATACCCCTCGTAGATCACGATTCCCACGTCCGCGAACCACCCGGCGGTATCCATTCCCAGCGGAGCCCCGCCCGAAACAAAGGTGTGCACCCGCCCGCCAAAGGCCTGCCGAATCTTGGCAAAGATCAACCGATTCGCCAGCGTCCATCCCAGCGCCGCCGGGGTCGTCCCGGCAAGCACCTCATCGCGGTGCGCCGCTCCCGTCGCCACCGCCCAGCGCAGCAGACGCGACCGAATCTTCGATCCACTCGCCTTCCCCTCCACCGCCTGCCGGATCTTCTCGTACACGCGCGGAACCGCCACAAACACCGTCGGCTTGATCGCCTTCATCGCCTCGGCCAGATCGTCGAACTTCGGGCAGAAGGCGACCTTTGCGCCGTAGCACATCAGCACATAATCCAGGTGGCGCGCCGTCACATGGGAGAGCGGCAGAAATGAGATCCAGCTGTCCGCGGCGGTAAAGTGGAATCCAAACGTCGAGAAGTTCAGATTGCTGGCCAGATTGCCGTGCGTCAGCATCGCCCCTTTGGAATCGCCGGTCGTCCCCGAGGTGTAGATGATGGTTGCCAGATCATCCGGACCGACCGACCGCAGACTCTGCGCAAACCACTCGTCCTCGCCCGCGGTTTCCCCGACCAGCGAGCCGAAAGCCTCCGCGCCCGGGAACTCGCCTGCATCCATCACCACCACATGCTGCAAGCCCGGCAGGTCCCCGCACGCGATGACCTTGTCATACTGCTCGCGCGAGGAGACCACCACCACCTTCGCCCCGGAGTCCTTCAACATGTACCCGATCTGATCCGCGGGCAGGGTGGAGTAGAGCGGAACATCGACGGCGCCCAGGGCCAGCGTCGCAAAGTCCGTCGCCGTCCACTCCCACCGGTTCTCGGCCAGGATCGCGACCCGGTCGCCTTTGGTCACGCCCCAACCCGCAAAGACCCGGGCAAGCGTTCGCACCCGCGCGTAGAAATCCTCTGCCGTAATCGGCTGCCACGCTCCCGCGGGGTCCTTCCACAGCATGGCCTCCTGTTTGCCGCGTTTTGCCAGCCCGGAAAGCACATCGTTCAGCGTCCGTAACTCAAAAATCTGTCGCACCGTTCGGGAACTCCGTTCAGGAGCAGATGATACGCGTCAACCGCATACCCCTGCACGTCCTCGCCCGCGGCGGAGTTCATGCCTGCGGCTTCGGCGTCAGCAGCACAAAGCTCCGCGCCCGCCGCGGCCAGTCTGCCAGCATCGCTCCTGCGAGGCTGCTCCACGACTCCTCCCGATGTCGCTCCAGCAGCCGCCGCAACGCCTCCTGCGCCTCACGGCCGACCTCCGCGAATCCGGCCGGGGTCACAAACTCCGGATGAAACCGGCCTTCGCGGCAGAATCCCCCATCCTCGTCGTTCACCCACGCCAGGCCGCCCGTCATGCCCGCGCCGAAGTTCGCTCCCGCTGCCCCCAGCACCGCCACGGTGCCGCCCGTCATGTATTCGCACCCGTGCAGGCCTATGCCCTCGATCACCGCCGTAGCCCCGGAGTTGCGCACCGCAAACCGCTCCCCGGCGCGACCGGCCGCAAACAAAGATCCCGAAGTCGCCCCATACAGCGCCACATTTCCGAGAATCACATGCTGATCGCTCGCCTTGGCCGCCAGACCACGCGGCCGGATGACCACCATCCCACCCGACAAACCCTTGCCGACGAAGTCGTTCGCCCACCCGTCCAGGATCAGGCGCATGCCCTCAACAGTGAACGCGCCGAAGGACTGCCCGGCCGTCCCATGCAGATGCATCGCAATGTCGGTCGGGAAGTCGCCCTGGGCCCGCCGCAGCGCGATCTCCCCGGCCAGCCGCGCTCCGACCGCCCGGTCCCGGTTCGCGATCGGCGAGTCGACAACGTAGGGCTCCTGCCGTTCCGCCGCCGCCAGCGCCGGCCCCACCCACCGCTCATCGAGTGGCTCAAGCATCGGCTGCAGATTCCGCGTTCCCTGCCAGCTGCGAGCTCCCGCGTGAGGCCGCGCCAGCATGGGCCCGAGGTCGAGCTCTCCATCCCGCCACACCTGCTCGAGAAGATCCGTCCGCCCGATCGCCTCTTCGATCGACCGCAGACCATACCGCGCCAGCAGATGCTGCAACTCTCCCGCCAGCTGCTCGAAGAAGCGAACAATGTGCTCCGGCTTGCCGCGAAACTTCGCCCGCAGCTCCGGCTTCTGGGTCGCGATACCGGTCGGGCAGGTGTTCAGGTGACATTGCCGCGCCATATCGCAGCCGATCGCGACGAGCACCGCCGTCCCAAACGCAAACTCGTCAGCCCCGAGCAGCGCGGCCACCAGCACATCGCGCGCCGTTCCCAGGCCGCCGTCGGTCCGCAGCCGCACCCGTCCGCGCATGCCGTTCTGCATCAGCACCTGCTGGGCCTCGGCGAGGCCCAGCTCCCACGGGCTGCCCGCGTACTTGATGCTCGAAAGCGAGGCCGCCCCTGTTCCCCCGGTGTTTCCGGCGATCACGATAAAGTCCGCATAGGCCTTCGCCACGCCCGCCGCGACCGTCCCCACGCCACAGCTCGACACCAGCTTCACGCCCACGGCGGCCTTGGGATTCACCCGCTTCAGGTCATAGATGAGCTGCGCCAGATCCTCGATGGAGTAGATGTCGTGATGCGGGGGAGGCGAGATCAACGAAACCCCAGGCTGCGCATGTCGCAGCCGAGCGATCATCCCGCTCACCTTGAACCCAGGCAGCTGCCCGCCCTCGCCCGGCTTCGCTCCCTGCGCCACCTTGATCTCGATCTCCTCGGCATGCGCCAGGTACTCCGCCGTGACGCCGAACCGTCCCGAAGCAATCTGCTTGATCTTGTTGTTGAGCGAAACTCCCTCGCCCGCCAGGGTCAACGCCGGCTCGGCCACCATCGTGCCTCCGGCAGCCTGCGCCCCCAGCCCGTCTCCGACCGGCCCATTCGACGCCGAAACCGGCGCAGGCTTGCGGTACGCCTCCCGATCCTCCCCACCCTCACCCGTGTTCGACCGGCCGCCCAGCATATTCATCGCCGCCGTGATCGTCCCGTGCGCCTCCGGGCTCAACGACCCGAGCGACATCGCGCTTGAAATAAATCGCCGCACCAGGCTTGAGGGCGCCTCAACCTCCTCGATCCGCAGCTCCGCCCCAGCCGGCCGAACCTCCAACAGATCCCGCAACATCGCCGCATCCCGGTCACCCACATCGTGTGTGTAGGCCGCAAACGCCGCCTTTGGATCCGCGGCCGCGGCCGCGCCACGCGCGCTGCCCACCACCGTCTGCAGCGCCTTCACCGTCGGCGGCTGCCACACGTGCAGCTCCGCCTGCTCGGCCTTGCGGAACCGCACCCATCCATAGTCCGGCAGCTCGGGCGCAGGCTCCGCGACCGCCTCGCCCCGCTCCCACATGCTCCGTATCTGCCGCTCGATCGCCTCGAAGCCAATCCCCGACAGCGGAGCCGGGGTCCCCGGAAAACACCGCGCAATCACGCTCGTGTGCAGCCCCAGGCTGTCAAACAGATGCGCTCCCCGGTAGCTGTCGACCACCGAGATCCCCATCTTCGACATGATCTTCGCCAAACCCGCGTCGAACGCCTTCAGCATGCGCCGTTCGGTCCCTCGCGCGTCTTCCCCCGGCTTGGTCAGATTGCGCGCCGTTTCAAGCGCCAGCCATGGGCACACCACTCCCGCGCCATACCCGATCAGCACCGCCGCATGGTGCGTGTCCCGGCAGTCCCCCGCCTCGATCGCCAGCCCCGTCCGGGTCCGCAGCCCACATGCAACCAGCGCCTGATGGACCGCACCGGTCGCCATGGCCATCGGGATCGGCAGATGCGCCGCACTCGCCGACCGGTCCGACAGCAGAAGCACCCGCGCCGCTCCCTCACGGACCGCGTGACAGGCCGCGAGACTCAACGCCTCAATGCCTTCCAGAAGCGTCGCCCCGACCGGAAAGGTACACGCCACCTCGGCGACCGGCAACTCCGCCGCGTGCGGGTGCAGCCCCGATCGCAACGCCTCCACCTGCCCCAGCGACAGAAACGGAGACGCGAGCGAAAGCCCCGGCAGCGGCGCCTTCTTGTCCAGCAGATAGGGCCACGGCCCCAACCGCGTGTGCAGCGACACCACCACCGACTCCCGCAGCGGATCGATCGCCGGATTTGTTACCTGCGCAAACCTTTGCCGGAAATACGCGTACACCGGCCGCGGCGACCGCGCGAAAAACGCCAGCGGCGTGTCATCGCCCATGGACCAAACCGCATCCTTGCCGTCCGTCGCCATGGGCTGCAGGATCATCTTGACGTCCTCGCGCGTGTACCCGAAACAACGCTGCGCCTTTGCCAGCACCGCCGCGTCCGCAGCCGGCGCCTCCGCCGCCACCGGATCGAGCGGCGCATCCTCCACCAGCCGCACATAGCTTGGGTCCGCGTCGAACAGCTCCCACAGCGCCTCGTTCTCGTACAGGCGCTTCGCCTCCAGATCCACCAACAGCATCTCGCCCGGGCCCAGCCGACCGCTGTGAGTCACCTCCTCCGGGTCGAGGTCCACCAGCCCGACCTCCGAGCCAGCCACCACCAGACCTCCGCGCGTCACCGCAAAGCGCGACGGCCGCAGACCGTTCCGGTCGAGCGCCGCGCCCACAAACCGCCCATCACTGAACGCCAGCGCCGCCGGGCCGTCCCAAGGCTCCGCCGAGTCCATGTGGTATTTCAGAAACGAAGACTCCCGCCCCATCGCCGCCGGTGGCAGCAGCATGCGCATCGCCTCGGCCAGCGTCCGCCCGTTCCGCGAGATCAGCTCCACCGCCTCATCGAGACTCGTCGAGTCAGTCCCACCCTCGGTCAGAACAGGTTTCACCTCCTCCGGAAACGTCGAGTCCCGCGCCGCCATCCGCGCCCGGTTCCCCCACACCGTGTTGATCTCGCCGTTGTGCGCCAGCAGCCTTCCCGGCTGCGCCCGATGCCAGGTCGGCAAAGTATTGGTCGCATACCGCTGATGGAACAGGGCAAAGGGTGTCACATAGCGATCATCCGCGAGATCCGGGTAGAACTCCGCGAGCAGGCCACCGGTACACATCGCCTTGTAAACCACTGTCCGGCATGAAAGGGACGCCACATACGCCTCGAGTCCAGCCGCTCCGCTCTCCCGCTCAAAGCGCTTGCGCGCCAGGTATAGCCGACGCTCGCGGTTCGCTTCGAAGTCCGCCCGCCGGTCCCCGAGCAGCATCTGCCGTATCTCGGGCAGCGTACCAAGCGCGATCTCCCCCAGGCTCTCGCGCCGCATCGGAACCTCGCGCCACCCGAGCACGCGAAACCCTTCCGCCTCCACACACCCTTCCAGCACTCGCTCTGCCTGCGCCTCACCCTCATGCGTAAACAGAACGCCCACACCCAGCATCTCATCCGCCCGCAGACTGAGGCCCGCGGCTTCGAGCAACAGCGCCCGCGGCACCGCCGTCATCACACCCACGCCGTCGCTGCTTTTCCCATCGGCCGCGACCGCCCCGCGGTGCGCCAGCCGTCCCAACGCCGTCAGCGCCTGTTCGAGAATGCCGTGATCCGCCGGTGCCTCTCCGATCGTCGCAACGAATCCCACGCCGCAGGAGTCATGCTCGAATCGCTCGTCGATCAGGCTCCCGGCAGAGGAAAGGGCAGCTTTGGAGACACGTCCGCCAGAAGACGGGGATGGCTGAAAACTCTGATCCATAGCTCACTATACTTCGTCAAGAGCACATGGGGGCCGTGCCTCTCCGGCAACTTGCGCAGGACTGGACGTTGACGTATATTTATACACAAGACGCAGGATATTTATACATTTCCTGCCCGAGCAAGCCGCCCCCGCACTCCCGCAAGGAACGATGAAGCAACAGCGCCACACCGCAATCCGTGACCTTCTCGCGCACTCCGCGATCGGCAACCAGGACGAGCTTCGGCGACGTCTGGCGGAGCGCGGCTTCCACGTGACGCAGGCGACCCTGTCGCGCGATATCCATGAGCTTCGCCTGTCCAAGGGACCAAACGGATACGCGCTGCCGGCCGAGCCCGACGAGGACGACGAGGACCTTCCCGGCATCCGCGAGATGCTGCACAGCTTCGGCATCGAGGTTCGCCAGGCGCTCAACCTGCTTGTTCTCGTCACGACGACCGGCAGCGCGCAGCCGGTTGCCGCCGGCATCGACTACGAGGACTGGCCCGAGGTCGTCGGCACCCTCGCCGGAGACGATACCGTCCTGATCATCTGCGCCGACGAACGCCGGTCGAGCGCCCTGAAGGCGCGCATCGAGGAGTTCCTCGGTTGACCGCAGCCATCGCCACGCCCACGCTCGTCTCCGCAGAGACGATCTCTCAGCTCCCCGCGGCACAGCCGGCGGGCAATGCCGACCCCGCGCCCCGCTGCGCCGTCGCCGGAGTCAGCGGCTACGTCGGCGGCGAACTCGCCCGGCTCCTGCTTCGCCACCCACGCCTGCGCGGCACCCCACCCGTCTTCTTCGGTCGTCCAGCAACCGATCGGGAGCAGCCCTCCGCTGCCCTTCCCCATCTGCTCTCCGCACTCCACCCCGAACTCGCGCCGCGAACCGGCGAGCCCGCCACCGAAGTCCTTCCCTTCGACTGGAGCCACCTCCGCGACTCCGGCGCGCAGCTTCTTTTTCTCGCAACACCGCACGAGCAATCCCGCGCGTGGGTGCCCGAAGCCCTTGCCTCCGGTCTCCGCGTCATCGATCTCAGCGGAGCCTGGCGGCTGCATGAGGCAGACAACCGCGCCGTCTACCGTCTGACCGACACCGACCCACACCTCGCCGCAAGTCTCCAGGGAGAAGCCGTCTACGGCTGCCCGGAGCTCCATCGCGACCGGATCCGCACCGCCCGCCTCGTCGCCAATCCCGGCTGCTACGCCACCTCCATCCTTCTCGCGCTCGCCCCGCTCCTCCAGGCCGGCGTCGTTGACCTCGAGCATGGCATCGTCTGCGACGCGAAGTCCGGGGTCAGCGGAGCCGGCAAGGCTGCCACCGCCAAAACCCACTTCATGTACGCCGCCGACAATCTCTCGGCCTATGCCGTCTTCGGCCACCGCCACACCGGCGAACTCCTTGAGCAACTCCACCTCACGCAAGACCAGATCCAGTTCACCCCGCACCTCCTGCCCATCCCGCGCGGCATTCTGTCCACCATCTACCTCCGCCTTCGCAAACCGGCGGCGCCCGAAGCCATCACCACCCTCTATCGCGACTTCTTCGGGAGCAGCCCTCTGGTTCGCGTCCGCAACCCAGGAGAGCTCCCGCAGATCCAGTACGTCGTTCGCACCAATCTGTGCGATCTCGGCTTCGAGCTCGCACCGGATGGCAGGCGTCTGGTCGTTGTCTCCTGCCTCGACAACCTGCTGAAGGGCGCCGCCGGCCAGGCCGTGCAAAACCTCAATCTGATGTGCGGCTGGAACGAAGAGGAGGGCCTGCTATGAAGTATGTCGTCAAGCTCGGCGGAGCCACGCTTGAAGAACCGCGGCTGCTCCACACGTGCGGCAAAGCCATTGCCGACCTCGTCGCCGACGGGAACAAGGTCGCCGTCGTCCACGGCGGCGGCGTTCAGCTCACCCGTACCCTCGCCCAGATGGGCAAGCAGAGCCGCTTCGTCTCCGGCCTCCGCATTACCGACGCTGAAACCCGCGACACCGCCCTGATGGTGCTCGCCGGGCGGGTCAACAAGTCACTTGTCGCGGCCATCGGCACCCACGGTCAGAACGCTGTCGGCCTTTCGGGCGGCGACGGCCACGTCTTCCGCGCGCGCAAGAAACGGACCACCCCGGATCTCGGTTTCGTCGGCGAAATCGCCGCCTCCGATCCCCGCTGGCTTGAGGCCATCTGGACCATGAACGCCGTCCCCGTGATCTCCTCCATCGCCCTCGGCTTTGACGGCGAATACTACAACATCAACGCCGACGAGATGGCCTCCGCCTGCGCCGTCTCCACCCACGCGGACGCCCTTGTCTTCCTCACCGACGTCCCCGGCGTGAAGGGCGCTGACGGACAGGTTCTCCGCTGGCTTACCCTCCGCGAGATTCCCGAGCTCGAGCGCGAGAAGATCGTCTTCGGCGGCATGCTTCCCAAACTGAACGCCTGCAAGGCCGCCCTCGAAAGCGGCGTGCAGCGCGTCCGTATCCTTCCCGCGGAGGCCGCGTCCCTGCTGCCGGATCTCTGCTCCACCCGCGTCAACGACGGCACGGAGGTGATGGTCGCGTGATCAACCTGGCATCCATTCAGGCAGCGGAGTCGAAGCTGCTCGTCCAAACCTACGCCCGTCTTCCGTACCTCTTCGTCCGTGGCGAGGGCGTGCACCTGTACGATGCAGACGGCCACGAGTTCCTCGACCTGCTCAGCGGCATCGGCGTCTGCGCCCTCGGCTACTCCGACCCCGCCGTCACTGCAGCCATCGAGGCGCAGAGCCGCCAGCTGCTCCACACCTCCAACCTCTTCTTCCATTCGGGTACCGCCGAGCTCGCCCTTCGCCTCACCGAGCGCAGCGGCCTCGATCGCGTCTTTTTCTGCAACAGCGGCACCGAAGCCTGGGAGGCCGCGCTCAAACTCGCCCGCGCCCACGCCGACCATGCGCGATCCAACGGCCAGCACGTCGGCACCCGCTTTCTCGCCCTCGAGCACTCCTTTCACGGCCGCTCCATGGGCTCGGTCGCCACCACTCACAAGCAGAAGTATCGTGAGCCGTTCTCGCCCGTGATGCCGGGCGTCGACTTCGTCCGCTTCAACGACCTCGCCGACCTCCGCGCCAAGTTCTCCGACGAAATCTGCGCGATCTGCATCGAGCCGATCCAGGGCGAGGGCGGCATCCACCCTGTGTCGCAGGAGTTTTTCGCGACAGCAAGAGCCCTCTGCGATGCAACCGGCGCCCTGCTCCTCGCCGACGAGATCCAGTGCGGCTTCGGTCGCACCGGTCGCTGGTTCGCCTACCAGAACTACGGCATCCTCCCCGACGTCACCACCGTCGCCAAACCCATGGCCAACGGCATTCCCATCGGCGCCATGCTTGCGACCGACCGCGCCGCTCAGGCCTTTTCGCCCGGCATGCACGGCACCACCTTCGGCGGCAACCCGCTCGCCTGCGCCGTCGCCTGCGCCGTCATCGACGAGATCGACCGCCGCGGCCTGCTCGCCCATGTAACCGAAGTCGGCACATACTTCCGCAGGGGGCTCGACCTCCTCGCCGATCGTCACGACAGCATCGCCGACGTCCGCGGCCAGGGCCTCATGCTCGGCCTGGAGCTCGCCACCGCCGAGCTCGCCGAGGCCGTCGCCGCTTCTATGTTCAATCAGCGCATCATTCTCAACCGAACCAGCGACACCGTGCTTCGCATGCTGCCGCCATACATCCTGGAGCGCCGGCACGTCGATCAGGCCATTGCTGCCCTCGACCGCGCACTCGAAGCCGCCTCCTCAGCATCCGCCAGCGGCGCGGTCCCCACAGCTCAGTCAGGAGAGCCGTTCCATGAGTAGCCGATCCCTCGTCCTCCACCCACGCGTCCCGGCCGGCCGCCCCCATCTCTCCGACGACGAGTTCACTGCGGCCTCGCGGCAGCTCGCCGGCCGCGACCTGTGCTCCATGGCTGACCTCACCCCTGCCGAGCTTGCCGCCATCCTCGAACTCGCGCACGAGGTCAAACGAGACCCCACCGGCTTCCGCCACGCGCTCGACGCCAGACAGATGGCCCTGTTCTTCGAGAAGGCCTCGCTGCGCACCCGCGTTACCTTCGAAACGGCCATCAACACCCTGGGCGGCAACGCTATTTTTGTCGACCAGACCCAATCCCCCCTCGGCGAGCGCGAATCCATTGCCGACATGGCTCGCAACCTCGAGCGCTGGGTGAGTGTGCTCGTCCTCCGCACCTACGCCCACGACACCATTACGGAGATGGCCGGGTACGCCGCCATCCCCGTCATCAACGCGCTCTCCGACCACGAGCATCCCTGCCAGGCCATCGCCGACTTCCTTACCCTCGAAGAGCGCTTCGGTTCTCTCCGCGGTCTCGAGTTCGCCTACGTCGGCGATGGCAACAACGTCTGCCACTCGCTCGTCCTCGCCGCTGCGCTGCTCGGCATGCACTGCCGCGTCGCCACGCCCAAGGGCTACGCCCCCGAGCTCGACGTCATCCACAAAGCCATCGAGATCACCGAAGCAACCGGCGGCAGCCTCACCCTCCTGCACGATCCCGTCAAGGCAGCCACGGGGGCCGACGCCATTTACACCGACGTCTGCACCAGCATGGGCTCCGAGCACGAAGCCACCAAGCGCGCGCCCATCTTCAAGCCCTATCAGGTGAACGAAGCCCTGATGGGCCACGCCCAGCCCAACGCCGTCTTCATGCACTGCCTCCCCGCGCACCGCAACGCCGAAGTCACCGACGCCGTACTCGACGGCCCGCAGTCGATCGTCTTCGACCAGGCAGAGAACCGCATGCACGCCCAGAAGGCCCTGCTGCTCATGCTGCTCGGCGGAGCCAGGCGCATGCCGCAAGAGTCGCACGCGCATCACCGCAACGAGACTGAGGGGCGATAGGGTCCATGTCCGTCATCCTCGAAACTCTGCCCGTCGGCCGGAAGGTCGGCATCGCCTTTTCGGGCGGCCTCGACACCTCCGCCGCCCTGCACTGGATGAAGCAAAAGGGCGCCATCCCCTACGCCTACACCGCCAACCTCGGCCAGCCCGATGAAGCCGACTACGACGCCATCCCGCGCAAGGCTCTCGAGTACGGCGCCGAACGGGCCCGCCTCATCGACGCCCGCCTCCCACTGGTCCACGAAGGCATCGCCGCGCTCCAGTCCGGCGCCTTTCACATCTCCACCGCCGGCGTCACCTACTTCAACACGACGCCCCTCGGCCGAGCCGTCACCGGCACCATGCTGGTGACAGCCATGCGCGAGGACGACGTAGACATCTGGGGCGACGGCTCCACCTTCAAGGGCAACGACATCGAGCGCTTCTACCGCTACGGCCTGCTCGTCAACCCATCGCTCCAGATCTATAAGCCATGGCTCGACCAGGCCTTCATCCAAGAGCTGGGCGGCCGCGCCGAGATGTCCACCTTCCTCCGTGCCTCCGGCTTCGAGTACAAAATGTCGCAGGAAAAGGCCTACTCCACCGACTCCAACCTCCTCGGCGCCACCCACGAAGCCAAGAATCTCGAGCACCTCTCCACCTCCATGAAGATCGTCGATCCCATCATGGGCACCGCCTTCTGGCGCGACGACGTTTTTATCAAACCCGAAGAGATCACCATCACGTTCCGGGAAGGCGTCCCCGTTAGCCTCAACGGCGCCGAATACCCCGACCTCGTCCAACTCATGCTCGAAGCCAACCGCATCGGCGGCCGCCACGGCCTCGGCATGAGCGACCAGATCGAAAACCGCATCATCGAAGCCAAGTCCCGCGGCATCTACGAAGCCCCCGGCCTCGCCCTGCTCTTCATCGCCTACGAGCGCCTCCTCACCGGCATCCACAACGAAGACACACTAGAGCAGTACCGCGACTCCGGGCGCAAACTCGGCCGATTGTTGTATCAGGGACGGTGGTTTGATCCACAGGCCATCATGCTCCGTGAGGCCGCCCAACGCTGGGTCGCCAAGCCCGTTACCGGCTCCGTAACCCTCGAACTCCGTCGCGGCAACGACTACACGATCCTCAACACCGACAGCCCCAACCTAACCTTCGCCCCCGAACGGCTCAGCATGGAAAAGACCGAATCCACCTTCAGTCCCCGCGACCGCATAGGCCAACTCACCCTGCGCAACCTCGACATCAGCGACACCCGCGCCAAACTCCAAACCTACGCCCAAACCGGCCTCCTCACCCTAAGCCACGGCACCGAGATGCCCCAACTCAACAGCGGCA
>CALMVL010000297.1 GCA_937873265.1 uncultured Granulicella sp.
AGGTAGGGCCGGGCGGGTGGTACGCCGGAGTTGGGATCGAGGTCGGTGGTGGCTGGAGCGCCCAGCAGCGTGGCGAGATCCTGCGACTGGGTGGAGCTGGGGAGTTTGGCCGCGAGGACGGGCTGATTGAGCTCGTTGGCCAGTTCGGATCCGGGATCGCTTGCGGGAAGCGCGGCGAGCGAGGCGTGGAAGAAGTCGGCGGCGCGGCTGCTGTTGCCGCGGGCCTGCTCGAATTTGGCGGCGAGAAGGAGTAGCTGAGCATCGCGCGGGTACGCGTCGAGGCCGAAGCGCAGCCAGGTTTCGGCTGACTTGGTGTCGCCGGCGGCGAGGGCGGCGCCGACGGCGGCTTTGTAGTCCGGCGCGGTGGCGGCGCTCATGTCCTGCGCCCTGAAGATGGCGACCGCCTGTTTCGGCAGACCGCTGCGGGCGTAACCCGAGGCGAGGGCCCGAAGGACGCCGGGATTTTCGGGGAAGGCTTTGGCGGCGGCGTTGAGGATGGAGAGCGATCGCTTGGAATCACCGGCGGCGGCGTCCTGATTGGCGCGGCGGACGGCCCAGTTGGTCCAGATGGTCTGGACGGTGCGGCGCTGCTCATCGGTGAGGTCCGGTCGGCCGCCGAGGAGCATGAGCTGCCGGTAGAGGCCGGCGTCGTTTGATCCGTTGAAGAGCAGCCAGGCGTCCTGGATGTCGACGTCGGAGGGCGCGGCAGCGTGGCGGGCGGCGAAATGCTGCTGGACGCGGTTGATGAAGACCATGGCCTCGCGCGGCTGGCCGAGGCTGTTGTAGACGGCTCCCATGGTCTGGAGGTACTCGACGTCGGATTCGAGCTGGGAGCGGACTGGCTGCGGAATCTGCTGAGCCTGCGCGAGCGCGTCCCCATCGCGGCCGGAGCTGTGGAGCACGGAGAGCAGGCCCTTCCAGGCGTCGGGGCGGTTCGGGTCGTCGGTGATGACCTGTCTGTAGATGGGGAAGGCGCGCTGCGGAAGATTGCGGGAAAGATAGATGCCGGCGAGCTGGAGTTCGAGCGAGACGGAAGGCTTCTGGTTGGCGGAAGTTTGTTGCGAAACAGCGTGTTCAAGGATTTGCTGCGCGATTTCCGGCTTGTTGCCCTCCTGGTAGATGGCGGCGACGGTGGTCTGGAAGCCCACATCGCGCATAGCGGCCTCGTAGACGTTCGGCGGCATGCTTTGGAGGGTCTGGACGGCCTGGGCGTCCTGCTTCATGGCGTGCTGGACGCGAACCATGCCCTGCCAGGCGGCGCTATTTGCGGGGTCGGCGGCGAGGATCTGACGATAGAGGCCGTCGGCCTGGTCGAGGTGGTTGGCGGCCTGGAGAAGGCTGGCGTACTGCAGCTGGGTGCCAATTTTGAGCGTGGCCGCATCGGCGGGAAAGGGGAGTTCGAGCGCGGCTTGCAGAACGCGTTGCGCTTCGGCATCGCGGCCGACTGCTGAGTAGGCGGAGGCGAGCGTACGGAGGAAGTCTGGATCGCGCATCAGCTGGGCGCGGACGGCGGGCGGGATGCGGCGCTCCGTGAGGAGGGCCTGGGGGGCGCTGCCGGCCCCGAATTCGGAGAGAAAGAGGCCGCGCCAGGGTGTGGGCGAGGCAGGTTTTACCCGGACGTAGTGCTCATAGACCTCGATGGCGGCTTGGGGCTGCTGGGCTTTGAGCAGGGTGCCGCCGAGGCCTTCGAGCGCTTCAGGGCTGGTGGGTCGCATGGCGAGGGCGCTTTGGTAGCGCTGCTCGGCGGTGGGGAGGTCGTTTTCGTTGAGGGCAGCGGCACCTTCCCCCATAGTGAACCAGAAGCGCGCGGTGTTGATGGCGGGTTCGAGGCCGGGGTCGTGGGCTCCGTCCTGCTTTGCCTGCTCGAGGAACGAAAGGGCACCGCCGAAGTTGGACTGCCCCATGCGGATGTAGCCCATGCCGGCCATGGCGCGGGCATCTTCGGGGTCCTCGGCGAGGATGTCGCGGAAGCGCTGCTCGGCATCCTCGATGTGCTTCGCGTTGAGGGCGCGGTAGGCCTCTTCGATGGCTTGGCCGTGGGCTGAGGTGGCGGAGGTCCGGGGTGCAGGTGGGCCGACTTCGGCGCGGGCGGCGACGACCGAGTCTTCGCCCGCTTGTCTGGGCTGGCGGGCTGCGCGGACGGGGGCTTTTGGCTGGTCACGGAGCAGCTGCTCGAGTTGCGGGTCGCTGTGTTTGGTGAGGTAGGCGCGGATCTCGGGGCCGGAGGCTGGGTTTGGGGCGTCCCAGATGAGGGATTGGCGGATGGCGTCGCTGGCGTGGGTGTCGGCCGGGAAGCGGGCGAGGATTCTGCGGCCTTCGACGCGGGTTTTGGGATTGTAGGTGAGGATGCGGCCGAGGGCGATCTGGTAGCGGGGTTCGGAGGGGTACTTTTCGGCCATGGAACGGAGGCCGGCGATGGCGTGGGGCCGACCTTCTTCGGTGGCGGCTTCGGTTTCGTAGTAGGCGAGCGACCAGTCGCCGGGTGGCGGGGTCGCGCCGAAGACCTTGCGGTAGACGCCCATGGCCTGGGCATACTGGCCGGCCTGGGCGTACTTGCTGGCTTGCAGGAGAGCGGCGTCCTGATTTTCTTTGGCTTCAACGGCTGCGGCGCGTGCAATGCCGGGGTCTTTGGGGTTGATGGCGCGCAGGCGGTCGAGATAGGTGTTCGCGAGAGCTGCGTTCCCGCTGGCCTTGGCTGATCGGGCCAGGCCGCCGAGAGCTTCGGTGTTGTTGGGGTCGGCGAGCAGAACCTGCTGCCAGCTCTGGGCGGCCATATCAAGGCGGCCCCGGACTTCGAGGGCGTGGGCTTTTTGCAGAAGGGCTTCGGTGGCGGCCTGGGTTCCCTGCCCCCTCAGTGGAAGGAGGAGGGCGGTCATGGCAAGCGCGAAGGCGACCCCCACTCGAATTGCGCGAACTCTCGTCATAGATGGCTGAGGCGCATCCTTCCAGGCTGCGGTACTCTCGGAGGGTAATCTGCTTTTCCCATTTTTGTACTAGCAATTGTGCTGATCGGATACCACTTTTGGGTTACTTTGGTGAGTTTTGGCCCCAGGGAACGATCAGCCGACCTTCCCGATCGAAGCGGAAGCGCTGCTCGATCCAGCCGGTCGCGAAGAGGGCGAGGTTCTGGTCGTAGTAGTCGCCGTTTCGGCCGTAGAGACCATTTCCGTTGTGGAGAGCAGCGAGTCGATCAACCTGGGTTTTTTCCTGGGCTTGCATCCCGAGAGCGTGGAGATAGGGGATAACAGCGGCGGAAAAGCCGACGGGGGCGTCGGGACTGAGGATGGCGCCGGAGTCGTTGACCTGAACGGGCGGGGTCACGGCTCGCGCGAGGTAGGCGGCCATGCCGTGTGTGGCGGAAAAGAGGCTCTGGTACTCCGGGGTGTTTCGGTCGGAGAGGCCAAGCCAGAGATAGACGCGGATAGCGTCGTAGCTGCCGACGGGAATGGAGGGGCCACTGTGGGCGGTTTGCTGGGCGGGGGCAAGGGATGGCCGGAGGGTGCCGCCGGAGGAGGTGAGCCAATCCATAGCGAAGCCGGAGCCGGGTGCGAGGAGGTGCGGGACGGAGCGCAGGATGGCGCTCCAGGGACCTTGAGGCATGGTCTTGCTGAAGCGGAGGAGGAGAGGTGGAGGGAGATAGCTGGGGTTCAGGATCCAGGTGGTGTCTTCGGGGTGGAAGCCGGTGGGTCCCGGAAGCAGGGTGGTGCCGACTCCGGGGACGGTGGCGACCTCGCTTGCGGCGATGCGGGAGAGGAGCAGAGCGCCGAGCTTCTCGTAGCGGGGCTCGCGCCAGAGGCGGCCGGCCTCGGTGAGGGAGTAAGCCATCCAGAGGTCGGCGTCGGAGGCGGGGTTAGCATCCATGACTTTCCAGCTGCCGTCGGGATTTTTGCCCCAGCTCCAAGCCGGGAGGCGGAGGGTAAGGTCGCCGCCGGCAAGGTTGGCTTCGGTCCAGTTGAGGAGCTTGTCGAAGTGGTCGCGGTCGTTGGCGACGAGCGCGAAAAAGAGGGCGTATGCCTGGCCCTCGCTGGTGGTTCGGTCGCCGCCGGCGTGGTCGACGACACGGCCCTGGCCATCGATGATCTGCTGAGCGTAGCGGTCCCAGAAGGGCCATCGTTGCTGGGCCCGGCAGCCCTGCTCGAAGGGCGCGGCGCAAAGGAGCGCGGCGACAACAATGGCCCGGCAGATGCGATAACCGGAAGATGCGCGGTGAGGTGAGGGCAGCATGCGGCTAAGCGACCGTTCCCTGCAGGCGGGCGCGAGCGCGGCGGCGAAGCATGGCGCGGAAGATGGTGGCCATGAGGAAGCAGACAAGGACGCCGGCAACGGGGATGAGCCAGGGAAACTCGGAGAAGAGGATGTTGAGGTGAACCCAGAGGGAGAGCGAACCGACCTTGTAGACGTCGTTACCGATGCGGTAGGAGACGAAGCGGCTGCCGTGGAGAACGCTGACGGACTGCCCGATATCGGAGGACTGGGAGGTTTTGAGGAAGACGGAGAGGAACGAGGGAATGGCGGATTTGTCGCGGACGGCGATGAGGACGACGGAGCGGCTGGAGCCGCTGGGCCATTCGATGCCTTCCATGAGGGCATCAGGGAGACCGCCGGCGGTTTCGAGCTGACCGGACTGCACGTGGTCGGACGAGCGGACCTTCCACCATGCGTGCTGGAGCGGAGCGAAGAAGCCCTGGGTGTCCTGGATGTGAAGGCCACTGCCGTCGACGGTGACGGGCAGGGACGGGCTGAGGCGGTTGATGGCGGGCTGGTCTTCGACGGTGCCGAGGACGAGGTAGTCCTTGCTGCCGTCGGTTTTCATGCCGTCGTTGTTGGTGACCGAGACATTGAGGACGGGGTAACCGGTTTGAGCGCCGAAGTGGCCCATCAGCGTCAGGAACATCTCGATCTCGTCGGAGGTGGCGGTGTCGGGAAGAACGACGGCGGTGTCCGAGAGGTCGGCTTTGCGAGTGAAGGGATAGCCGGCGTTGGCGAAGATTTCGAGGTTGGGGAGGACGGCCCAGTGGGGGATATCGCGGATGTCGAGGTAGGAATCTTTGAGGATGGAGCCCTGAAGGTTATAGGGCGCGGTGTCCTGGCACTTGCCTTTCTTCGCCATGAGAAAGATGAACCGCATCATGAGCGAGTTGGAAAAGGGGCGCATGTTGACGATCGGGACGGGAATGATGGTATCGAGCTTGGCCGAAGCTTTATCGGTATGCGGCATGGGGGTGGAGCTGACGTAGGCCTCGTTCATGTAGACCTGGAGGGTCGAGTCGTTTGAGATGGGGATGCCGTTGTAGCGATAGCCCATGTGAAACGAGAGGTTCTGCTGATTGCCGTAGTAGAGGTCGGGCGGCAGGCGCATGTAGGCGCGGAGCGGGACGGCTCCGTCGCCCTGAAGGTCGCCGGTCTGGGCGATATCGCCGAGGTGGGTGACTTTGTCGGTCGAGAGCCAGCGGGGAGCGTCGTCCGGCTGGCGGGGCGCGGGTGGTTTAAGGCCGGAGATGCGAGTCTGATCTCCCTGGAAGAGATCGCGCTGCAGGGTGAGGGCCATGGCGGCGGTGACGAGATCGTCGGGGTTGTCGCCGGTGATGACGAGGACTTTCGAGTAAGGATCCTGCGGGTTGGCGCGCATGGCCACGACGGGACCGGAGCTCGATGCCAGATTGAGGCTCGCGGGAAGATCGGCGGAGCTTTCGCCGATGACGACAGCGTTGCCGGCGGGGATGGTGCCGAAGGAGATGGGGAAGCGGACGGGACGGAAGTCAGTGAGCATGCCGAACCAGGAGGCGATGATGCCGGCAGCCTGGAGGGCTTTGGGTGACGGTGGGCTGAGAAAGACGATGGGAACGATTGGATGGAGGTTGACGGAGGCGTCGTAGAACGGCATCGGGAGGAGCTTAAGGTCGTTCTGCAAGGGAAGGAGGGCGCCGGCGAGCTCAACGGTTGAGGTGGTGTCGACGTGGCTCCAGAGAGTGGTGTTGGAGGGGTCTTCGCATTGAAGGGTGTAGTGACCGACGAATTCAAAGTTGATTTCGTTGTCGCGGACGAGCAGTTCGGCGGGAAGGGTGAGCGTGGCCTCGAGCATGGCGCTGTTTTCGTTGCGGACGACGATGAGCGCGGACTGGTCGTCGGCCGGCTTAGTCTGGGCGGAGTCAGCGATGGCGTTCTGCGATGGCTGCGTTGTGACGGGGAGGGTGGCGAAGAGGGTTCCGTTGAGGCTGACTTTGAGGTGACTGAGGTTGGGAATGAGGCCCGGTGAGAAGTGATACCGGAGGTGCATGGTGGCGGTTTTGACGATCTGGGTCTGCGGGACGGCGAAATAGACGGAGTGGTAGGCGTCGACGCCACGCAGGATGATGGTGTCGGGGACGCCGATGTCGGCGAGGGTGAACAGGTTGTCGAAGCTGCCCGGGGCGACGGTACGGGCCTGGGAGGCGACGGGCGAGAGCGCGTCGGCGAGCATGGTGGCGCCGGCGGACGTCGCGCCGACGGGAGCCTGGCCGAGGGGCGGTCCGGACTGGATGCCGGAGGGATCGGCTTGCGTGGGGAGGAGGGCGGCGCCTGCGCTGAGGGTCGCGAAGAGCAAAAGAAGGAGTGGGGCGACGCTGGTGGCGAGTCGGCCTTTCAGGGCGGCTTTCTTTTTCTTCTTTTTGGATTGGCTCTGCTCGATGAGGGCTTCGGCGGTGATGTAGAGGCCGGTGATCGAGAGGCGGAGGATGCGGGCGAGGCTGTGGAGGGGGCGGTCGACCTCGCGAGAGGCGCCCCAGCCGAGCCAGGAGTCGGCCCGGGAATAGAGCACCATGGTGAGGGCTTCATCCTGCTGGAGGTTGAGCGCGTCGAACTGCGCGCGGAGGACGTTGCCGGTGACGCCGACGACCATGGCGGGGAGGATGGCGGTGCCGTCGAGGACGGGGAATTCGAGCTTGATCTCGTCGCCGGGCGAGAGGGCGAGTTCGCGGTGAAGGCGGAGCGCGACGCCACCGCTCGACATGTCGGAGGTGACGCCGTCGTAGTGGACGCCGTTCGGCAGCATGACTTTGGCGGGGACGGCCATGTTGATGCGGACGGTCTGGCGGCGCTGCTGGCTTTCCATGGCGACGGCCGAGGCGCAGCCCAGGATGCAGATGTTGAAGCAGGTCCAGATGAGATTCATGACGATGGTGCCGATGTGGTCGCCGTCGTACATGTTCGCGAAGATGTTGAGCGGCCAGAAGAGGGTCGCGCCGGGGAACTGGAGGAAACGCGGGATGGCGGCCAGAACGCCAAGAATGTTGAGGCCGATGAGCATGAGATACGGCTGAGCGATGCGGGTGTCGAAAAAGGTTTTGTTGACGACGCCGCCCTTGGCGGTGACCTCGAAGCTGCCGAGCTTGGGATTGACGAGGGCGAGCATGGTGGGGAGGAAGATGTAGGGCGCGAGGACGGTCTCGTAGACCTCGTTCCAGAAGGAGTGGCGGTGCTGGCCCTGGATCCGGGAGTTCGTCATGGAGGAAAGCACGAGGTGCGGGAAGGCGTAGGCGAGGATGCCGGCCCAGTAGCCGGGTACGTTTACCTGGCCGAGGAGAAGATAGATGAGGGGCGAGGTGAGAAAGATGAGGCGGGGGAGGGCGTACAGGAAGTGCGACATCGCGTTGAAGTAGCAGAGGCGCTGGGCGGGCGTGAGACCTCGTTTGAAGAGCGGATTGTCGGTGCGGAGAATCTGAATCATGCCGCGCGCCCAGCGGATGCGCTGCTTCACGTGGCCGCTGAGGCGCTCGGTGGCAAGGCCGGCGGCTTGCGGGATGTTGATGTAAGCGGTGTTCCAGCCGTTGACCTGCATACGCAGCGCCGTGTGCGCGTCTTCGGTGACGGTCTCGACGGCGATGCCACCCACTTCCATGATGGCGGTGCGCCGGAGCAGGGCGCAGGAACCGCAGAAGAACGTGGCGTTCCAGAAGTCGTTGCCGTCCTGAACGATGCCGTAGAAGAGCTCACCCTCGTTGGGGATGATGCGGAATTGCTTGAGATTTCGCTCGAACGGGTCGGGGGAGTAAAAGTGGTGCGGCGTTTGCAGCATGCCCAGCTTTGCATCGCGCAGGAACCAGCCGACAGTGATCTGCAGGAAGGAGCGGGTGGGGACGTGGTCGCAGTCGAAGATGGCGACGTAGGGTGAGCTGAGTTTTTCGAGCGCACGGTTGATGTTGCCGGCTTTGGCGTGCTTGTTATCGGTGCGCGTCATATAGCCGATGCCGGCTTCTTCGGCGAACTCGCGGAACTCTTCACGTTTTCCGTCGTCGAGGATGTAGACGTTGAACTTGTCGGCCGGCCAGTCGATGTTGATGGCGGCGAGCGCGGAGTATTTCACGACGCTGAGCGGCTCGTTATAGGTGGGGATCAGGACGTCGACCGAGGGCCAGTCGTTGGGGTCGTCGGGGAGCGGGACGGGCGTGCGGCGCAGCGGCCACAGCGTCTGCATGTAGCCGAGGGCAAGGATGATGAAGGCGTAAGCCTCGGCTCCGACGAGGAGCCAGATGAAGAACGCGTCGAGCACGGTCCACTTGGTCGCTGGGTCAAGAAAGAACTTGATGGTTGTGGCAATGCGCCAGAAGCCATAGCGGAACGTGGAGAAGCAGGAGGCCAGCATGAGGGTGAGCGTGACCAGGTAGGAGCTGGAGCTGCGGTCCATCCAGATGGAGACGAGTACGAGCGCGAGGCCGAGGATGGCCTGCTGGGGCCAGGTGAGATCGAGAATGCCGGTGAAGAAGAGAAAAACGATGCCGGAGAGGAGGACGCCGAGGCGGAGCAGACGGGCCACCAGGGCGTCGCCTGATTCGAACTCTCTCCAGAGTGCGCCGAGGTTCATCGTTCGCTCCAGCGCGCGTTGCGGAAGCCGGCGGTGGCCGGAGCGGCGAGCGTTCTGAGCCAGTTGGCGACGTGGAGGTAGTCTTCGGCGACAGAGGCGTCGGGCGCGTAGTCGACGACGGTCATGCCTTCGGCGAGAGCCTCGCTGACGACGGGGGCGCGGCGAATGACGAACGGCAGGAGGCGATCGCCGAGCTGGCGGCGGAGTACCTCGCGTACGTCGAGGTGGAGAGGAAGCGAGGCGTCGAAGTGATTGAGCAGGAAAAAGGTCTGTGCGGGCTGGCCGTCTGCGTTGGTGACGTCCGCGAGGAGTTTTTCGACCGTGTGCAGGCTGATGACCGAGTTCATGTCGGGAGCGACGGGGACGAGAATGGTCGGGCTGGTGCGGGCAAGGCGGCGGACGATCCAGCTGGAGGCGGCGTTGAGGTCGAGCAGGACGCGGTGAGCGCCGCGGCCGGCCGCGGTGATCTCTTCGGCAAGCGCGGTTTCGGCGTGTTCGTCGTTGCGGCGGAGGTCGGCGTCGTAGCTGACCAGGTAGATGGGGGCGTCAGTGCTGCCGCTCGGCGGGGAAAAGGTGCGAACCGCGCCGTGGCGAAGCTCGCTCGCGCCGAAGTAAAACGGGAGCAGGCCGTGGGTGGTGGTGTCGGTGAGAAGGACTTTCTCGCCCAGAGATGAGAGGGATCGGCCGAGAGTCGCGACGAGAGACGTCTTGCCAACTCCGCCGGCGAGAGAAAAGACGGCGAGGACGGGGGTGCGGGTTTCCTTCTGGCGGACGGGCGGAGGTTCGGCGGCCGCCGAACCGGGCTGCTCGAAGACGCCCTTGAGGGCGAACCAGCGGGAGGCGACGCGCTCCCGGGATTGCTGAAGGGTGTCCCCGATGGGGAGTTCCGGTGGGTTTGTGCCAGCGGCTTCTCGTTCGCCGGATTCATAGAGCCACGCCGGAGCCGCGGCTTGCGTAGCGGGGCGAGGATGTTGGGAGTGGTCGCGGTCCTGCGTTTCGGGTGCAGCGGGCCGATGTGGGGGTGGGGATTCGCGACGGATCTGGGATCGGACTGACGGCTTCGGCGGAGACTGGATTTGGTGGTCGGCTTGGCGGGTGGCGGACCGGGTGCGATCCTGGACCTCCTCTCGCTCGCTTGGCGACGCCGCGGTGGAGCGGACCTCGGAGCTCGAGGCGGGGTACGAGGCGGTACGGGGAGGTGCATGACGACGCTCCCGATCGGCGTAGGCAGGTCGCTCGGACGATCGTGGGTCGGGCCCGGACCCTTGCCGATGACTGGCGCTTGAAGCGGCGCCGGTGGAGCGGCTGCGGTCGGGGCGGGTGACCGTGAGCGGACGCTGGGGAGGACGGGATGGCGCGGCC
>CALMVL010000298.1 GCA_937873265.1 uncultured Granulicella sp.
CCCCAAAATCGCCTCCGCGGAAGCGTCCGACAGCTCCGCCGCTACCGCCGAGTACCCTCCCGCCCCGGCGAGACTCTGGCGTCCCCGCCGCGTCCTCATCACCCCCGACGCGCTCCGCTACCCGCACGCGCAGGCTATGCTCGTCCGCGCCGAAGCTCTCGGGGCCGAAATCCTTCGCCTCAAAGCCAACCGCCTCCCCACCTTCGCCGTTCGCGATGCCAGCAAGATTGGCCCCGACGGTAGAAATCCGGTCGACGAACGCCGCTCCTATGCCCAGGCCAAAACCACGCTCGCCATCGTCACCGCGCCGCCGTCGGCCCGCAGGCTCCAGCCAATCCCACCCTCTGCCGACTGGCAGTTCCACCTCGCCCAGGGCTGCCCCGCGCACTGCCAGTACTGTTATCTTGCCGGATCGCTCTCCGGCCCGCCTGTCACCCGCGCCTATGCCAACCTCGACGACATCCTGTCCAACCTCACCCCCTATCTCGGACAGGGCACCGTCACCTCGCGCAGCTCCGATCGCGCCGCCGAAGGCACCACCTTCGAAGCCTCCTGCTACACCGATCCACTCGGCATCGAGCACCTGACCGGGTCACTGGCGGCGGCCATCGAGCACTTCGGCCGATGGAGCCTGCCTCCAGGCCGGCAAACCCAGCTTCGCTTCACGACCAAATTCGCAAACGTCGACCCGCTTCTGCCCCTTGCCCACAACCGCCGCACCCGCATCCGCTTTTCCGTCAATGCCGCCTCGGTCGCCCGCGACTTCGAAGGCGGCACCGCTTCCGTGCCCGCGCGCCTGGACGCGATGCGCAAAGTTGCCGAAGCCGGCTACCCTGTCGGTCTCACCATCGCGCCCATCATGCCCGTCGCAAACTGGCGCGAGCAGTACACCGAACTCCTTACCGCCGCCGCTGCTGCGCTCCGCGGCATTCCCTCACCGGATCTCACCGCCGAGCTCATCACCCATCGCTTCACCCCCGGTTCCAAAGATGTCCTGCTCTCCTGGTATCCGAAGACGACCCTCGATCTTCTCGAGTCCAACCGGACCCAGAAGCGCACGAAGTTCGGCACCTTCAAGTACGTCTATCCGAAGGACCCGATGGCCGAACTCCGAACCTTCTTCTATGAAGCGATTCCCCGCATCCTGCCCACCTGCCATATCCTCTACTGGACGTAGCGCAGTGTCGCTGGCGCACGGAACAGGATGACGTTGTCCTGGATTCCATCTGCGGACCCAGGTGTCCTGAACCATGAGCGTCGAGCTTCGTCGCTACAGCCCTTCCACCGCCAACCCAACCCGCAGCATGGTCGCCTCATCGAAGTGTCGGCCCAGCACCTGCACCCCGATCGGCAGACCCGCGGCCGTAACGCCCGCCGGAACACTCATCCCGCAGATGCCCGCGAGACTCGCCGCAACCGTGTAGATGTCGGCGAGATACATCGACACCGGATCATCCACCTTCTCGCCCAGGCGAAACGGCGGTGTCGGCGTCATTGGCGTTACCATCGCGTCCACCTCGCGAAAGGCCTCCAGGAAATCCCGCGTGATCAGCGTCCGCACCTGTTGCGCCTTGCGGTAGTACGCGTCGTAGTAGCCCGCGCTCAGCACATACGTTCCCAGCAGAATCCGCCGCTTCACCTCCGCGCCGAAGCCCTCCTCCCTTGTCTCCCGGAACATCGTCCCCAGCGTCTTCGCCTGCTCCGCCCGCAGACCGAACCGCACCCCATCGAACCGCGACAGGTTCGACGACGCCTCCGCGGTCGCCAGCACATAGTAGGTCGGAACCGCATAGCGCGTGTGCGGCAGCGACACCCCCTTCACCTCGCACCCCGCGGCGCGCAGGCCGTCCAGCACGCGCTCCACCGCGGATCGAATCTCCGGATCGAGCCCTTCGCCGAGATACTCGTCCGGAACGCCGACGCGCAGACCGGCGAGCGGCCGATCGAGCGCCGCCACATAGCCATCCACCGGTCGGTCTGACGAGGTTGCATCCGCAGCATCCTCCCCGGCCAGCACCTCCAACACCGTCGCCGCATCCCGAACGTCGGTGGCAAAGGGTCCAACCCGATCGAGCGACGACGCAAAGGCAATCAGGCCGTACCGGCTCACCCTGCCATACGTCGGCAGCACGCCCACCACCCCACAAAAGGCTGCGGGTTGCCGGATCGATCCTCCGGTGTCCGTCCCCAGCGACGCCACCGCCAGATCTGCCGCAACCGCCGCCGCGCTGCCGCCGCTCGACCCACCCGGAACCCGGTCGAGCGCCACGGGGTTGCGCACCGGCCCGTAGGCCGAGTTTTCGTTCGACGAGCCCATCGCAAACTCGTCGCAGTTCAGCTTACCCAGCAGCACCGCACCGGCCGCCTCCAGCCGCGCTACCACCGTCGCATCGTACGGAGGAAGGTAGCCTTCGAGGATCTTCGACCCAGCCGTTGCCGGAGCGCCCCGCATCGCCAGCACGTCCTTGACGCCCACCGGAACACCCGCCAAGGTCGGCAGCGGATCCCCTTTCGCTGCCAGCGCGTCAATCTGTTCCGCCTGCGCCATCGCCCGATCGCGGCTCAGCGCCAGGTAGCAGTTCAGCTCCGGATTCGCGAGCGCGATCCGGTCGTAGTGCTCCGCCGCCAAAGTGGCCGCCTGCACCGTTCCGCTCTCGAGCCCCATGCGTACGCTGCGGATCGTGGCCCGCTTTGTTGTCGTTGTCTTGTCGGTCGCCGCCCCTGTCGTCACCGCTCAATCACCTTTGGTACCTTGAAGAACCGCCCATCCGTTTCGGGAGCTTCGCGCATCACCGCCGCCCGATCGATCGACGGCCGGATCGCGTCGGTGCGCAACTCCCCGCCTTCGGTGTTTGCGCTGCCGCCCAGCATCTCACCCACCTGCGCCATCGCCGGAACGCCCGTCGTATCCAGCTGGTTCAGCTCCGCGATGTGCCCCAGAATCGCATTCAGGTCACGCTGCATCCGCGGCACCTCGTCGGCAGTCAGCTCCAGGCTGGCCAGCTCCGCCACGTGCCGTACTTCCTCTGGTGTTACGCCCCCGGTCTCCGCCACTCGCCTAGGTCTCCCCGCTGCTTCGCTTCCGAGCCGCTCCCGAAGCGCGTCGAGCCGTCCCCCGCGCCGGAGCTCCCCGTCTTTCGAAGTGTATCTCGCGCACGGGAAGGCCCGCGACGCGGCTGATCTCCGCCGCGAGCTGTCCACGCATCGACACCATCTGCTCCAACCACGCCGCGTCCGCTACCAGCACCTGCAGGACGCTGCCCTCGTACCCCACCACCTCGCCGCGCTCGGCCATCGCCCGCCCGCAGGCAACCGTCCACGCCGCAGATAGCCGGTCCGCCTCTGTCAACGTTCGCAGACTCCGCGCCAGCGACCCCCGCAACAGCGACCGCATTCCCTCCAAACCATCCACACAATCTCCCGCGCCCGCCAGCCGTGCCACACGGACTATCGTACTGCGCGGAGCGGCGAGAGGATGGGGCCGCCGCTAAGCCCGCTGCCCGGGATCCGCAACCATCGCCTCCGCGGCGGACGGCATCACCGATAGCACAAACTCCCGCATACGCCCCAAAAACACGGGCGTGGCGAAGCGCTCGGCCCAGCGATGGATGCGCACGGGATCGAAGACGCCTTCCCGATCGGCGGCCTCGAACCGGAGAATGCCCTCTTCGGCCGAAGCCGACGTCTGCTCCCCGAAGTAGACGCCGGTCGGCTCCGACGTCTTGCCGCGAGTCGGATCGAACGGGCGAATCGTCTCAAGCGATCCGCCTTTTCCGTAGGCGATCACCGGCCGGCCGCACGCCTGCGCCTCAAGCGGCACCATGCCAAAGTCCTCATCGGCGGCAAACAGCAGTGCCCGGCACCGCGCGTACTCGCTCCACAGGGCCTCCGTCGGCAGCTCGCCCAGGAAGCTCACCCCGGACTTTGTGGAGTGCGCAAGCCGTCGCAGGCCGGCTTCTTCCGGTCCCGCCCCGGCGATGCGCAGCGGTCGCCCGAGCCGCGCACAGGCTTCGATCAGCAGATCCGTCCGCTTGTACCCGACGAGCCTGCCCGCGCACAGATACTGTTCGCCCGGCGTCTGGTCGAGCACCGCCCGGTGGAGGTCGATCGGCGGAGGAATGACCGCGCTTTCGCGACCGTACGCGCGTCGGATGCGCTCCGCGACATAGTGTGAGTTCGCGATGAAGTAGTTCACGCGCTCCGCCGCCCGGCGATCCCAGGCGCGTACCCGGCCGGCAGCCGCCGTAAACACCGACCGCGTCAGCGGGCCCATCTGCGCGCGGTAGGCGTCATAGCCGTCCCACAGGTAGCGCATGGGGGAGTGGCAGTAACAGATATGGATTGCCCCCGGATCGACGCGAACACCCTTGATCGGACCGCTGTCGGACGAGATCACCAGGTCAAAGCCGCGCAGATCCAGGCTTTCGGTCGCTGCCGGGAAGAACGGCAGCATGTGGCGGTGGTGCGAGCGCGCCATCGGAACGTGCTGCAGCCAGGAGGTGTTGAGCCGTCGCCCGCGCAGGCCTTCCGGCGTTCCGGCGGCATCGGCCACCAGCGTAAAGATCTCCGCCGCAGGGAAAAGCGACGCGATGCACTCGGCCACCCGCTCGCCGCCGCCACGCGTGACAAACCAATGATGCGCAATGGCTACGCGCATGCAGGTCGTCGCAAGGGGCACCCGCGCGGCGGGCTAGTACGCTCCATCCTGGTTCACCACCGACCGGAAGGTGCGCAGAAGGATGACGAAGTCGCGGCGCAGCGACCAGTGCTCCACATAGTCGCAGTCCAGCGCCACGCGCTGCGGGTAGGTCAGCTCGCTCCGGCCCGAAACCTGCCAGAGGCCGGTCAGGCCAGGCTTCACGCGGCAATAAAAGTTGAAGCCGTCGCCATACTTCTCCACCTCGGCCGCGACGATCGGCCGCGGCCCGACCAGCGTCATCTGCCCGCGCACCACATTCCACAGCTGCGGCAGCTCGTCGAGGGAGTACCGCCGCAGAAACGAGCCGACCGGCGTGATGCGCGGATCATGACGAAGCTTGTGCGTACGATTCCACTCGGACCGTGCCTTCGGGTGGCGGGAAAGGTACTCTTCGAGCACCTCGGACGAGTTGACGGCCATCGTTCGGAACTTCCACATCGAAAAAAATGCGCCGCCGCGGCGAATGCGCCGGTGCGTGTAAAAGACGGGACCGGGCGAGCTCAGCATCACCATGGCGCTGACCAGGCCGATGAGCGGAAGCGTGACCGGAAGCGACAGCACAACCAGCAGAACATCCAGCCAGCGCTTCAGGACGCGGTAGCGGAAGATCTCAGCCGGCATCCGGTCGGTGCGCCTGGACCGTTTGCGGGGCGGGCTGCCTGCCTCCAGAAGGTAAGGGAGCGGTTCCTCCAACAGGGCCGACTGCGGTTCAGGAGATTGGAACTCCTCCAACATTTCCATCCTTGGCATCTGCACGGGCCCATATCGGCCCGCGCCGGTTGCTAGCGAATCCTGTTATGAGCCCGCAGCCTGTACCTGCATCGACTCCTGCTTCTCCGGGGACACGAGACACTGAGGCGGACACAGCGGCCGGAGGCTGGTGGAAAAGACGCTCCTCTCCCTTCCGGGATGGCGAAGATCCCTGAGTTGCGGCAGACAGCTGCTGGATGCTGCTGCCATCGTTCCCGGAAGAGCGCTACCACGTACAAGACCAGCAGTCGAACCATCCCAGTCTATAAGGGACTCGTCTCGGACCCAAGCGGAAAGCGCACAGGGGTTCCCCGCGCCACCCCGTAGTCACTGTGGAACGAGTACCGATAAACTAAGCGGATGGACCTTCGGGCGACACCGCTTCGTGACGTCAAGCTCGTGCTGCCGCGCCGCTTCGGCGACGACCGCGGATGGTTTGCCGAGGTATTCAACGAGGCCGCCTTCGAGCGCGCAGGTCTGCCGGGTCGGTTCGTGCAGGACAATCAGTCGTCGTCGCGCCGGGGCGTCCTGCGCGGTCTGCACTTCCAGCTCGGCCGGCCTCAGGGCAAGCTCGTCCGGGTGTTGTCGGGCGAGATCTGGGACGTTGCAGTCGACCTCCGGCGCAGCTCCCCGGAGTTTGGCCAGTGGGCCGCCTTTTCGCTGAAGCCGCTTACCGCAGAGGGCCAGCTCGAAATGCTCTGGATTCCCGAGGGGTATGGCCACGGCTTCCTGGTGCTGTCCGAGACAGCCGAAGTGCTGTACAAGGTGACCGACTTCTACGACCCCGGGTCCGAGCGGACGATGCTCTGGAATGATGCCGATCTGGCGATTCCGTGGCCGGTCGAACATCTCGGCCTGAAGCAGCCGATCGTGAGTGTAAAGGACGCCCAGGGCCTGAGCCTGCGGGAGTGCGATTTGCCGGAGTAGTCAGTTCGGGTGCTGTGCGGCGTCGTCGCGAAGCCAGCGTTCAACCTCGGCCAGGCTGCTGACAGAGAGGTGGGCGCCAGGACAGGGGCGGCTCTCGGTCCCCCGCAGCAGAAACGCCTGACGCAGGCCTGCAGCGTTGGCGGCAGCGAGGTCCGAGCACCGGTCTCCGATGAGCAGGCTCCCGGCGAGATCGAGCGAAAGCTCCTCGGCGGCGCGCAGCAACATGCCCGGTCCGGGTTTGCGGTCGGGGTGTTCGCGGCGGAAGTGGCCCTTGCCGTGCTCGGGGTGGTATGGGCAGTGGTAGACGCGATCAAGCGTGATGCGCTCGCGGGCAAGCTCCCCGGCGATCCAGTCCATCAGCCGGTGGAAGTCCGCTTCGGTGTAGAGGCCGCGGGCGATGCCGGACTGATTGGTGACGACAACCAGCCGGTAGCCAAGCTCGATCGCCGTGCGCAACAGGGGAAACAGACCGGCGACAAAGCGGACATCGTCCGAGCGGATCAGATATCCGACCTCTTCATTGATGACGCCGTCGCGATCCAGAAACAGGGCCCGTGCCCGGAGATTGTTCATGATCGTTGCTCGATCCCAGAGGCCGGGGCTGGGCGGCTTTGCGTCCCCGTCTGAGAAGGTTGGAGGATACGGAAGGGTACGGTCAGGCCGTGGGCGCGCTCGGCCAGCAGCGCGTCCAGCTCGCCCAGGATCATCTGGGGGGTGATCTGCTGGACGCACCCATTGTCCGCGCAGGGAGCAAACTCGCGGCCGTCATAGCAGGGTCGGCAGCTGAACCCCTCGCCGCCGGCGATGGCGCGGACCCCCGAGCGGCGAGGCAGAAAGCTGCCCGGGGAGGTGGGTCCGAAGATCGCCAGCAGCGCGGCGGAAGACAGGCCGGCGAGATGCATCGGGCCGGTGTCATGCGAGATGACTGCGGCGCAGGTGTTCGAGGCGGCAATCACCTCGGGCAGCGAAAGGGTGCCGATGGCGTCGAGGAGGGGCTTTTCGGCGAAGGCTGGGCCGGCAAAGTGCGGTCGAACCCACGTGTCGTCGGAACCACCGAGCAGCAGCACCTCGAAGCCGCGGGCAAGCAGTGCGTGGGCGACTTCGGCATACCGGTCAACCGGCCACCGGCGCAGGGTCTGCTGGCGCAGCATGTTGCTGGCTCCGCCGGGGACCAGGGCGACCCGGGTGCGGCCCTCGCTGCGCCCGGGCAAGGGCGCGGTCGGAAGGCGTTGGGGCGGCAGCGGCGGCAGGCTGCCCGAGCGGCACGTGTCCGGCCAGCCGAGCAGGACGCGGGCAAACTCGTCCGTGTGGTGGCGGTCGGGGATCAACTGAAAGCGCCGGTCGGTGCGCGAAAGCAGGACGCGACGGCCGGCTCGGACGGGCAGGGTCAGCAGGCGGTACCGACGGTCGTAGGAGAGGGTGGCGACGAGGTCGAAGCGCCGGCCAAGCAGCTGGCGCCAAAGGGCGGCGAAGGCGCGGGCGCGTTCCGCCGGGGCAGCCCGGAGAAGCGCACGGTCATCGGCGACGATCGTTCGGATCCACGGATAGCAGCCGAGCAGGGGCGCGACGGCCGGCCCGCACAGCCAATGGACCTCGGCCCCTTGCTGGTGCAGCAGGTGAGCGGCCGGAATGGCCATCACCACGTCGCCAATGGCGCCGAACTTCACAATCAGGACGGAGCGCGGCGCGGCGGCCGAACGACCTGGGTCGAGCGGCGTCATGCGAGCGCTCAGTCCCTGCCCAGAAAGACGCTCTGGTTGCGCAGCACGGCGATGTGGGCAAGGTAGCGCATCAACAGCTCATAGCGGTTGGCGCCGAGTACGCGCAGGGCGAGTTTCAGCAGGCGATGCACGGCCTGGACCCGGCGGTCGTCGGGGTCAAACTCCCGCCAGGTCGATTTGGCCGGGGCGGCCTTGCCGGCGACAAGCCGGTGGCGGCGTGCAAACCGGGCAAACGGACCACGAGCGTCGAAGGGGTCGTCACCCGCAAACTGCTCGGCTCGCTTCGCGTAGATGCGGCGGGCGAGGCGGGTAACGGCGGTTCCATCGGAGATCCGGTCGAAGCCATAGGGAATGGATTCGACGGCGGGGTCGCGGTTCGCGAGCACGGCTGCTTTGTACGCGGCGAACATCGACCCAAGGTCCGGGCGATCGGCCAGGGTGAAGCGGTTGGTGTGCTTGGACAGCACCGCCGGGTCATCCACAACGATCCCGGAGAAGTGAAAGAAGGCGAGCGGGACCGCGTCGTTCACGGTAGGCCGTTCCGGGTCGCCCGTCAGGCGGCGCTCATGGAGGTTCCAGTAGGCCATGTTGCAGCCGGCGTCCCGCAGGATGTGCACCCGGGCAAAGAGCCCCGGCGCGAGATTCATCCATTTCTGATCGACAAAGAGGCCGGTGCGACCCTCGGAAAACCCGAGATCGAGGCAACGGCGCTCCCACCAGTCGAGCATCTGAGCGGTCTCTTCCGAGCGGCGCAGCCCGACAAAGCCCAGATTGTAGGTGCCGTTGTAGAGGTGGTCCTGCTCGCTCGGGAGCCGGTCATCCGTGATCGGCGTGGTGATGTGCGGCGTAAGCGTGGCGCTGGCACCGCCGGCAAGCGCCTCGAATACCGGCGTGAGTGCACCGTAGACAAAGATGTCGGGATCGAGATACGTGAGGGTCTCGATGCCGAACCGCGCGAACAGGAACTTGAGAAAGGTGGGCTTGACGTTGGTATTGAGCTCGAGGATGTCGAACTTCATCGCCTCCCGGCGCATGTGCTCGAGCGGCAAATCGCGCAGCAGGACAGGCTCGAAGCCGTGGCCGGAAAACGCGTCGCGATCGTCGGTCGAGGAAACAATCAGCACAAAGAAGCGGTGCCCCGAATGATGGGCAAGGTAGCTCCCGGCGAGGGTGCGGGCAAAGGCGAAGTAATTCGGGGAGACGATCGTGCAGGCGGCCGCGGCGGAGGCTTCGGGTCGGGTCACGCGGGCTGCTCCACTCCGTCCATCCTTTTAGGATACAAGCGGTTGCAGGGTCGCAAAGGGAGTCAATACACCGTTTCGCTCAGCAGACTCAGCAGGTATTGGCCGTAGGTGCTCTTCTGAATGCGATTGGCGAGCGTGCGCAGATCGTCGGCCGAGATCCAGCCGAGCCGGTAGGCGATCTCCTCGGGGCAGGCCACCTTCAGCCCCTGACGCCGCTCGATGGTGTGGATGAACAGGCTGGCCTCGAGCAGGGAGTCGTGCGTGCCCGTGTCCAGCCACGCCATGCCGCGGCCGAGCAGCTCCGTGCGCAGCTGGCCGTGCTCCAGGTACCAGCGGTTGACGTCGGTGATCTCGAGCTCGCCACGCGGCGACGGGCGCAGACCTTCGGCGATGGAGACAGCCTGGCCGTCATAGAAGTAGATCCCGGTGACGGCGTAGCGGCTTTTGGGGTGCGCCGGCTTCTCTTCAATCGAGAGCGCCCGGCGATCGCTGTCGAACTCCACCACGCCATAGCGTTCGGGATCGAGCACGGGGTAGGCGAAGATGGTGGCGCCGGAGCTCTGCGTCGCAGCCGAGCGCAGCGTCCGGGCAAAGTCGTGGCCGTAAAAGATGTTGTCGCCAAGAATGAGGCAGCAGGCCTCACCGGAGAGGAAGTCGCGGCCGATCAACAGGGCCTGGGCGAGGCCGTCGGGAGCCGGTTGCACCGCGTACCGAAGGTCCAGCCCCCACTGCTTGCCGGTGCCGAGCAGCTGCTCGAAGCGCGGCGTGTCCTCCGGCGTCGAGATGATGAGGATCTCGCGGATGCCGGCGAGCATCAGCACGGAGAGCGGGTAGTAAATCATCGGCTTGTCGTACACCGGCAGCAGCTGCTTCGAGATGGCCTGGGTAACGGGATGGAGACGCGTGCCGGAGCCGCCGGCGAGCAGAATGCCTTTCATGCGTGAGCCTTGGCGAGGGCTGCGGACGTGGTTCCCCCGCGCGTGCCGTAGTTCTGATCGATCCACTGTCGGTAGGCGCCGGAGGTGACATCCGCGATCCACGCCGGGTTCGCCAGGTACCACTCAACCGTCTTCCGGAGTCCCGTCTCGAAGCTCTCGAGCGCTCGCCAGCCCAGCTCGCGTTCGATCTTCGAGGCGTCGATCGCATACCGGCGATCGTGCCCGGGCCGGTCTTCGACAAAGCGGACCAGCGCCCGGTGCGGTCGGTGCGGCGACCCGGGAACGAGCTCGTCCAGCAGCCCGCAGACTGCGTGCACAACCTCGAGATTCGATCGCTGGTTGCCGCCGCCGATGTTATACGTCTCGCCGACCCGGCCGCCGTCGAGCACCGCTTCCAGCGCGCGGCAGTGATCGGCCACAAACAGCCAGTCGCGGATCTGCTGGCCGTCGCCGTACACCGGCAGCGGTTTGCCGGCGAGCGCGTTCGCGATCATCAGGGGCAGCAGCTTCTCGGGAAACTGGTACGGGCCGTAGTTGTTGGAGCAGTTGGTGATGATCGCCGGCACGCCGAAGGTGTGGGTCCACGCGCGCACCAGGTGGTCGCTCGCGGCTTTGGACGCGGCGTAGGGGCTGTTCGGCGCATAGGGCGTGTCCTCATGGAAGGCCGCGTCATCCGGGCCGAGCGAGCCGTACACCTCGTCGGTGGAGACGTGGATGAAGCGAAAACGCTCCCGCGTGGCCGAGTCTGCCCCGTCGAGGTAGGCGCGCACCGCCTGCAGCAGCGCGAAGGTGCCCTCGATGTTGGTTCGAAGAAACGCGTCCGGACCGGCGATCGAGCGGTCGACGTGGCTCTCCGCGGCGAAATGGAGCAGGGCGTGCGGCCGGTGCTGCTCAAGCAGGTGCGCCACCAGGGCAGCGTCGCCGATATCGCCGTGGACAAACGTGTAGTCGGGTCGGCCGGCGAGCGCGATGAGGTTCCCGGCGTTCCCGGCATAGGTGAGTTTATCCAGGTTCACCAGAGCGCCGCGGCTGCCGGAGAGGTTCGGACCGAGCCAGCCGTGGACGAAGTTGGACCCAATGAAGCCCGCACCGCCGGTGACCAGAATGGGAATGGTCTGGGAAGAAGAAGGATCAGTCAACTGCGGCGTAGGTCCTTTCGTACCGCGAATCCACGTGACGTTGGATTCATTCATACGGCCGTCACAAGTGTAGCGGATTGCGGCGCTAGAGTCCGGCGGCTTCGGCGAGACGCACAGAACGTCTGGGCCGCGACCGGGCCAGCTGCGGTGCGTCCACCGAGGCGCTCTCTCCGGGCAGGCCATGGAGGAAAGTCATGTAGGCAAACCAGTAAAACACCATCACGGGAATCAGGTTCGTCGCCCCGTCCGAGGCGCAGATGAGCGCGTACAGAATCAGTCCCTTCAGCGCCGCGCGGCGTGATGGAGCGTCCAGCAGGCGGCGGTCGAGCAGCATCAGGCCGAGCGGAGCGACAAAGATCAGCGTCACCGCAACCATGCCGGTATAGCCGTAGTTCGCGGCCGCCCCCGCGTACAGCACTTCGGAAAAGCCGGTCACCGGAACCGTCGGCAGCCAGGTCGAGCTCGCCGTGCCCGCGATCTCGTAGGAGCGGCCCCCGAAGGTCCGGTCAGTCAGCAACTGCAGAGCATTGCCGGTAAACAGCACGCCGGACCCGGCAACCAGGATCGTCCCCAGCACCGCCAGCCCGCGCCGCGCCGCCTGGCCCAGCCGAACGCGCGGAAAGGTCGCCACATTCAGCAGCAGCTGCGCCCCGAGCGACAGCATCTGCTCAAGCACCAGGCCGACCCAGATCGTGCGCGAAAGCGTCAGCACCAGCGCCAGGCGAAGCACGTTGCGCTTCCACCGGACGGGCTCGAGCAGATCAAACAGCGGCAGCACGATCAGCATGGTCGCGCCATACAGATTGCCGTTGTTGTAGGTCGAGATGAGCTTGAGAAAGCGGCCGCGAGCAATGTGCTTGGTCAGCTCGATCAGGCCGTAATCCGCCGCGTTGACCGTGAGGTACGGGATCTCCAGATAGCTCCCTGTGATCGGGTGCAGGAAGAAAAGAAAGATCCCGTAGATCGCCGTCGCGAGTACGCAGAAGCAAAACCAGCGGGTGAACTGCCGGAAGCTGACCATCGGCAGAAACGGGGGATACACCAACAGAAACATCGCCGGCAAAAAGCAGAAGTTGGCGAACACGCTCACCGCATAGGACGGCAGCTCCAGGCCGTTGGCCGCGCAGCTATAGAAGAAAAGCAGCAGAAACGGCAGCAGACTGGCGTAGGCCAGCAGCGCTCGCGGGGTAAAGCGCAGCGGCAGCACCAGAAAACGCACAGCAATCAGCGGAACAGCCGTAATGCCGATCAGAAGGTACCCCCAGGTCAGCGGAGCCCCACCGAACTTAACGCCGCCCTTGGGAAACAGCACCAGAAACACAAGCAGCAGCGGCACGAGAAAGGCCGACACCGGATGCGGCGAGCGCGCGACGCGAAGGCTCATGCGAGCTACGCCCGCCGCCGCCCCAGGCGGAAGTTCTGCCGGATCGTCCGCAGGTGCGCCACCTGCTCGGGATTCGAGCGGATGCGACGCGCCAGCAGGCGAAGCAGGATGGCAAAGATGCCGAACAGGACGCCGGCGCCGGCCGCGAGCGCAAGGTACTCGGTACGCGGCGGCCACGAGCGCCCTTCGGGAACAACGGCGCGATCGACCACCTCGTACTGCGGGCTGGACTGCGCGCCGCTCAAGCGCGCGGCCTCGTACGAGCTCGCCAGCGAACTCACCAGGCCGGCGTGGTAGGCGACCTCGCGCTGCCGGTGCGCAACCTCCAGATTCAGCTCCGGGATGCGTCCCGCCGCGGGCGCGGCTCCGGCCCCCCCGGCTCCGCTCGCCGCTTCAAGGCCGCGCTCCTTACCTTCGAGCGCGGCAATCTGCGCCCGCAGCGTCTTCACCTGCGGGTTTTGTTCGGTCTCGCTCTCGAGCAGCGTACTCAGCTGCACCTCCAGACCGGAGATCTGCGACCGCGTCGCGGCGATGGTGCCAAGACCGATCTGCGTCTGCGTGTCGAGCGCGACAATTCCCGAGCGCTGCTGCTCCCGCTTCAGGGCGTCTTCCGCATCGGCCAGGGCCTGCCGCTCGCGGTCCAGCTGCCCCTCGAAAAACTTCTGCTGCCGCGCTGCCTCGGACGCGTTCATGCGGTCCTGCTGTTCGCCGAGCGCATCCACATACGCGTTGGCGATATCCGTGGCGAGCTGGGCGTTCGTGTTGCGCACCGCCACCACAATGATGCCGCCGGCCGCCGGCGTGAACGTGCTGCTCGCCTGCAGGATGTTCTGCGCTGTCTCCCGGCTTCCTGTGCCAAAGGTCTTCAGCAGATCGAGCCGGTCGATGATGGTGTTGGCCACGCTGCGGCTGCCCAGCAGGCCGAAGTACACGTCTCCAGGCTGGCGCGTACTGAACAGGCCGGCCAGACCGGCGGCCGCAGAAGACCCGCCCTGCGGCAGAATCGTTGCCTGCGCGACATACTGCGCCTTCAGGCTGTACGTCTTGGCCATGCCGAGCGCCGCAACCACCAGAGCCACCAGCAAGCCGGTGCGCCACTCCGCCAGGAAGCGGACCAGCAGCTCGGTCAGGTCGACGCTCGGGTCCTCAACCGGATCGAAGCCCGGATCCTGAAGCGGATTTTGCCGCTGGGCAACGGGCGGCGGATTCAGAGTCGTGGACATGGGCGAGTCCGTTACCTTAGTACGTCAATCGCGGCGATCCCGAACCCCAGCTGGCCGACAACACTGCTCAGATCGACCAGGTTCCGCAGGATGGCTCGGCTCGTGATCCGCGGTGGCACCACAATCGTATCCCCGGGAAAGATGTTGGCGTGCTCGACATTGCCGTACTGCTCATTAAACACCGATCCGTCGGCCCTCAAAATAAACGCGCGATGGCGGTCGGCCAGCCGATCCGGCCCGCCAGCCTCGCGGATATAAAACTTCGTCCGCCGGTTGCGCTCAAACACAAAGGCGTTCGCGCTGTACACCTGGCCCTCGACCGTCACGTTGGCCGGCACGCGTGGCACGATGAATCGATCGCCGTCCTCGAGATCCAGGTCCGGCAACGCCGCAAGCGTGTGGTCGTCGGGCCGCAGCTGCAGCACAATGCGCCCAACCGGCTGCAGCTGTCGAAGTCGGGCGATAGCCCCCCGCGCCGCCGTGGCGGACGTCTCGGCCGCCGCGGCCGTTCGGTCGCTCAGCGCGGAGGCGTTCGAGTCGGCAACCGTCGCGGTAATCTGCGCCTCCAGCTGATCGGCATAATCATTCAGCCGCTGCTGCTGCACCCGCCGGGTCGACTCGCGCGTGAACTCGGACGCATACAGGTACGCCTCGGGCGTAAGGCCGCCGGCGCGCGCGATCAGCTCCCGCAGCTTCTCGCCCGGTCGCACGCTGTACACGCCGGCCGAGGCAAACTCGCCCTCCAGCCGAACGAAACGCGTCTGCTGCCGAGCCGGAACGCGCAGGTCGGCCGTCGAAAAGATCGTCACCACGTCGTTCGGAAGCAGCGGCAGGTTCTGCGAAGCATCGCCGTCCAGCACAATCCTGCCCAGATCGAACGGCAGCAGCGTCGTCTTCAGCGTAACCGGGTCCTGGCGCTCGACGACGGCATAGCTCCAGTCGATGTCGGGCGCCGACAGCACCACGTCCGTCGCCGCCGAGAAGACATTGCTGTTGCTCGCCAGCGCCACCCCGACCGAATTTCCGCCCGCATCTGAAGTCGCTCCGCGTCGCGGGGCACCGGAGCCGCCGGCCTGGCTCGCGGCTCCCGGCGCGCTCGTCAGATCCTGCCGCAGCTGCAGCGATCCCTGCGTCGATCGGTCCGCCTGGTAGTCAATGCTGGTCTGCCCGAGCGCGTTGCGCTTGGTCCAGTACTCGCGTGTAATCAGCGACTCGCGATTCGGGATCAGGTCGGTGACCCGCATCCCCTCACGCCACGCGTACCGGCCTGGGTTGGCCACGTTGCCGCGCAGCGTCACGGCATTGCGAAACCGGTCAATGATCGAGCTCACCGTCACCACGTCGCCGTTGTGCAGCGGGGTGTCGGGCGCGGTCGCGAGATCCACATTCAGCACCGATCGCACCTGGTGCTCAAAAATACGCTCCACCCGCACCACGCTTCCCGCCGCCGTATTGGTTCGGCCCCCGGCAAGCTCCAGCAACTGGCTCACCGACGACTCCGCGGGCAGGCCGCCGCGTGGCTCGGCCCGTAACTCGTAGATCGCCGGGGTCGTCACGCTCCCCAGCAGCGCCACCTGCGGTCCCACCGGAGGGATAAAAACCACATCGCCCGGCGCGAGCTGCGCATCGTTGCTCTTGTCGCCGCGCAGCAGCAGGTCGTACAGGTCGAAGTACACCACCGTCCTGTTGCCGCGGCGCAGCTCGATGTTGCGCAGGCTCCCCTGCGGCAGCGGCCCGCCCGACGCGAACAGCGCATTCAGCAGCGTCGACAACGAGCTGACGGTGTAGCTGCCCGGCTGGCGCGCCTGCCCCACCACAAAAATCTGGATGGATCGGAGCTGTCCTAGATTCACGTTCAGATCGAAGTTCCGGTAAACGCGGCCCAGCTGCGCGCGGAGAAAGTCGGTCAGCTGCGCGTAGTGCAGTCCGGCCACATGGACCGTGCCCAGGTCGGGAAGTGCAATCGATCCCGTTCGGTCCACGATCACCCGCTGCTGCTGGTTGATTTGGCCCCACACCTGCAGACGAATCTCGTCCCCCGGTCCGATCACGTAGTCCGGCGTCACCGGTATGTTGTCCACCGGAGCAAACGTGGACGGCGTTGGGCCGAACAGACCCGCGCCAAAGATCGGCAGCTCCTGCCCGGTGCTTTCGCGCACCAGCCGCTGAAACTCGGTCGCCGGCGGGGATGCCGCGCCTGCGGCGCGATCCGTCGGGCCGCGCTGCTGCAGCACCGCCGTCCGCTGCTGTTGTAGGGACGTTGTGTCGGCTGCATCTCCGGTCGGGGTGGTCGCAGTCTGCGGCACCGCGGAGGTGGGCCCGGTCAGCGGAACCACGGGCGCGGTCGGTGTCGTCACCGTCTGAGCAGCCCCTGCGCTCGCCGCCGGAGCCGCCTGCGCGGCAAGCGGAGCGACACCCGCGCCAAACACAACACCGGCCAGCAGGGCCGTCGCGACGGAACCGGGCCGGCCTGCTGCCGGACCGAGCCGGATGGGAGCCCTCAACCAACGAACTTGCGCTGCTTTCACCTGCGACGCGTCCCTCTTTGTACGGTGTTCCCCAGCCGCGGACGAGCTCCGGGCGGCTCCCCGCGCAGCTATTGCCCGAGCAGCAGACCATGTCAGTCTAGCGAACTTCCCCCCCGCCGCGAAAGCAGAGGCAACCGCGACGACACGGTCCCACACCTAACAGGAGCCGCCGCCCATGGCCTACGCCGGGCGGCGCGGAGGACCTTTCGATGGCAGAATCCACGCCGCACCCCGACCAGACACCCGCGCCCACAAGGCCCGAGACCCCGCGCGAATCAAAGGAGCAGCCCTCCGGCTACAACGGCGGCAATCCATCGACAGCCGGTCCTGGCCAGACCTCCGTCCGCTCCGAAACCCCCGAAAACAGCGCGGGCCACATCAATCCATCCGCCCCCGAAGACAGCAACACCACGCCCGGCAGCGGAGCGCCGAAGTAGGCCTGCTCCCCGGACGGACCCACGCCCGAACGGCTATCGACCCGCCGGAACCGGGATCCAGACAAACGCGCCGCTGCCGTCGTTGGCGCAGATCGCCGGATTGGCTCCCCTCCCCGACGGCACCAGCTGCCCGAAGTTCCCCGCCCCGCACGGCGTCCGCGGAACCGCCGTCGCCGTCCGGCACGTACCGCCGGGACACCCGGGCAACTCCCGGTAAATCTCATTCGGTGTCGCCGCGTGATGGATCGCGGGCTGCCCCCCGGCGGTGTTCCCGGCCAGATACCAAAAGGCATGCGGGCCCGGATTCTTGCCGTCCGTTGTGGTTGCAATGCCCACGGGAAACGGGTGCGCCCCCCCGCAGCGATTCGCCGAAAGAATGTGGAGATCGGTGTTGTTGAAGTCGCTCCAGCCGGCCGCAACGCACGAGGTTCCCGGCGCCTGCGCCACCTCGGAGTCGATCGTGTTGCCATTCACCCAGAGCGTGGTTCCGCCAATGATTGCCGGCGCGGCGATCGCCGCGGCGCCTGGAGGCAAAGCCACCGTGAACCGCAGCCGGTTGCCCGCGATGGTGATCGACCGGGAGTAGTTCGGTGACACATACGTCCCGTTCAGCACCTCGTTGTTCTCAAATCGCACGCCGCTCGCCGCCTCCGCGTACATGGCATGGCAGGGCCCCGGCGTGCACGTGAGCGTGTTTCCCGAGACCACCAGCCCCTGGTGCCGCAAGGGATCCTGCGAGGCGTTCTTGATAAAGATGAAGCCGCCGCCGGGCGCCCCGCTGAAGTGATTGCCCGCGATCGTCGTGTTCTGGGTAAAGAAGAAGATCGCGGCGCAGCCGTTGGCGCAGCCCGAGGCCGTGTTGCCCGAAATCTCCGTGTCCCGCCCGCCTTCGGTGTCGAAGCACACATCGCCGCAACCCGCCGCGGTGTTGCCGGTAATCTTGATGCCGTACCCCATCGATCCCCAAACGCACGACCCGACCTCGGCGCAGCTGTTTCCGGTCATCTGCATCTCTCCGGTCGTCGTCACCCCGGCCAGCGTCGCTCCAGGCGCGCCCGAATCGCCGCCCCACCACTGGATCCCGTGCAGCGTCCGCGTGAAATGATTTCCTGTCGCCACCACCTGTTTCGCTCCATAAAGCGAGATAGCCGCGATATCGCTGTGCCGCGTCGCGGGGAACGTGACGGCGTTGCCGGTGAAACGGAGCCCGGTGCTCGCGCCGTTCTGGCTTCCGGTCCAGGCCACGGCCAGGCTCAGACCCGAGAGCGTGTTGCCCTCCATCGTCAGGTCCGAGACCGGCGCGCCAACCAGCAGCATGCTCGTCTGCTCCGAAACAAAGGTGCACCCGCGTACCGAAATGCCCGAAACGCCGTTCGCCAGCAAAAGCGCTCCGCCCGGCGCGGGAAAGTGGTAGGCCGGCGCGCCTGCCGCGATCGGAACGCCGCTCCCCTCGCAGCTGATGGAGTTTGCTCCGCCCAGCGTGATCGCGCCAACCCAGGTGATCGGCGCGCGCACCAGCAGGCTGTGTCCGCGATGCAGCGCAAGCGGTCTGCCGATGATGCCTGCAGCATTGATCGAGATCGTGCCGGTGCGCGAGCCGAGCGACGCGTCGGCGGCGATCAGCCGCGCCGAAAGATCCGAGCCCGGAAAGCTTTCGGCCGCAACCGACGTCCCTTGACCCCTGAGCGAACCCACATCGACCAACAAAAGGGATAGCCACACGGTGGCAGCGCGGAGCCGGAGCATGCCACCGTTGGACGCGACTTTGCGCCTCGGCGACGCGACCGCAGCACAGGGTATCCTTGAAAACGCAACTGCCGGTTGGCGCCGCCCGCAGAACCACCGGACGGGTCACCCTCGGACGGGCCTATAGCTCAACGGTTAGAGCAGGGGACTCATAATCCCTTGGTTGGGGGTTCAAATCCCTCTGGGCCCACTTCTCCCGCCTCGGTCCTTCGCTCTAACCGCCAGGCCCGACCTCCTCATTGACCCCCTTCCTGCTTCCGCGCGCGCGGAATCTCTTAGAAGCTCTTAATAGTCCAGAATATGCGGCGCGGGGTAGGTGAGCGTTCCATCGCTCTTCTGGTACCACATAAACAGCTTGTGATCGCCGTTCACGCGGACGGCAACAATGATGCCCGTGCCAAACGCACCCGTGCCGTCCGTCTTCGAGATGTCCACATGGTGGTTCACAATCGGCCCGTTCACCGGGCTGTCTGTCGTCCAGTCCTCCGTAAACCGCTTCAGGTTGTAGTCGTATTTGGCCGGGTGCTGCTGCCACGCGGGGTCGTTCATCCATATGGCATACGCCCCGTCGTAGTTCTTCGCCTGGATCGCGTCGAAAAACTCGTTCACCCGGTGCTCCGCCCGCAGATTGGTAAAGAACCAGCCGTGCCCCAGTACAAACCCGGCGACCCCAACCACGGCGATCAGAACGAGGAGAGCGGCCGACCCAATCAGAAGGTTTCTGTTGCGGTTTTCCCGGCGTTCGTCGTAGCCCGGAGCGTTCAGCAGTGTCATGACGGTGTCAACCTCCGCATCTGGAGCGTACTAGAGATCTTAGACACCGAAACGCGCCGCTGCGCGACTCCCGCCATCCCGCCACCCGAAGGCGTAGGGAAAGATCTCAACCTCCGGCTCACGACCTGTCAGGTACACCGCCACGAGGTCGAAGCGAACGGCAATCCCGTCGCGCCTTTCGCGCGGAAACGTCCGCAGGTACGCCCACGCCATCCCTCGCAGCAACCTCCGTTTCTCTCCGTCGATGGCTGCCTCGGCCGGGTCGAGCGGATTGCGTTCCGTTCGTGTCTTCACCTCCACGAAACACAGGGTGTCGCCGTGCCATGCGACCAGGTCAAGATCGCCGCGGAGTTTGCCCGTCGTCCATCGCCGCGCTACGACCGTGTACCCCCTCGACCGAAGGTGCATCAGGGCTTCCCGCTCCCCCGCCGTCCCGATTACCAGATGCGCAGGCAGCTGCCTTGCCGGTCGAAGTCGTCTGGCGGCCGAGGCCAGCCAGCGCAGGCCGCGTGTCTGCGCCCGTATGCCGAACCTGTGCAACCTCCCCTCCACGGCCCCAGCATACCGTCGCTCCAGCCGTGTGCAACGGAAAAATCGCCACACGCCCTGCTCCCTTTCCCGAAATGGAACCCGAGGCAGACCGATCCCCCCGTGCTCACATCCCCGTTCAGACTTCGTCTACCGTGCAGAGATCAAAGTTCCGACTCCGGAGTCAGGAATGAGTGCTGAAGTGCTTGAGTTGAATCCAGGGTCAAATGCCCTGTCTCCCATTACCGTCGTACGCCGTGTGAGCCCGTTTGCATCGGCCGCTCCGCATACGAGAGCAGTAGAATCGTTGCCAGAGATGGCAAGAGCAGTGGCACGCCCGGGTGGCCGGACCAAGCTGACGCAGGCGCAGATGGACGCCCGCGCCCAGCAGCGCCTGGAAGATGACGAGTTGATTCGCGAGGCGCAGCGCGGCCAGCGTTCCTCCTTCGACACCCTGGTCCGCCGCTACGACCAGAGCGTCCTTCGCCTGGCCCTCCACATGCTCAGCAACGAACAGGATGCGCAGGACGTGCATCAGGAGGCCTTCATCAAGGCCTATCGTCATCTGTCGAACTTTCGTTTCGAGTGCTCGTTCTACACCTGGCTCTACCGCATCGTCACAAATCTCTGCCTCGACCAGCTCCGTCGGCGCAAAAGCCGCCGCGAAGATCCGGCAACCGTTCTCGACGCCGGCGGCGAAGAGATGGATCTGCTCTCGAATGTGCAGGATGAACGAGCCATGGCGAACCCGGCTCGCGAACTCGATCGGAAGGTGATGAGCGAAGGAATCGCCGCAGCCCTCGACAAGCTGACGCCTCGCGAGCGCACCGTGTTTGAGCTCAAACACTATCAGGGGCTGAAGCTGCGCACCATCGGTGAAATGCTGAGCACCACGGAAGAGACCGCAAAAAACACGCTCTTCCGCGCAACCCGCAAGCTAAGGGCCAACCTCGTCGAGCTACGCAATCTCTCCTGAGATCCGGGGGGGAAAGAACGCTCAAACCGCACGGTCGAGGGAACGTTTTTCCCGTGTCAACCGGCACAGACGAACACTCACGAATCGTCAGGCCGCGGCAAAATTCTGAGGCCCGTTGGAGCAAGTCCCATGCAATGTGATGCCGCACAAGAATCCATCGTTCTGCTGCACTACGGCGAGCTCGACGAGCAGCTGGCTCTCAGTCTTGAGGATCATCTTCGCAACTGCCGCATCTGCCAGCAGGAGCTCGCCAGCACCGTCTCCCTGCTCGAGGTGGCCGACGCGCTGCCCATGCTGGACCCCTCGCCCAACCTGCTGACCCAGAGCCGCATGCAGCTCGACGAAGCGCTCGACGCCCTCGGCCGTCGCAGCCCGCTCGATCAGCTTCGCGGTAGCCTTTATCGATGGATGGGCACGCTCCAGAGCGCCCCCGCCCTGGCCACGCTCCTCGTCGGCCTTGGCTTCCTCTCCGGAACCTTTCTCAACCGCTACCAGGCGGCGCAAGCTCCCAAGATTCCCGGCCCGGTCGTTTTGTCCGATCCCACCCACGGCGTGATCGCCAACGTCAGCGGCATCGTTCAGACACCCAACTCCGAGCTCGTCCAGGTGAAGTACAACCGCGTCGTGCCCGAGTCGGTGGAAGGTTCGCTCGACGACCCTCAGATCCGTCAGCTGCTGATGATCGGCATGAAGGCCGGAACCAATACCGACGTCCGCACCGATTCCGTCGCTCTGCTCGCAAGCGAGTGCCGCGCCGGTCATCGCTGCAGCGACGACGCCACGGAGGACGCCGCCAACCTTCGCGGAGCGCTCATGGTGAGCCTGCGCTATGACAAGGACACCAGCGTTCGCCTGAAAGCCATCGAAGGCCTCCAGCGCTACGTTGACCAGGACCAGCGCGTGCGCGACGCCATGCTCGAAGCCCTCATGCACGACCCCAGCGCCGCCGTCCGCAAGCGCGCCATTGCCATGCTCGCACCCGTCCAGTCCGATTCGAGCGTGCGCGAGGTTCTGCGGACCGTTTCTACCCAGGACGACAACCCGTACATCCGCACCGCCAGCTACCAGGCATTGCAGAGCGCCGACGGCATCCAGTAGCCTTCCGCATCGGCCCGGAATCTCAGTTCCATCTCGGCTTACCTGCACGCGCATCGTCAGTCCAACCAGCAACGCACATCGGATCGGTCGTCGAGCCGCCCGGTCGCGGACCGCACCAAGGAAGGAGATCGCCCATGCAGCGCAACCCAGGCAGGGTCAAGTACATCTGGCCGGTCGTCACCGCGGCCCTCTCCGTCACAGGCGCCTCGCCCGCCCTTGCCCAGCGATCCCCCGATCCGGTTCGCCTCCTGACCGTCAGTGCGCAGCGGGTTCAGGGATACCTCGGCGTCAACTTCCGCGAGACAACCGATGAGCAGGTCTCGCTGCTTCAGCTGCACGATGCCCGTGGCGTGGAAGTCACGCAGGTCGACCACGACGGCCCCGCCTGCAAGGCCGGCGTTCGCGAGCACGACGTCCTCCTGCAACTGAACGGCCAGGGTATCGAGGGCGTCGACCAGCTCCGCCGCCTGCTGCACGAGATTCCGGCTGGTCGCGCCGTTACGCTTCTGCTTCTCCGCGACGGTCAGACCCAGCTGATCAACACAGTGCTCGTCAACCGTGAAGCCCTCGAACGGCAGGCCTGGGACCAGCACATTCCCGTCCCCGACCCGGCGCAGGCCGCCATCTCTCCCCAGCCTCAGAGCCGGCCCGATCGCGCGTCCGACGCACGGGTTCCCGGCGGCATGGCCTTTCTCGGCAGCGGCGGCGCACCCTCCGGAGCCGCGCTCGGATCCCGCCCGAACGACCGCAACCTGATCGGATCCGTCGCCGCCCCGCTGCTCAACCCCTCCTACACCGGAGCCGCGCTCGAGTCGCTCGGGCCGCAACTGGCCGACTTCTTCGGCGTCCCTGACGGGGACGGCCTCCTGGTCCGCAGCGTCGAAGGCAACAGCCCCGCCGCCAGTGCCGGCCTCAAAGCCGGCGACGTCGTCCTGCGTGTCAATCAGGTCGCCGTCCTCGCCGCCGCCGATTGGCTCCGCCTGATGCACGAAAACAAGGGCCGCGCGGTCGCCGTCACCATCCTTCGCGACAAACGGGAGCAGACCCTCACCCTGACCCCCGATAGCAAACGCCGCTCCAGCCTTGCCTTACCTCCCAGCCCTGCCTTTGTTGCCGTCTTCCGCATGAACGGGACCCCGCCGCAGATCTGACCGCATCGGCATCGGCCGGCAGCTCACCTCCCGCCCCGCTGCTCGATCCGCGTATCGCCTTCCCCGACGCCAGGTCATCCTGTCACAACGCAGCCGCTCCCACGGCCTCCGCCCGCACTCTATACTCATACGTGACCATGGGACCTGACGCACCCGCAGCCCCGAACCTGACCTCGACTCCCGGCCGTCGGCCGATGCCCCCCCGCCGCCGCCTTCGCGCCATCGCCCGCAAACTCCGCGAACTCGGCTCCATCGGCTCCGCCCTCGTCTCCACCGGCCACCCGTACATGGCGCACATCGTGCCCATGCGCCGCTGCAACCTCGCCTGCACCTACTGCAACGAGTTCGACCAGACCTCCGACCCCGTCCCGATCGACGAGATGGAGCGGCGCATCGACCACCTTGGCCGCCTCGGCACCTCCGTCATCACCATCTCCGGCGGCGAGCCCCTCCTCCACCCCGACCTCGACCGCGTCATCGCCCGCATCCGCAAAACCGGCGCCATCGCCGGCATGATCACCAACGGCTACCTGCTGATGCCCGATCGCATCGAGCGCCTCAACCGCGCCGGCCTCGACCACATGCAGATCTCCATCGACAACGTCCAGCCCGACGCCGTCTCGAAGAAGTCCCTCAAGGTCCTCGACGCCAAGCTCCGCATGCTCGCGGAGCACGCCGACTTCCACGTCAACATCAACTCCGTCGTCGGCGGCGGCATCGCCCACCCCGAAGACGCCTACACCATCTCCCAGCGAGCCCTGGGCCTGGGCTTTTCCTCGACCATCGGCATCATCCACGACGGCTCCGGCCAGCTCAAACCCCTCGGCCCCGAAGAGCGCGAGGTCTGGGACCGCGTCCGCAAGCTCACCCGCCGCTCCTACTCCCGCTTCAACCACTTCCAGGAGGCCATCGCGAACGGCCAGCCCAACGACTGGCGATGCCGCGCCGGTGGCCGCTACCTCTACATCTGCGAGAACGGCCTCGTCCACTACTGCTCCCAGCAGCGCGGCTACCCCGGCGTCGCTCTCGCCGGCTACACCACCGCCGACGTCCAGCGCGAGTTCCTCACGGAAAAGGGTTGCTCCCCCAACTGCACCATCTCCTGCGTCCACCAGGTCTCCTACATCGACCACTGGCGCGCCCCGCAGCACCCCGACTCCACCGGCGGCATCTCCGCAAACAGCTCCGGCCACGCTCCCGGCAGTCCAGAGCTGGTGCAGATCCGCTAGCACGCCCGATCTGCGCCGCTGCTCCGACTCAGCTCTCCCCAAAAGCGCGAACACAACCCCGAACTCCTGCCGCGCGGGCGCGCCTCCCGTGCATCGTCCCCCGGCCATGGACATCCAACTCCACTATGAGCCGGTTTCGCATCCTCGCCGCCCTTCTTGGCATCACCCTTGCCACCGCGGCCACCCCGCACCGTACGGTAGCCGCCCAGGCCGCCACCCAGCAACGCCCCACCAGCACCCCCTACTCGGGCGACCTCTCTATCTTTGAAGAGCCAGGCCGCGATCAAAAGCTCCAGATCGACCGCGTCATGGACATCCTCCGCATCAAGCAGAACACCGTCGTCGCCGACATCGGAGCCGGCTCCGGCTGGTTCACCGTCCGCGCCGCCCGTCGCGTCGGCCGCGGCGGCCGCGTCTTCGCGGAGGACATCAACCCCAACGCAATCGAGCACATCGCCGACCGTGCCAAACAGGAAAACCTCGAAAACGTCCGCGTCATCCTCGGCACCCCCGACGACCCCAAGCTCCCCGAAGGCAGCCTCCAGGCCGTCCTTCTGCTGAAGGTCTACCACGAGATCGCCCATCCGGTCCCCTTCATGACGACCCTGCGCAAAGATCTCCACCCCGACTCCCTCGTCGGCATCATCGACCGCAACGGCAACGGCACCGACCACGGTCTGAACCGCGACGTTCTCGAGCGCGAGATGGACGAGGCCGGCTACAGGGAGATCGGCCACTACGACTTCACCAAAGCCGACGGCGAGGACTACTTCCTCGTCTTTCAGCCGAAGTAGCCGTCTCGGGTGTGCCGTCCCCGTGCCGGTTACCCGGCTCTCACGCCCGACGAAGGCTGAAACCGAGACTCGCCTTTACGCCGTCTGCCCGCCACCGCCCTCTTTCGCGTCCCCCAGCACCACCCTCACC
>CALMVL010000299.1:0-6409 GCA_937873265.1 uncultured Granulicella sp.
GCCGCGCACGCCATCAGCACTCAGAGAGATCAGTTCATCGTGGATCAGCAGACCAAAGCAGCCCTGAAGCAGAACAACTACATCACCGTCGGCGACAACAGCCTCGACTGGGCACAACAGAACCGACGCTCCGTCATCGTCTCCGCCGCGATCCTGCTCGCCGTCATCGTCCTGCTCGTCGCCGGGATCGCCATCTATCACGCCCGCTCCGAGGCCGCCGCCACCGCCTTCGGCGCCGCCATGGCTGATTACCAAACGCCCCTCGCCGCTCCCGGCCAGCCCGTTCCTCCCGGCGTCAAGACGTACACCTCCGTTACCGATCGCGCCAAGGCCGCCAACGCCGCCTTCCTCGATGTCGCCAATCGCTACGGCATGACCCCCGACGGCAAGAACGCCCACTACTTCGCCGGTCTCACCTACATGGAAGAAGGCCAGAACGCCTCCGCCGAGAGCACCCTCAAGGACGTCGCTTCCAGCTGGAACCGCAATCTCGCGAACCTCGGCAAGCTTTCTCTCGCCCAGCTCTACCGCCAGACAGGTCGCAACCCGCAAGCCGTCGAGCTCTACAACCAACTCACCGCAAAGCCGTCCGACTCCGTTCCCGCCGGTCTCGCGCAGCTCCAACTCGCCGAGCTCTACGACTCCGAAGGCAAGCCCGATCAGGCCCGCAAGATCTACGCCCAGCTCAAGGATAAGGACGCCAAGGGACCGGCTGGCCTCCTCGCAGCCCAGAAACTCAACCCGGGTGCCGCTCCTGCGGCAAACCCGCAGATCGAGCAGTAAGCATCTGCATCTGCATGGTGCCGCGCGTCTTCCCCAAGCTTAGGGATTCGCATTCAAGAACGTGTGCGCCGCTCACAGGAGCGCGTGTCAGTCCCCATGCCCGCCGTCGTGCAGGTGCGCCGTCACCGACTCTCGGCTGATGTGCTCTGCGGTTGACAACACCATGTCCGGTTGGGACCGCAGACTCGAGATCTTGCGCCACTGGTCTCCCTTGCGCGGCTCCGAAACCCAAAATGGCAGAGGCATTTCCAGGTGCTCCGAAATGGCCATTGCGGAGGGCTCGTACAGCAGGCGAATCGCGAGCAGTCGTTCCGCCGAGCTTTGATCGCCGCACAGTCGCACCTGCGCCTCCCCCACGGCTCCACAGAGCCGGGCAAAGATCTCCGGCGTCAGCCGCCCCGTGTCGCCGCGCTCGACCCAGGCCCGCTCCCTCTCTTCCAGGCGGAACACATGCCCGAGATCAATCAGCGCATGTCGACCAAGCGTAAATGTCAGCTGCGCCTGTCGCGCCGCCGCCTGGCCTTCCGGACCGAGTGTTGTGGCGATCAGCAGCGCACACATATCCAGCACCGCTGTCAGAGCCGAAAGCCAGCTTTGATTGTCGTGCTGCGATCGGTAATAACAGAGGATCGGATAGGAGATGTGCGATTCGAGGATCTCCGCAGCCCATCGCTCCCATTCTTCCAACAGCGTGATCAGGGCCTCCTGGCCGCCGTCAAAGGCGTGCCGCCGTAAGAGTTCCGCCGCCGTCGGCGGCGATCCCGCGCGGGAGTCCAGCAGGGCCACCGTCACTTCCCTGCGCGAGAACGCCTGGTACAAAACAGGAAGATACCCAATCACCAGCGCCACAAAGCCCAGCCCGGTCCCGCTCTCGAGAATCATGAGCCACCGCGCCGCGTGACTGCGCGGCACAACGTCTCCTGGTCCAAGCGTCGTCAGCGTCGTTCCGCTTACGTACACATCCGTCTGGAGCTGCGCCCACCGGTGCTCTCCGGGTGTAAGGCTGTTGTCCAGGAAAGGTGTGTGTATCGCAAAAAAGAGCAGCGCAAATCCGAACGTGAGCAGAAAAGCCCAAACGACAAGCAGCATCAGCAGAGACATCGGCCCAAATATGCTGTACATCTGATCCCGCGCGCGCTCGTTCTGCAGCCTCTTTGCTGCAACAACCCAAGGCCTCCAAGTCGCGCGGTAAAAGAGACGCGTGATCCGAAATCGCCCAGTCGGTCGTCGAGGAAGAATGATCGTCTGAAACGCATCGAGCACCGCGCTGCTACAGCAGAGTAGACCGGCAATCAAGGCGATCACGTACATCCGAACTCCGACCAGAACCACGGGTTCACCTTACCAAACGTGGCCACAACTCTGCTTTCTACAGGCAAAACAGCCTGCTCCTGTCAATTGCACCAAAGTGTCGCTGAATCTACACAGAACAGCCACGTGCGTAGCTGTCTATCACCGATGCGCGGATCTATAGTAATCGGTGTACGATTGCGGTCGCCAGAATGCCCGAACAGGTCCAGGTTGCCGGCTCTCGTGGAGATACTCTCATGCACCGTGTCTTAATCGTGGATGACGAGCCCGTAATTGCTGATACCCTACGAACGATCTTCGGCAAAGAAGGTTTCGACGCATGCGTCGCCTATTCCACCGAGGACGCCCTGGTGCGCGCCCGCGAATCTGCCCCCGACCTCCTGCTTTGCGATATCAATATGCCCGGCCGCGACGGCCTCGAACTCATCCAGGAACTGCTGCGCGAGCAGCCCGACTGCCGAGTGATGGTGCTCACTGGGTCCGTGCTGGGTCTCCGTCGTGTGCGCGAAGGCACACGTGGCCTGGCACGGCCGCCTTCCATTCTCATCAAGCCATGTCAACCGGATGTTCTGCTTCGCCAGGCCGGGGAGCTCTTCTTAACCGCCTGACTTCCGCATCCAACTCCGCATGCCTGATCTCAGCCGTACGCTGATCGGTCTCGGTCTGCTGCTGGTTCTCGTCGGGGCGGTATTGGCGCTCGTGGGCCGCCTCCACCTGCCACTCGGCCGGCTTCCGGGAGACATCACTTGGCGCGGCCGCAGCACCACCGTTTCCTTTCCGTTGGCCACCTCCGTTCTGGTTAGTGTGCTGCTGAGCCTGATCCTCTGGTTGGTAAACCGATTTCGTTGACATGTAGTCTCGCCGGGCTCGCTGCCGTGGCGCCGTTTGTGCGCTGCCGGTCTCCCAAGCCAATGCTAGACTCAGGGCGGGATGTCAGAAAGCGACGAGATTCCGGCGACTCTGGCCAGCTTGCGGATGCGATCGCGGCCGGTGTCTCGCCGATCCATGCCGTCCGTTGCCGAGCCTCTCGCTCCGCAACTGGACCTCCTTTTCAACGCGGTTCCCGCGAGTGCTCCACCTGCGCAAAGAACTCGCGAGCCAGCCCGAACGCCTGTTCCTCCCGTCGCGGTCTTGCCCGAGCGTCGCATTTGGACTGTTCGCTCGCTGGTTGCCGAGCTTCGACAGCGCGTTGAGGCCGGCTACGTGGATCTCTGGGTCGAAGGAGAACTTTCCAACTGCAGGTCTGCGCCCTCCGGTCACATATATCTCACACTCAAGGACGGCGAAGCGCAGCTGCCGGTCGTGCTCTTCCGCCGGGAAGCTCAGCTGCTCCGCTTCCGACCGGCGGACGGCATGGCCGTGCTGGTGCGTGGCCGGCTGTCGATCTACGAGTCTCGCGGTCAACTTCAACTCATCGCGGATACGCTTGAGCCGCGCGGCGCGGGAGCCCTGCAGGTCGCGTTCGAGCAGCTCAAACGCCGCCTCGCCGAGGAGGGCCTGTTCGATGCCGACCGAAAGCGCCCTCTTCCGGCCTTTCCACGATGCATCGGCGTGATCACATCGCCGCAGGGAGCTGTTCTTCGCGATATCGCCACGGTGGTGCGCCGGCGGCATGGTCGGCTGAATCTGCTGGTCTACCCTGCCGCCATGCAAGGTCCGGATTGCTGCACCTCGGTCGTCCGGGGTATTCGCTGGTTCAACCGCAACCCAGGCAGCGTCGACCTGATCGTCATGGCTCGTGGAGGTGGCTCTGCGGAGGACCTCGCCGGCTTCAACGAGGAAACCCTCGCCCGAGCGATCGCCTCGTCGAAGCTGCCCGTGGTGAGTGCGATCGGCCACGAAACGGATTTCACCATCGCCGACTTTGTCGCCGATCTGCGCGCGCCGACACCCTCGGCTGCCGCGGAGATTGTTACAGCTGCGCTTCACCGGGTCGAGACACGCCTCGAGCGATTGGAGCAGTCTGTCCTCCGCGCAGGCCGATTTCACCTGCTGCAGGCTCGCGCCCGTTACAACCGCATCTCAGCGGACGCTATTCTTAGCCGCCTGCGGGATGCGGCCAATCGCCGTGGACAGCGCGTCGACGATCTGCGCCAGCGGGCCGAAGGTGCCTCGCATCGGCGCCTGCGTCGCCACCGCGACCGCCTGGGCGCACTCTCGGCACGCCTCGCGCGGCAAAACCCGGAGCTGCGTTTGGTGCTTGGCAGCAGAAGATTAGAAAGCGCTCGCGGGTGTTTGCAGCGCTTCGCGGGACAGATCATCCACCTGCGGCAGATTCGGGTGCAGCAGGCGACGGCCCGGCTGGACGCGCTCTCGCCCGTGGCGGTGCTGTCTCGTGGCTATGCCCTTGTCTACACCGCGGAGGGAGCTCTGCTCAGCGCGGCGGATCGTGTGCACCCCGGCCAAAGCATTCGCGCACGGCTCGGCACAGGTTCGCTGCTCGCCACGGTCACGGAGACCCACACCCCATGAAGAAGCTCTTTGGAACCGACGGCATCCGCGGTGTTGCCGGCAAGCCGCCGCTCGATCTGCCTACGGTCTACGCCGTCGGTGTTGCCGTGGCGGAGTCTCTCCGATCCGCAAACGGACAAGCGCGCGTGCTGCTCGGCATGGATACGCGCGAATCCTCGGAGAGCATCGCGGCCACGCTGACCGCCGGCCTGACGGAGGGCGGAGCGAGTGTAGCCAACGCCGGTGTGATCACGACCCCGGCGGTCGCATATCTGGCGCGAACTCATGGCTTCAGCGCCGGCGCAGTCATCTCGGCCTCGCACAATCCGTGGGAGGACAACGGCATCAAGCTCTTTGGTCCGGACGGGTATAAGCTGCCGGATGCAACGGAGCTGGAGATCGAGGGCGAGATTTTTCGGCAGCTGGCGACTGGCAGCCAGGCCCCGCAATACGCGCTTGCGCCCGAGATCGACGACAGCTTCCGAACAGACTACGTGCAATTCCTGCTGGAAGCTGTTCCCGGGCTCTCGCTCGACAACCGCCGCATCGTGATCGATTGCGCGAACGGAGCCGCCAGCGCGGTGGCTCCGCAGCTTTTTGTTGATCTCCACGGCGAAGTGATCGTCACGCACGCCTCGCCCGATGGGCGCAACATCAACACGGGCTGCGGCGCGCTCCATCCGGAAGTCGTCGCGGCGGAGGTGAGCCAGCAAGGGGCTGCTCTGGGCATCACGCTCGACGGAGACGCCGACCGATGTCTGCTTGCTGACGAGCATGGCCGGGTGGTGAACGGAGACGCGATTCTGCTGCTGGCCGCACGCGACCTGCAGGCGCGCGGCCTGCTGGCCAGGGGGACAGTCATAGCGACAACCATGTCGAACATGGGGCTGGAAGCGGCGCTGAAGCGCTCGGGCATTTCAATGGTGCGCGCGCCGGTCGGGGACAAATATGTGCTGGAGCAGATGCGGGCGACGGGCGCCGCGATCGGTGGCGAACAGTCCGGTCACATCATCTTCGCGGGAAGATCGACGACGGGCGATGGCCTGCTCACTGCCCTGCTGGTCCTCGACATCATGCATCGCACCGGCAAATCCCTTGCCGGCCTTACCGCTGACCTGCAGGTGTTCCCGCAGATGATCGTCAACGTCAGGGTCCGCGAGCGGCGGCCGCTGGAATCGATGCCCGCGGTTGTTGAAGCCATTCGCGCCGCAGAGACGGAGCTGGCGGACTCAGGGCGGGTCGTGATCCGCTACTCCGGAACCGAACCGCTGGCGCGGGTAATGATCGAGGCAGAAAGGGAACAGCTGATGCGTGCGCACGCAAACTGCATCGCGGAGGCCATCCGGGCTGAACTGGGCGTGTAACGGGAAACGAAAACCCGGGGAGCCATGAGGCCCCCCGGGGATTGTTGGGCTAAGTTGGTTATTGGATCGTCAGGGTGAAGCTGGTCGACGCGGTGAGATTGGCGTTGGTTGAGCTCGCTCCGGTGACGGTGATGGTATAGCTGGTTCCGCTTGGCGACGTCGGACTGGTGGGCGTCGTCACGGGCGAAGTCGATCCGCCGCTGCCGCTGCCGCACCCCAGACCGGGAATCGCCATGGCGCAGACCGCGAGCATAAGCACGAGAGGCATTTTAGATCTACGTCGAAGGGCGAAGCAGCCGAGCAAGGCTCCACTCAGCAGAACAGCGGTTCGCCTCCCGGGGAAGGCCGGCTGGATGGGAGGGGAGCTGGCTGCAACGCCCCTCGTGAGTGTCACGATCTTGGTCCGCCCGGCAGTAGCGCAGGCCGAGGCAGACGTGTAGATCGTCAGGGTCGCGGAGCCGCCGCCTGCAGGCGTGCCCATCCTGTGGGGGCTCAACGCC
>CALMVL010000299.1:6483-10918 GCA_937873265.1 uncultured Granulicella sp.
GAGCCGCCGCCTGCAGGAACGGTCGCGTTCGGCAGCGTGTAGCACGCATTGAGAGCGGCAGTGCCGGAAGCGGTTGCGGTAAAGTTGACGACCCCAAGAAATCCGTTGGCCGGGGTCACGGCAATCGCCTCCGTGCCGGAAGAGCCAGAGCTGATCGTTAGAGTCGCCGGTGACGAAGTGAGAGTGAACGTCCCACCGGTACTGGTGGTTGCGCCGACGGTGAGCGTCAGGGTGGAAGTTGCCGCGTTGAAGTTGGTGTCGCCGGAGTAAGTCGCTGTGACGGTGTGTGTGCCCACAGTTGCGAAACCGGCCGTGACTGTGTACGAGGCGGCTCCCGCGGTGAGCGTTGCACTCCCAGCAGCTGCGCCGTCCACGGAGAACTGTACTGTTCCGGTCGGTGCGGTTGTGGTGGAATCGGCAACAACGGTTGCCGTGAAGGTGGTCGCAGAGTTGACGGCGGGAGCAGAGGGGGAGGCGGAGATCGTCAGGGTGGGTACTTTGACGGCCGTCGCGCTCAGGCTGGCCAAGCCCGTCGCGAGGGCCGACCCGTTGACGGAACCCCAGCCCGTCGTCTGGTCATATCCGACTCCCGCAACATAGCCCATCGTTCCAGATGTGCAGTTCGGCGTGCCAACCACGCAGGGAACGATGTTGTTCCCGACGGTAACGTCATTGAAGATGGACGCGCCGGAAGATCCTGCGGCCAGCGTGTAAAGCGAACTGTTGATATTGCCGAGACCGGTCGTGTTGCCGTTTGCCTGCTCGACAATGGCCAGCATGGCAGCGAAGTTCGGTGCCGATAGAGATGTTCCTCCGACTGCCTGCACATATGAGCTGTAGCCCTGCTGCGAGATGATCGGAAACGCACTTACTGTGCATGGCAGGTCATTCGCCGAATCTCCTGAGCAGTAGAGGTACGGGTCGTTATAAACAGCTGCACTGAAAGCCACATCAGGCAGATCCCGCGCACCATCCGCAGGCACTCCGGTTCCTGTTTGCCAGGACGGTTTGCCGAAGATTCCGCTTGCGCCGCCACCCGTTCCGAGGATGTCACCGCCGTTGTCCACAGTCTCGTTCCAGGCAATCTCAGGAATGTAGCCTATGGCCGAACCGTCGAAGGTGTTGTTGGTCCCGTTCCAATAGGAGCCGTTTGCATCGTTAAGGCCGGTTCCGCCAACAGCGGTGACGTAGGCCGAACTCGCGGGGTAAGAGACGGTCAGCCCTTCTGTGGCAATCGTCACGTCGCCACTCGTCGAGTCGATCACATCGCAGGTAGCGGCGTCATAGTCACCAGAGGAGACGAGCACGGTCTGCCCTTGTGCGTTGGCTTGCCGCAGGGAGGGCTCGAATGTTCCCGTGGCAAACGCCGCCTCTTCTGACTCGCAACCCCCATAGCTCATGGTGATGATCGGTGCGAGATCCTGGGTCACTGCATAGATCAACGAGTCGAAGACGCCGTTGTTGTTTCCATTACCGGTGTAAACGAACTGGATCGACGCGCCGGAAGCAGTTCCCCCGGCATACTCGATGTCGATTTCAGACTCCCCTTCGTCGCCGGACACGGCAGTCGAGACGCCGGAGTTGGGCACAAGGACAAGCGTCGGCGACTTCGCGCTTTGCCCGGTCAGCCCCTGGAAGTAGCCGATCTGTGTTGTATTGACCGCGGACTGACCAACGACGGCGATCTTAACGTCGCCGCTCGAGCCTGCGTTCACCAGGCTGTTCAAGCCATAAATCTGGCGGAAATCCCACGGGGTCAGTTCATGGGTGCCAAAACCGTCCGTGTACTCCGGCGAGGCGCGCTTCGAAGCCGCGGACGAAACGGGACGATGGACCAGGTTGCTCTTGAGTCGGTAGCTCGACAGGCTGGTGACACCGCTCACGACGCCGTTCAAAGCCGCCGGAATTTTGAGGTTGCCGGAGTTCTCAAAGAACTCCTGGCCATTCTTGCGGTACCGCTGCATGCTGACGCCAAAGGCGCTTTCAACCGTGGCAGCGGTGCCCGAGAAAAAGACGGCGTTGCGGCTCGGAGCCACCGAATCCACGGTGAAGCCCTCGCTGCTAAGCCAGCCCTGGATCTTGGTGAGGTCCGCGTCCGAAACGCCGAACTGCGCTCCAAACTGCGCCGGCGTGAGCCACTTATGGTAGCTGGCAGACGCTGGGTTCTGCTGGTCGAGCAGCAGTTGGTCGAGCGCCGCCTGCTGCGCCGCCGAGGGCGCGAGCACCAGCGTCATGCGGGTCAGCGGGGTGTTGCCCGGGAGAGCTCCCAGGGGCGTTGCGGTTGCGGGACGGCGGGTGACCGATCCGGCGAGCTCCACCCGGTCGGCGTCACTGATCTGACCGGTGATCCGCGACGACGCCTGGACGGCATACGCGCTCGCACACAGCGGCATAGTACTCGCCAGAACTCCGATGACTGCCTTCAGCAACTGATTCATGGGGCCTCATATCTGATGACGATAAGCTCTGATGGTCCGCGCGATCGTGGTCGTCTCGCGCCTGCGCACCCCAACCGCTGTCGTCCGTCTACTCACGATATAGACGCACATTTGCGAAACAAGTTTTGCGGGCGGCGAAGATCGTTGTACGTCCGTCTTGTCGCGCCTCCGAGGGTCGTCTAAGCTAGGGCTCATGTATGACGATTTCACCGTGACCGATCGATGGACCGGCGAAGCCCTGCACTGCACGTGGAAGGGCACCTTGGTGGCCATCGCAACGCGCCACGCGGACGCGACGGACGTCCGCTTTGCCGTGAGCGGACGCCCGGTGTGGATCGCGATGCCGAACGTAGCATGGGTGGAGCACAAGCGGCGTACGGGCAAGGTCATCACGGATTCCGTCGCCGCGCAGGCAGCTGGACGGTATCTCCGGACGGCAATCGAGACCGGCTACGACAACGGTCGGGAGATGTACACGATGACCGTCGACGAGGTGCTGCAGCACGCCGATGCCGTGGTTCGCGAGGCCGGCAGCACCCGCAATCTACCGACGCTTCCGGTGATCAGCGACAACATCAAGCCGGAAACATTCCTCGGCGAACTGCCGGGCGACCCGGGCAGCGCGGCCTACGCCGGGGCACCGGTTGCGAGTGCAAACGACAAAACGACCCTCTACCCCGCCGATCGCCGCGAAAGCTGACTTCAGGAGGGACGGGCGTCGGAGCGGTCCTGTGCTCCGGCGCCTGCATCCGCCCCATCTACGCAAGCGTCTTCAGATCAATTACAAAGCGATACTTGACATCGCCCTTCAGCATTCGCTCATAGGCAGATTCGAGATCGTTCACGGACGTCATTTCGATGTCCGCCACGATATTCTTCTCGGCGCAGTAGTCCAGCATCTCCTGGGTCTCCTGCATGCCTCCGATCATGGAACCGGAGAGCGAGTGCCGGTTCGTGATCAGGGAAAAGGCGCTGACAGGAAGAGGTTCTTCGGGCAGGCCAACCTGGCAGAGTACGCCGTCCAGGCGAAGCAGGTTGAGATACTCGTTCAGGTCGTGCGGGGCGGAGACGCAGTCAAGGACGAAGTCGAACCTGCCCTTGTGCTTCATCATGGCGTCGGCATCCTTTGAGATCACCACTTCATCCGCGCCCAGGCGCCGGGCGTCCTCCGCTTTACCGGCGCTGGTCGTAAACAGGGCCGTTTCGGCCCCGAGGGCGTGCGCGAACTTCAGACCCATGTGGCCGAGACCGCCGAGGCCAACGATGCCGACGCGTTTGCCCGGGCCAACGCCCCAATGTCGCAGGGGCGACCAGGTGGTGATGCCGGCGCAGAGGAGAGGAGCCACGGCGGCGGCATCGAGCTTGGACGAGATGGTGTGCACATAGTGCTCGGGAGCGACGATATTGTTGGAGTAGCCGCCGTAGGTGGGCTCGCCCTCGTAGGTCTTGGCATTGTACGTGCCAACCATGCCCTTCAGGCAGTAGGGTTCCGCCCCCGCCTTGCAGTTCTCGCACACCATGCAGGTCTCGACGGTGACGCCCACCGCGGCCGCGTCGCCCACCTTGAACTTAGTCACATCCGAGCCCACGGCGGCGACTTTGCCGACAATCTCGTGCCCCGGCACCATGGGGTACATGGAGCCGCCCCACTCATCGCGAACCTGATGGAGGTCCGAGTGGCAGATGCCGCAGAACTCGATATCGACGACGACGTCCTTCGGGCCAGGATCGCGCCGCTCGAAGTGGAACGGCGTCAAAGGCGCTGTTTTATCCTGCGCCGCATACCCTTTTGACTGAATCATTGCTTCTCCTCGTATGTGCTTCGGTTCCACTGTAGGATGCGCGCATGGCCTGGGATGCGTTCGATGCGTGCCAAACAGCCGTATGGGCCTATGTTGAAGTTGACCGTAAAGGTGGTTCTCCACCTCGACCGGCGAGCCACCAAGCAGCAGGGGTTGGTACGTCCAGGTTCTCTGGCATCGATAGCTGCTCGGGTC
>CALMVL010000299.1:11018-14939 GCA_937873265.1 uncultured Granulicella sp.
TGTTTTCAGCCAAACCCCTATCATGCTGATGCGCTCGGGAACTTTCGCCGTTGGAGACCTTGGAAGCCGACCCGACGGACTGACGGTACTTAGCCCTAAATCACTGCCGAACCTCGTTCTGCTACTACTCCGTCTCCAAACGCCGCATCCGCCAAAGAGTATCATTTTGCCAACGGGGCGCGTCTAACCCCTGTTTCTCCCTGTGTACCCCTGGAGGCCGCGCCGCGCCCATGCTGAAAACCTCGAAGATTCTGTTGCTCGCCTTCTCCGTCGTCCTCGTCCTGGGCACCTTCCTCGGAGCCAACGCCAGCGGCGTCAACGCCGCGACCACCAACGACGACGACGGAGCTTACCGGCAGATCAACGTCTACAGCGAGGTTCTCCGCCACATCCAGACCGACTACGTGGAAGAGCCGAACATCGGCCGCGTCACCAACGGCGCTCTCCGCGGCTTGCTCGAGTCGCTCGATGCCGAGTCCTCCTATCTCACGCCCGCCGAGTACAAAATCTACAAAACCGACAAGCCAGGCCGCGCCCAGGTCGGCATTAATGTCTCGAAGCGCTTCCAGTACGCCACCGTGGTCTCCGTCGTCCCCGGCAGCCCCGCCGACAAGGCAAACCTCGCGGACGGAGACATCATCGAGGCCATCGGCCCGCAGGACACCCGAGAGCTCTCTCTTGCCATGATTCAGCTGCTCCTGCAGGGTCAGCCCGGCTCGCAGCTTACCCTGTCCGTCGTCCGCCCCCGCAAATCCGACCCCGACAAAGTCGTCCTCACCCGCACGCTTGTCGCAGAGCCGGCCGTTGCCGAGACGATGTATGAAAACTCGACCATCCTGTATCTCAAGCCAGCCGTCCTCGACCATGATCACGTCCAGCAGGTCGAAGCGAAGCTGAAGGCCATGGGCAAGAACGGCAACAAAAAGGTTCTGCTCGACCTCCGTGACGTTGCCGCCGGCGACATGACCGAGGCCACCCGGCTCGCGAACTTCTTCCTCAAGGGCGGCACCATCGCGATGCTCGAAGGCCAGAAGTTCCCCAAGCAGACCTTTACCGCCGATCCGAGCAAGGCCATCGTTCCCGCCAACACCCCCGTCGTCCTCCTCGTCAACCGCGGCACCGCCGGGCCCGCCGAGATCGTCGCCGGAGCCCTTCTCGACGACAAGCGCGCCGATCTGGTCGGCGAACGCAGCTTCGGCGAAGGCGCTCAGCAAAAGACCTTTGAGCTGCCCGACGGAGCCGCCCTCATCCTCTCCATTGCCAAGTACGAGTCGCCCTCCGGTAAGAAGTTTGAGGACGAAGGCGTCACCCCCGGCGTGCTCGTCGCTTCCTCCGCGAATGATGAAGACACGCCGGACGACGAGGACCAGCCCGCCGTCAACGCCGGAGCCGCCCCCGTCGCACCCGCCGCCAAGCCCGCCGTCGCGGTGGATGAACAGCTCTCGAAAGCGCTCGACCTCCTCAAGAGCAAAGCCGCCTGACCTGACACCGCAACCCCGGCCAACCACGACGTTCCGGTGGCGCCGGGGAGTGAGCGCTATCATGGATAGGCGTGCCGACTCTCTTTGGACCTGACCAGACCGAGCTCAAGCCGCCACCCCAGCCCTGGTGGCGTCGCCGCGTTCGCATCGTCTGGCTCCGGCCCTCCCGTCGCCGCGCCGCCACCCGCGCCACCTTCCTTCTGCTGCTCGGCATGTCAGCGCTCTTCGGCGCGCTCTCTGGCCTCGTCCTTGTTTACTCCATCGACCTCCCGCAGATGGAGGACCTCGCTCGTTACCGCCCCAACACCACCACTGAGCTCTACGACATCCACGGCAAGGTTTTCGGCTCCTTCGCTCTGGAGCGCCGCGTGGTCGTCCCCTATGCCGACTTCTCCCCCACGCTCCGCGACGCCATTATCTCCATCGAGGACAAATCCTTCGAGAGCAACTGGGGCGTCAACCTCTTCCGCGCCGTCGGGGCTGCCTACCGCGACCTCCACTCCGCCGGCCGCGCGCAGGGCGCGTCGACCCTGACCATGCAGCTCGCCCGCAACCTCTTCCTCTCGTCGGAAAAGACCTTTGGCCGCAAAATCCAGGAGATCTTCCTTTCCGTCCAGATCGAGCGCCGCTTCACCAAAGACCAGATCTTTACCCTCTACGCCAACCAGATCTACCTCGGCCACGGCACCTACGGTTTCGAGGCCGGCTCGGAGTTCTTCTTCTCCAAGCATGCCCGCGATCTGACCCTGCCCGAGGCCGCGCTGCTCGCCGCGCTCCCCAAGGGCCCGGAACTCTACTCCCCCATCCGCCACCCGCAGCGCGCTCTTCGCCGCCGCAACCTCGTCCTCTCCGAAATGCTGCTCGACGGGAAGATCACCGCCACGCAAGCCGCCGCCGCCAGGGCGACGCCGCTCGGCCTCCGGATCGAGCCGCCGGCCGGCTCCGTCGCCCCCTACTTCGTCGAGGAGGTCCGCCGCCAACTCGAACAGCAGTACGGCGTCGAAGCCGTCCACGGGGCCGGCCTCAAGGTCTACACCACCCTCGACCTCGATCTCCAGCGCGTCGCCAACCAGGCCGTCCTCGACGGGACCGCCGCCTACGAGCGCCGCCGCGGTTGGAAGGCCAAACTCACCAATATCCTCGACACCGGCGGAGACCTCACGCTCTACCACCACCCCGACTGGGGCCAGCCCATTGAGCCCAAGGACTACCTCCACGGCCTCGTCATCTCCGTTGACAAACGGGAAGCCATCGTCAAACTCGGCACGCAGCAGGTCACCCTTACCCCCGCGGACTGGATCTGGACGCAAGTCGTCTCCCCGCAAAGGCTCCTCCGTGTCGGCGACATCGTCTATCTCCGCGTCGAGACGGTCACCGCCGAGGGAGCTCTCCGTGCCACCCTGCAACAGGACTCCGGCGCCCAGGGATCGCTCATGGCCGTCAACAACTCCGACGGCGAGATCCTCGCCATGGTCGGCGGCCGCGACTACGCCCTCTCCCAGTTCAACCGCGCCACCCAGGCGCAGCGCCAGGTCGGCTCCTCCTTCAAACCCTACGTCTACACCGCCGCCGTCGAAGCCGGAACCAAACCCTACGACACCATCCTCGACGCGCCCACCACCTTTTCCACCCCCGGCGGCCCCTACACCCCCCACAACTACGAACCCAACTACCGCGGCAACATGAGCATCATCGACGCCTTCGCCGAGTCGCGCAACATCCCCGCCCTCAAGCTCGCCGCCCACGTCGGCATCCGCAAGGTCATCGAGGTCGCCCACCGCTTCGGCATCACCTCCAACATCCCCGCCTTCCTCCCCGTCGCCATCGGTTCGGCCGACATCACCCTCGCCGAGCAGGTCGGCGCCTACACCGTCTTCCCCAACGACGGCATCCGTATCGAGCCGCACGCCATCCGCAAGGTCACCCAGGCCGACGGCCTCCCGCTTCCGGAAAAAGCTCCCCGCGTCAGCGAGGTCATCTCGGTCGAGACCGCCCGCACCATGATGACGCTGCTGGAGGCCGTCGTTCGCGTCGGTACCGGAGCCGCCGCCTCCGAGCTTCACCACGCCCTCGGCGGCAAGACCGGCACCACCAACAACTTCACCGATGCCTGGTTCATCGGCTTCTCGCCCTCCGTCACCTGCGGCACCTGGATCGGCTTTGACGACCGCCAGAGCCTCGGCAAAGGCGAGCAGGGAGCCAAAGCCGCGCTGCCCATGTGGATGGACTTCATGCGCGCCGCCATTGCCAACAAGCCAAACGAGACCTTCTCGACCGCGGGCGCCCCTCGCAGATCGGTCGACGTCCCCGTCACCCCACAGAAGGCCGACGACCAGAACGACGACCAAACCCCGGACCCGGACGACGCCTCGCCCGACGACAAACCGAGTCCGCCCGCCTCGACCACCCCGCCAACGGATGCACCTCCGAACGACACCCC
>CALMVL010000300.1 GCA_937873265.1 uncultured Granulicella sp.
GTACCTCAATCAGAATCTCTACCCCGCATAACGTAACGACGCGCTTGGCGGCCGGGCGCATCCCCGGCGCGGTGCTACTCCGCTAGCGCCCAAACCGACGCGCTATCCTCTTTGGCGATCGATGCCGCGGGCGACGTCTGGTTACCCACCGGAATCGCGGGCGTCTTCCAGTTCGACCCGGCATCCGGCGCCTTTGCCGGACCGTACAATTTTCGATCGGATAATGGCAGCAACATTCAGCAGGTCGCGGTCGATCTCAACGATCAGGTCTGGGTCGCCGGACACACGGCAAGCTATGTCGGGTACACCTCCGTCACCAACCCACAGCGCCTCACATCCATCGACACCAGCCTCCCCGCACAGGGTGGCCTCACTCCTGTTGCCCCGCTGACGATCGCCATCGGGCCCTCAGGAGAGCTCCGGTATGGCTACTCCGGCATGTCCACCACCAGCTATGGGCTCGCCTCCATCTTGAACGGAACCGTCACGCCGCTCGCCACGCTGACCGCCTCACCAGCGTCGCAAAACCAAAACCTAGTCGACGCCGGCTTCCTCACCCAGCCCTCCTCCACCGCCGTTCGTACCGAGTTTGTCAACAGCAACAACGTCCACCGAACAATCAACAACGGCAGCAGCACGCGCGCCGGCCAGATTACCCAAGCCAAGAACACCGATACCCTCTACCCGCTTTTCGATACCAGCCAGATCTGCCATTACAACAGTTCCTGCACCGCTTCCGGCTTCGCGGGCCTGAACCACCCCCTGGGCCTTGCCACCGACGGCCTCGGCCACCAATGGGCCGTCAACACCGGCAATAACAGCATCTCCACCTTTACCGCGGGCAACACTGGATCCGCTGACGTTGCCATCTCTCCCAATGCCTACGTCCTCGGCTCCACCTATCTCCCTGCTCCTTCGGCTGTCGCCATCGACCAAAGCGGCAACGTCTGGATCTCCAACCCGTTCAGCGCCCCCTACGTTCTTACCGAGATCGTCGGCGCAGCCGGTCCCACCATCCAACCCCTCGCCGCCCAGTACCAGACCCCCACCGGCTTTCTCGTCGGCACACGCCCGAACAATTGAGCTGTCTGCACCGCATGACGCGAACGCGCCTGACCCCGTCGGCGCGTTCGGTCGTCTGCCCGCAGTCCTGCAACGACGCCCCTTTTTCCACGACTCCCACACACCCCACCTTGCTCCGGCTCTGCCCACCCCAATAGCCTAAGCCGGTCTTCTTGTAAGTCATATCTACCTTCAACACGCTGGTCGCGTCTGTTTGGAGATTTCCACACGACTTTGCCAGTATTTGGCACACCACGGTCACGATTCTGCCGGATCGACGCAGTTGTGACATCCCCAGCACTACATCTAGTATTCTGAGCTTGACGCACCCCACAGGATGCGATACGTTTGCAGTCGCAGCAGGCCACCTCAGCCCGATACCGCGCTTCTGAGGCGCCTCCCGCACGCTTTCTCCCATTACCCGAAGCACGCTGAGCACCATCGAGTTGGAAGAAGCCTGATAGACGGGCCTGCAGCACACCTCATACATCCGGCAGCCCTCCCCCCGGCCCTCCGGGCACACGCACCCAGCTCCCTCGCGGAGCCAACATTTCACCTTTCAGGAGCACCGTTCGATCATGGCGACCACCCAAAACCCCATCACCTCCGCC
>CALMVL010000301.1:0-455 GCA_937873265.1 uncultured Granulicella sp.
GTCAACTTCGGCGTGGTAGAGATGGCGGGCGCCGTCGGTGAGGTCGGCGGTGATCTGGATGGGAGATTGCTTTTGGGCGAGGGCGGCGGTGGAGCAGAGAAGTGCGGTGGCGAAGGTGGCGTAGCGGGCGGGAGTGATCATTCGGGTAAAGAGACCTCGGGCTGAATTTGGGCTACGACACGAGCAAAGACGAGAAGCAGGTTCCCTTCGGGAATGACAACCAGAAGGAAGAGCCAGTGCAAATGCAACGGCGAGTGCGAGAGGGCGGTTGCAGCGAGAAGTTAGAGGGCCGACTCGATGGCCCCTGTGAGGCGGGGGTCGTCGGGGGTGATGTCGGAGGCGAAGCGTCCGAGGACGGCGCCGTCGCGGCCGACGAGGAACTTTTCGAAGTTCCAGAGGATGCCGGGCGCGGGGTTGGTGTGGCCGCCGGACTTCGAGAGGAAGCCGTCGAGTTG
>CALMVL010000301.1:465-11960 GCA_937873265.1 uncultured Granulicella sp.
GGCTAGAACACGAGCAAAGACGAGAAGCGGTTACGTTCGAGGAGGACGACCAAAAAACAAGAGCATGTGCGACGAGGGCAGAAGGGAAACGAGAAGCAGGTTCCCTTCGGGATGACAGCTAAAAAGGCAAGGAAATAGCAACATCCAGTGCGAGAAGACGGTTGTCGCGAGAGGCTAGAGGGCGGCTTCGATGGCCTCCGTGAGGCGGGGGTCGTCGGGGGCGATGTCGGAGGCGAAGCGGCCGAGGACCTGGCCGTCGCGGCCGAGGAGGAACTTTTCGAAGTTCCAGAGGATTCCGGGGGCTGGGTTGGTGTGGCCGCCGGATTGTGAGAGGAAGCCGTCGAGCTGCGCGCGCAGGCCGGGGTTGCCGACCTCGGTGGTGGGCTGGGCCTGGATGAGCGTTTCATAGAGCGGGTGGATGTGTTCGCCCGTGACGGTGATCTTGCTGAACATGGGGAAGGAGGCGCCGAAGTTGGTGGTGCAGAACGTTTGAATTTCGGCGTCCGAGCCCGGTTCCTGGGAGCCGAAGTCGTTGGCGGGGAAGGCGAGCACTTCGAAGCCGCGGTCCTTGTAGGTCGCGTAAATCGTTTCGAGCGCCTGGTACTGCGGGGTGAAGCCGCACTTGGAGGCGACGTTGACGAGCAGGAGGACTTTGCCTGAGAAGTCCGCGAGGGAGGCGGGTTCGCCGGAGATGCGGGTGAGGGGGATGTCGGCGAGGGGGATGTCGGCGCTGGGCATCAGAACTCCTGGGCTTTGGTTGTATGACACGAATTATAGGTTGGTTGCAAGATTTTGACCGAAAACCAGAGTAGCGGGATAGCATCGTAGGCGACATGGCGATTGCAGACATACTGATAGGGAAGCCGCTCGCGACGAGTGATGAGCGGGCGGAGCACATTGGGGTTGCGGCGGGGATCCCGATCTTTGGGCTGGATGGACTGACGAGCGCGGCATACGGTCCGGAGGCGGCGATTACGCTGCTGATTCCGCTGGGGCTGCTGGGGCTGCACTATGCGGTGCCGATCATTTCGGCGATCCTGATCCTGCTGGGCATCGTGTACGTTTCGTACCGGCAGACGATCGCGGCGTATCCGAACGGCGGCGGATCGTACACGGTGGCGACGGAGAATCTGGGGGACCGGGCGGGGCTGCTGGCGGCGGCGGCGCTGATGATCGACTACATCCTGACGGCGGCGGTGGGGATTTCGGCTTCGGTGGAGGCATTGACGTCGGTGGACTCGAAGCTGCTGCCGTATACGCTGCCGATGTGTCTGGTGATCCTGGCGGTGCTGGCGCTGGTGAACATGCGCGGCGTGAAGGATACGGGCAAGGCGTTCATCCTCCCGACGTTTCTGTTTGTGGGGACGTTGTTGACGCTGATCGGTGTGGGGGTGTTCAAGGTGTTTGCGGCGGGCGGGCATCCGGTGCCGGTGGCGAGCTTGCCGGCGCCGCCGCCGCAGCTGATGGGGGCGCTGACGATCTGGCTGCTGATGAAAGCGTTTGCGAGCGGATGCGCGGCGATGACGGGCGTCGAGGCGGTGTCGAACGGGGTGATGGCGTTTGGCGAGCCGCGGGCGAAAAAGGCACAGCGGACGCTGACGGTGATTATCGGGATCCTGATGATTCTGCTGTTTGGGATTACGTGGCTGGCGAAGAAGTACGGCATCATGCCGATGGATCCGAATGCGACGAACTTCCAGAGCCTGCTGAGCCTGCTGGTCTCGGCGGTGTTTGGGCGGACGTGGTTTTATTACGTGACGATGGGCAGCGTGCTGCTGGCGCTGGCGCTGAGCGCGAATACGGCGTTTGCGGATTTTCCGCGGCTGGTGCGGGCGATTGCGCAGCATGACTACCTGCCGCATGTGTTTATTTTGCGGGGGCGGCGGCTGCTGTTTTCACACGGGATTTACGCTTTGACGGGATTCACGGGGCTGATCCTGATTCTGTTCCGGGGGATCACGGACCGGTTGATTCCCTTGTATGCGATTGGGGCGTTTCTGGCGTTTACGCTGAGCCAGGCTGGGATGGTGGTGCACTGGAGGCGATCGGAGGCGCACGCCGGACGAGTTTGGCACATGTTTGTGAACGGGTTTGGCGCGGTGGCGACCGGGCTGACGCTGATCGTTGTGGTGATCGCGAAGTTTATGGCGGGCGCATGGGTGACGGTGCTGCTGGTGCCGGCGCTGATCTGGATGATGGCGGCGGTGAAGCGGCACTATTGCCGGGTGAACGAGGAGATGTGCGATCAGTCCGCGATCAGCCTGAAGAATCTGGAAGAGCCGATTGTGGTGATTCCGATGGCGCGTTGGGACAAGATCACGGAGAAGGCGCTGCGGTTTGGTCTGTTGCTGAGCAAGGAGATCAAGGTGGTGCATGTGCACTCGGACGAGGCCGAGGCGGATGCGGGGCTGGAGTCGATCTGGGAGGAGTTTATCCGGAAGCCGATCGAAGCGAAGGGGCTGCAGATGCCGGAGCTGGTGACGATTCCGTCGAACTTCCGGTTTGTGATTTCGCCGATTATGGACTACGTCAATCGGTTGGAAGCGGAGCACCCCGGGCGGAAGGTGGCGGTGGTGCTGCCGGAGATGGTGGTGAAGCATTGGTGGGAAAACGCACTGCACGGGCAGCGGGTAGCGCTGCTGAAGCTGATTTTGCTGTTGCGGGGAAATCAGCGGATTGTGGTGGTGAGTATCCCCTGGTATTTGTAATTGCAGCAGTTACATTTAGGCGTTCTGGCGGGCTTCTTCGATGAGGTGGTTGGCTTCGTCGGGGCCGGCTAGGCCGAGAAGTTTGTAGGTTTTGCCGCCGAGGAGCTGGGGATACTGGACGAAGAACTCGCCCATGTGGTCGAGCAGCTGCTGGGGGAGGTCGTCGATTGTCTTGAGTTCGGCGAAGGCGTGGGCGGCTTCGGCGACGCCGACGAGGCGGTCGTTGCGCTGCTTTTCGCCGGAGGGGAGCTGGTCTTCACCGCGAATGACGCCGAGGATGCGGGTGTCGAGGACGACGCCGGGGAAGGCGGGTTCGTCCATGAGGACGAGGACGTCGATTGGGTCGCCGTCGGGGGCGAGGGTGGAAGGGACGAAGCCGAAGTCGTAGGGGAAGACCATGCCGGCGGGCAGGATTTTCTTGAGGATGATGACTCGGCGCTCGTGGTCGAAAGCATACTTGAGGCGGGAGTTTTTCGGGGTCTCGATGACAACCTGGAGAACTCCGTCATCGTTATACGGTTCGATGGTTGAAGGATCGGCGAGGTGGGGGATGTGGCTGCGCGGCATGGTCGGTTGGATGCTGGCGCGAGCCTAGGCGTGGGCAAGACGGGGCGCGAGGGCGCGGAGGCGGGTGACGGTAGCGGGGATGAGATCGAGGACGCGGTCGATTTCCGTGGGGGTCGTGAAGCGGGAGAGGGACAGGCGGATGGTGGCGCGCGCGTCGGCGTCGGTGAGGTGCATGGCGCGGAGGACGTGCGACGGCTCGGTAGCGCCGGACTGGCAGGCGGAACCAGCGGAGCAGGAGAGACCCTGGAGGTCGAGGGCGATGAGGAGGGCTTCGGCGTCGATGCCGGGAAGAGTCAGCGAGGTGGTGTTGGGGATTCGGGTAGCTGATCGGCTGTTGATGCGCCCCCCGGGAATCTGTGCGAGGAGTTGATGCTCCAGGTTGCTGCGGAGGACCGCGAGGTGAGTCGGGCCGTCGTTGGGGTGATCTTCGGTGAGCCAACGTTGGGCGAGATCGGCGGCGCGGCCGAGGCCGACGTAGCCGGGGAGATTTTCGGTGCCGGCGCGGCGTTGACGCTCGTGCGGGCCGCCGTGGAGAAGGGGTGCAAGATGGAGGCCGCGGCGGACGAAGAGCGCGCCGGTACCCTGGGGGGCGTACATTTTGTGGCCGGAGATGGAGAGGAGGTCGACGTCGCGGAGCGGGCCAGCCGGGCTGAGGTCGAGGGGAACTTTGCCGGCAGCCTGAACAGCGTCGGTGTGGAAGAGGGCTCCGTGGCCGTGGGCGATGCGGGCGAGATCGGCGATGGGTTGGAGCACCCCGGTTTCGTTGTTGGCAAACATGATGGAGACCAGGCGGGTGTTGGGCTGGATGGCGGCTTCGAGGTCGGCGGGGGAGACGAGGCCGTTGTGGCTGACGGGCAGAATCGTAAGTTCCACGGGCGAGATGAGGCGGGCGGCGAGGGCTTCAGCAGCATGGAGTACGGCGTGGTGCTCGGTGGAGGCGGTGATCAGGTGCGGGGCGGCGCCCGATGTGGGAGGCAGAGTCCCGAAGAGGGCGAGGTTGGCGGCTTCGGTGCCGCCGGAGGTCAAAACTACTTCGGAGGCGCGGCAGCGGAGCAGGGCGGCAACTTGCTCGCGGGCGTGATCGAGTGCGGCGCGGGCGTGCTGGCCGTGCAGGTGAGTGGAGGAGGGATTGCCGAACTCCGTGGTGAAAAAGGGGAACATGGCCTCAACGACCTCGGGGAGTGCGGGGGTGGTGCTGTTAGCGTCGAGGTAGATACGCGGCATGACCCTAGTCTAGTGGCTGGCAAGAGTTGCGTTCGAGGCTCAGACACAGGGGATCCTGCGGAGCCGATTAGGATCTGGTAGGCTGAGCGGGTTTGTGCAAGGAGAAACGATGACGTTTGGAGTGCGATTAGCGGCGGTTATGGTGATGGGATGTTGCGCGATGGGCGCGCAGGCGCAGATGGGCGAGGACACGCCGCCGGTGCCGATAGGACAGAGGGTCGACCCGGCTAAGGCGATGAATGAGATGGTGTCGATGTTTGAGCACGAGGTGACGGGCGTGGCAGAGGCGATGCCAGCCGAGAAGTATGGGTTTTCGCCCGTGAGCGCGGGCGTGGCGGGCGCGAAGTTTGACGGAGTACGAACCTTTGCGCAGGAGGTGACGCACATCGCTTCGGCAAACTACTATTTTGCGAGCACCGTGAGTGGGACGAAGCCGGATGTGGATATGAAGGCATTGGGCGCGAAGACGAGCAAGGAGGACTGCCTGAAGGCGCTGGCGGACTCTTTCGTGTTTGTGCATAAGGCGGTCGCGACAATCACGCCGGCGAATGCCTTTGAGTCGATCAAGGGTGCCGATGGGCTGCATACGCGTGTGGAGGTGGCTGCGTTTGTAGCGACGCACGGGTTTGATCACTATGGGCAGATGGTGGAATACCTGCGGATGAATGGGGTACTGCCACCCGGGAGTAAGTGAGCGGCCCATGACGAGTCTTCGTCGTCATTCGTAGGGCGTCGCCAGCCGGAGTGACCCGGCTGGCGATGTTTGTTGGGCGCGCGAGACAAAGGGCCCAACAGAGATCTGATGCTGAGACTATCGCTCTCCTAGAGGGGTGTAGGGCGCGGGGTAGATCGGGCCGGTGTAGTCGGCGCGGGGACGGATAAGGCGGTTGTTGTCATGCTGCTCCATGACGTGGGCGGCCCAGCCGGCGATGCGGGAGATGGCGAAGATGGGGGTGAAGAGGTCGATGTCGATGCCGAGCGTCGTGTAGGTAGAAGCCGAATAGAAGTCCACATTCGCGTTCAGCTTCTTTGTGGACTTCACAAACTGCTCGATGCGCTGCGACATGTCGAACCACTTCGTAGACGCCGCGGATCTGCCGAGTTCTTCAGACATCTGGCGGAGATGCGTGGCACGAGGATCTTCGGTGGTGTAAACGCGGTGGCCGAAGCCGGCGACCTTCTGCTTCTGCGCGAGCATCGAGCGCACGTGCTCGACCGGGTCTGCGCCGGTTTGATCGATGGCGAACAGCATCCGCATGGTGGCTTCGTTCGCGCCGCCATGAAGCGGGCCTTTCAAAGCTCCGATGGCGCCGGTGATGGCGGCGTGCATGTCGGCGAGCGTGGCGGCGATGACACGGGCCGCGAAGGTGCTCGCGTTGAGCTCGTGGTCGGCGTGAAGGATGAGGGCGATGTCAAAGGCGCGGGTTGCGATGCTCGAGGGTCTTTCACCGTTGAGCATCCACAGGAAGTTCGCGGCGTGTGAGAGTGCTGGGTCGGCCTCAATGAGGGGCTTTGATTTGCGAACGCGATCAAAGAAGGCGACGATCATCGGGATCTGCGCGGTCAGCCGGAAGCTCTTGCGCAGATTGGCTTCGTGGGTGTTCTCTTTCTCGTCGGGGTCGTAGAGGGAGAGCAGGGAGACCGCGGTGCGGAGAACCTCCATGGGCGTGGCGGAGGTGGGGACGCTGCGGAGCAGGTTGAGGATCTCGCGCGGAAGGGTACGAGCAACGGCGAGTTCGCGACGAAAGGCGGCGAGTTCGGATGCGGTCGGGAGCTTGCCATGCCACAGGAGGTAGGTGGTCTCTTCAAAGGTGGAATGCGTTGCGAGCTCGTGGATGTCGATGCCGCGGTAGGAGAGGACGCCGGCATCTCCGTCGATAAAACAAATCGACGAGGTCGTAGCGACGATGCCTTCCAGACCCCGCGGGGCAACAGCAGCATTCGACATGGGGGAAGCTCCTTCTAACCGAAGACGCGCGGGCTGCGCGAAGTATCTACGGTTATAGCGCAGCCGGGGAACGGATGTCGCGCTGGCTGGCCGAATATCGACGGTCAGGCGAGGGACGTGGGCGAGCGCGCCGGTAAAAATCGGCTGAGATCGATGAGGGGCGGATCTCCGGCGATGAGGGCGGCGAGAACCTGGGCGGTTGCCGGTGCGAGCAGGATACCGTTGCGGAAGTGGGCAGTGGCGAAAAGGTGCCGAGGGTTCTCGGGGAGGGCACCGAGGATCGGCAGGCGGTCGTGCGTTGCGGGGCGAAGTCCGGCCCACTGCTCCAGAATGGGCGCGCCGGAGATCGGCGGCAGCAGCTGACAGGCACGGTCATAGAGGCCGCGAATGGCCTCATTGGAGGTGGCTTTGGCGTAGCCGGCGGCTTCGACGGTCGCACCCACGATCGCTCGCCCGGCATGAGGACCGGAAGTTCGCGGAACAATGTAGAGGCCGTGTGTGCGCAGCGTAAAGGTCAGCGGCAACGCCGGGGGAATGGCCACGGAGAGCATCTGGCCCTTGATGGGAAACACGGGCAGCGACGCCGAGAGATAGTCGCTCCGCGTCCACGCCCCGGTGCAGTCGACGACAAACTGAGCAGCAAGGTTGCGCCGTAGGGTGCGAACGGAGATCGAGCCCTCATGGGCGCTGATTGAGAGCATAGGCGTGTTCTCGATGAGGTGGACGCCGATAGCGCGGACTGCGGCGAGCAGTGCGGGAGCGAGCTGGCGTGGGTCGATGGAGCGCTCGGCCAGACCCGTGAAGTGAAGCTGACTGAGAGCATGGCCGGGGAGGAGGCGATCGAGTTGCGCGGGGGTGATGTCGCTGGTGGCAGGGTAGGTTTGCTGGAGGGTGAGGTTGGTTTGGAACGAGACAAGGTGGCCGGAGAGCGCTTGAATGTGGGCGAGGTACTCGGGATAGAGGTGAAGCGAGAGCTCGGAAAGTGGCCCGAGCGCGGGGGGGTTGTCGGGGTCCGTCGCGGCTAGCATGCCGGCTGCGGCGGTGGAGGCTTCGGCGAGAGCCACCCCGCGCTCGAGCACGGTAACGCTGGCTCCGCGCCGGTGGAGTTCGAGCGCGACAGACAAGCCGATCACGCCGGCGCCGACAACAAGAACGTCGGGATGCTCGAAGAGCTCCATGGCTCAAGTCTAGATGGTGAGCCTTGATCGGAAGGGTGACGCGCGTGGCAGGCACGATGCGTCTAAGGTGGCAGAGGTGCGTGCAAGATGGCGGAGACCGATGTGAGACCTGAATACACGCAGCAGGCGTCCAACGCCCTGCTGGCGATGTTGGGTGTGGCGCTTGTGGCAGCGTTGGGGGCGCTGGGGTGGTGTTGGGCCATCCAGACACACCTCGCTGCGGCGGAGCAGCGGCTGGCGGCCGCCAACCAGGACAATACGGAGCTCACGCACAAGCTGGATGCGACCAATGCGCGACTGCGCGCAACGAGCGAGGCACTGGGACAGAGCGTGGGCGTGACCCAGCGGCAGCTGGATGCAAAAGCCGCGCGCCTGCTCGCGATCCAGACGGCGCAAGCAGAGCATGAGGCGCTGTTGGAACGGGAACAGCAGGCCACGTCGAAGCAGGTCGGCGCGGTTTCGACGGACGTGGCCGCAGTGCGGACAGATGTGGGCGGTGTCAAAACGGACGTGGCCGCCACGAAGACGGATCTTGAATCGACGAAGACGCAACTGAGCCGGGTGGTCGGCGATGCGGGCGTGATGAGTGGACTTATCGCGAAGAACTCGAGCGAGCTCGATGTGCTGAAGCACAAGGGCGACCGCAACTACTTCGAATTTACGCTGGATAAGGGAGCAAAGCCGGTACTGTTGTCGTCCATTAAGCTGCAATTGAAGAAGGTGGACACGAAGCGTTCGAAGTACACGTTAAATGTGAGCGCGGATGATCGGAACATTGAGAAGAAAGACAAAAATCTTGATGAGCCGGTGCAGTTCTACTCCGGTAAGGATCCGGTCTTGTTTGAGCTGGTGGTGAACAACATTGAGAAGAACCGCGTTTCGGGGTACCTGTCGACGCCGAAGGGAGCTCCGCAAACGGCTGCAGCGCCGTAACGCGGTATCGGCAATGCGATGCAGGCGCAGACGCAGAACGGGGTCGCTCCGGTAAGTTTCAAGGAGCGACCCCGTTTCGTTTGCCTTGTTTTGGATGTCCTGCGGAGAGCCTACTTCTTGCTCGACTTCTTCGCGGGGGCCTTTGTTTCCGTCTTCTTTGCCGGCGCCTTTTTGGTTGCCATTTTTGCCTATTCTCCCTGTCGGCTTTCACCGCCATTGTCGCGATTCTGCTGCAACTATCGAAGGTATAGATTCGGAGAAAAAGTGTGTCAAGAAAAAAGCGAGTGCGGTTCCCTTTTTCACGGAGGAAGTGTTCTCGTGTGCAACGCGCACGAACATCGTCCGCGCCAGCGTTACACCGTGCAACGGAGCAGCTGCGCTTTCGATTGGTCGCGCGAAGAATCGGAGAGCGACGTAGCTTCGATCGGCGCACAATCTGCTACGTCCCTGGGCGCGATCAGCACTCGATGACGTTCAGAGCGAGACCGGCGAGCGAGGTTTCCTTATAGCGTGATTGCATGTCGAGGCCGGTGCGGTACATCGTCTCAATGACCTGGTCGAGCGAGAGTTTGTGCGTATCGGTGTCCGCAAGCGCGAGACGGGCAGCATTGATGGCCTTCACCGCGCCCATGCCGTTGCGTTCGATGCAGGGGATCTGAACCAAGCCACCGATGGGATCGCAGGTCATTCCCAGGTTATGCTCCATCGCGATCTCGGCGGCATGCTCGATCTGCGCGTTGGTTCCACCGAGCGCGGCGACGAGGCCGCCGGCCGCCATCGAGCAGGCGACACCCACCTCGCCCTGGCAGCCAACTTCGGCTCCGGAGATCGAGGCGTTTTCTTTGTAAAGAATGCCGATCGCGGCGGCGGTGAGGAAGAAGCGCAGGAGGCCGGGTGTGTCGGCCGTCTCTACAAATCGAAGGTAGTACTGCGCGATGGCGGGGATGACGCCGGCGGCGCCGTTGGTGGGGGCGGTGACGACACGGCCTCCGGCGGCGTTCTCCTCGTTGACGGCCATGGCGTAGACGGTGACCCAGTCCATAGGCGCCAGCGGGTCGCTGGAGGTGGTTGCGGAAAGGCGCGCCGCAAGACGTGGCGCGCGTCGGCGAACATGGAGGCCACCGGGCAGGATACCCTCCGTGGCGAGGCCGCGCTCGATGGAGCCCTGCATGGTGCGCCAAAGGGTAAGGATGCTAGCGGACACGCGATCGGCCTTCGTGTCGAGCGGCGCTCCCTCCGCCGGGGCCGGCCGGTAGATGCCGGGATCTGCGAGCAGCGCAATCTCATTCGCAAGGACGATCTCAGCGATGCTTATGTGCTCGGTTTCAGCCAGGCGGAGAAGCTCGGCGGCGCTTCGGAAAGAGAACGGCACCGCGCGCGTTGGGACGGCGATGCGGCCGGGATCGAACTCTTCGGCGGAGACGATGAAGCCCCCTCCAATGGAGAAGAAGACCTGCTCGGAAAGGGTGTTGCCACCAGTATCGAACGCGGTAAAGCGCATCCCGTTCGGGTGTGTGACAACGTTCGGGTCTGGATACATCTGGTCCCGTCGGAAGAGCAGATCCTTCGGCTCGTCAAAGCGGATCGCGCAACGGCCGAGAAGGTTGAGTGATTCGGCGTCGCGGAGCCGGGCAAGCTGGGGTTCGATAGCCGCCGGATCGACCGAGTCTGGAGCCTCGCCAAGAAGGCCGAGCAGAACAGCGCGATCCGTGCCGTGACCGATGCCGGTGAGGGCGAGCGAGCCGTACAGGTCAACCGCGACCCGGGCCGTGCGGGAAAGCACGCCTGACGTCTCAAGCGATCGGGCAAAGCCGAGCGCGGCGCGCATCGGCCCGACCGTGTGCGAGCTCGACGGCCCAATGCCAATCTTGAAGAGTTCGAAGAGACTGGTGTTCACGACTGGTTTTATTCTAGGCGCGCGCGATCTCTACCCTGCTTATGGGAAGCAAGTGGAAAAGCTTTCTACCACCTTCGTGGCAGTGTGATCAGGCGACGGCGTTGGTACGGTAGCGAGGATTCAGGATCGGCGATCGAGGGCCGGCAGGAACCGATGCCATTGTTCAAGACACGCAGCGCGGCGGTGTACGGCATTGATGCCAATATCATCGAAGTGGAGGTGGACTACTCCGGCGTAAAGCTGCCGCAGGAGGAGTTCCACACCGTCGGTTTGCCGGATGCGGCGGTGCGCGAAAGCCGCGATCGGGTGCGCTCTGCCGTGCGCAACTCGGGCTTCGAGATTCCGCCGACGCGGACCACCATCAATTTAGCGCCGGCGGACCTGAAGAAGGTCGGGTCTGGCTTTGATCTGCCCATTGCGATTGGCATCCTGGGCGCATATGGCGCGATGCAGGCGACAGACCTGAGTGACTTTCTTCTGGTCGGCGAACTCGGTCTCGACGGCACGCTGCGGGCAGTGCAGGGCATGCTCCCGATCGCGATCGCTGCGCGGGCAAACCGGATCAAAAACCTCGTCATCCCGGCGAGTAACGCGCGTGAAGCGGCGGTGGTCGAAGGTGTGTGCGTCTTCCCGGTGAAAAGCTTGCTCGAGGTGCGCGAGTTGCTGAATTCTGCCGCCCTGGGGACGATGACGGCGACGCCGCTCAAGGTGGAAGCAACCGACCTTCTTGAGGCTCTGCAGCACTTCCCGGCGGATTTCAAGGATGTGCGCGGCCAGCATGTGGCGAAGCGGGCGCTCGAGGTCGCGGCGGCAGGTGGGCACAACATCCTGATGATCGGGCCGCCGGGCTCGGGCAAAACGATGCTGGCCAAACGGTTGCCGTCGATTCTGGCGCCGCTGCGGTTTGAGGAGGCGCTTGAGACGACGAAGATTCATTCGGTCGCGGGTGTGCTCGACGCCGAGCAGGGGTTGGTGGCGCACCGGCCGTTTCGCGCTCCGCACCACACCATCTCGGACGCCGGCCTGATCGGAGGAGGCAT
>CALMVL010000302.1 GCA_937873265.1 uncultured Granulicella sp.
CTTTCCTTCCCGATAGTCCTCCGCCCCCACCACCACTGGAAAGTAGTGCGCCAGCCCCAGCCGCGCGAGCGTCCCTTCGATTGAAGCCCGCGGCGACCCCGACACAATCGCAAACGGCACCCGCCCCACCCAGGCCTCCATTACCTGCAGCACCGCCGCCACCGGCGTCAACCGGTCGAGCATTCCCAGGTACAGCGCCTCCTTCCGCGCCACCACCGTCGCCGGGTCCATCGCCGTCCCAAACCGCTCGTTCAGCAGCTCCACCGTGCGCGGCAGCGGCATGCCACCCATCGCGTAAAACATCTCCTCCGGAAAGTTCCCTCCCGCCTCCGTCACCGCCTGCAGCCACGACACGTAGTGCAGCGGCATGGAGTCCGCCACCGTTCCATCCAGATCAAACAGAAACGCCGCAAACGGCCCCGCGGGCAAGACCAGCTCGTCCACACTCATCCCTCCAGCGTAAGGCATGCAAACGGGACCTCGATCTCCTTGACATCCTGAAGAAACGCAGAGACTTCGCTTCCGCGTAACGGATTGCCGGGGGCTCGCATCGTAAACTCACTTTCAGCCCAGCCGCAAAGGATTACCGTGAGCCAACCCCATTCCGATGCCCTCGTCTTCTTCGGCGCCACCGGCGACCTCGCCTACAAGAAGATCTTCCCCGCGCTCCAGGCCATGATCAGGCGGGGCCACCTCGACGTTCCCGTCGTCGGGGTCGCCAAGGCCGGATGGAACCTCGACCAGTTCCGCGCCCGCGCCAAGGACAGCCTGGAGAAGCACGGTGGCGTCGACCCTGCTGCGTGGGACAAGCTCTGCAACCTCCTCCGCTATGTCGACGGCGACTACGCCGACGATGCCACGTTCACTGAGGTTCGCAAGCAGATCGGCGACGCCCAGCATCCCGCGCACTACCTCGCCATCCCGCCCGCCCTGTTCGGCACCGTGGTCCAGAAACTCGTCACCTCGGGGTGCGCCGAAGGAGCGCGCATCATCGTCGAAAAACCCTTCGGCCACGACCTTGCCTCCGCGCAGGAACTGAACAAGATCCTGCTCGCCGCCTTTCCCGAGTCGTCCATTTTTCGCATCGACCACTACCTCGCCAAAAATCCCGTTCGCAACATGGTTTCGTTCCGCTTCTCGAACGCCTTTATGGAGCCGCTCTGGAACCGCAACTACATCGAGAGCGTCCAGATCACCATGGCCGAGAGCTTCGGCATCCAGGGCCGCGGCGTCTTCTACGACCAGACCGGCGCGATTCGCGACGTCATCCAGAACCACATCTTTCAGATCCTCTCCAACGTGGCGATGGAGGCGCCTTCGCGCAACGACAGCGAGAGCCTTCGCGACGAGAAGGTGAAGGTGCTCAAGGCGATTCCGCCGATCAAGCCGCAGGACCTCGTTCGCGGACAGTTCCTCGGGTATCGCGACGAGAAGGGCGTTGCGCCCGACTCCGACACCGAGACCTTCGCCGCGCTTCGCCTCGAGGTCAGCTCCTGGCGCTGGGAAGGGGTTCCCTTCTACATCCGCGCCGGCAAGAATCTGCCGATTACCTGCACGGAGGTGCTCGCCCGGTTTCGCAGGACGCCGAACACCAGCATCTCCGAGCCGGGCAATCCACAGAACTACATGCGCTTTCGCTTCTCGCCCGAGGTTACCGTCGCCATGGCCGTCTCCGTCGTTGCCGCCAAAGATGGCGGCCCGCGCAACGCTGTTGAACTGGTTGCCAGCCGTCATCAGCGACCGGATGAGATGGAGGCCTACGAGCGCGTGCTGACCGACGCGATGGCCGGCGACGCCACCCTGTTCGCCCGCCAGGATTACGTCGAGGAAGCTTGGCGCATCGTCGATCCAGTTCTCCAGAGCCAGACTCCGGTCTACCCCTATGCACCCCAGACCTGGGGTCCGAAGGAGACCAACGCCCACGTGATGCCGAAGGGCGGCTGGCACACACCGGTCGTCGACGGAGACGATCACTGGCTGGTGCAGCAGCCCGACGACGCCGACGCGGAAGAGAACGGGGAGGCGCCGCCAACGCAATCCCCCCAACCGGTTCAGGCGTCCTAAGCTATGCGTTGGCCCCGACGCGCTCCAGGGTGTCCTGCGCCACGCAGATCTGTATGGGCCGAAACTCCGGATTGGAATCGGAGTGTCCAGTTCTGGACACCGATCGCTGAAATCGAACATCCGCTTGCTTCCAAGCTAGGCAAGGGGAGCGCAAGGCAGGGCAATCTCGTCGCGCTCCGTTTGGCAGAAGGATTGCCCTTAGCCCTGGCGCATGGATATCTCTCGTCCTGACCTCAAGCGACGCAAGCGCCGCCGCAACGTCATTACCCTCGCCGTTGTTCTGCTGCTTGCCGGCGCCGCCGGCTTCGCCCTGCTCCGACTCAAGCCCGCGCTTCCCACGGTCGACGCCGCGGTCTGGACCGACACCGTCAAGCGCGGCCCGCTGCTGCGCCAGGTGCGCGGTCCCGGAACGCTCGTCCCTCGCGAAGACAAGATCCGCCTCATCCCGGCCGAAACCGAGGCCACCGTCGTCCGCATCCGCGTCCTTCCCGGCGCACACGTCGAGCCCGACACGGTCGTTATGGACCTGGTCGATCCCACGCTGCAGCAGCACCTGCTCGACGCCCAGCTTCAGCTCAAGGGCGCCCAGGCCGACCTGCAGAACACCCGCGCGCACCTCCAAGGCGACCTGATGACCCAACGGGCCGGCGCAGCGACCGTCGGCGCCGACCAGCATCAGGCGCAGCTGCAGGCGCAGACCGACAAAAGCCTCTACGACCTCGGCGTCATCAGCGGCCTCACCTACTCCGCCTCCAAGGGCAAGGCCGACGAGCTCGCCCAGCGGAATGACCTCGAGCGCCAGCGGCTTGACCTCAACGGCAAAACGATCTCGACCGAAATGGCCGTGCAGCAGACCAAGGTGCAGCAGGCGCAGGCGCTGCTCGCGCTCTACGAAAAGCAGCAGGCCGCGCTCAGCGTCCGCGCCGGTATCTCCGGCGTCCTCACCGAACTACCCCATCAGGTCGGCGAGCACGTCGCGCCCGGAACCACGCTCGCCAAGGTCGTCCAGCCCGACCAGCTCAAGGCCTCGCTCAAGATTCCCGAAACCCAGGCGCGCGACATCCAGATCGGCCAGCCCGCCGAGATCGACACCCACAACGGCATCATCCCCGGCAAGGTCACCCGCATCGACCCCGCCGTACAGAACGGAACCGTCACCGTTGACGTAGAACTCCTTGGCGCCCTGCCGCAGGGCGCGCGGCCGGACTTGTCCGTTGACGGAACCATCGACCTCGACCGCATGACCGACGTCCTCTACGTCGGCCGCCCCGCGTTCGGCAACGAGAACTCCACGATCACGCTGTTCCGCGTCTCGCCTGACGGCAAAACCGCCACCCGCGTCCCGGTCAAGGTCGGCCGTGCCTCGGTCAACAGTATCCAGGTGATCGAGGGCCTCAACGCCGGAGACACCGTCGTGCTCTCCGACATGTCCCGCTGGGACTCCGTCGACAAGGTTCGTTTGCCCTAAGTTCTTTGTACCGAGTGCATTTGTAACCAGAATTGTTCGGGCCCGTTTCCAAAACTCACGACCGCCGCTTTTGCGCTTGAAAGGGAGATTGACCGCATGTCCGCTGCCACCGCCACCACTGCCCCGAACCTCATCCACATCGAGCAGCTCACCAAGGTCTTCTTCACCGACGAGATCGAGACCCACGCGCTCTCGGGCGTGCACCTGTCGATCGGCCGCGGCGAATACGTCGCCATGTCCGGCCCCTCAGGCTGCGGCAAATCCACGCTGCTTTCCATCCTCGGCCTGCTCGACACACCCACCGGCGGCCAGTACACCTTGAACGGCAAGGAAGTCGCCAACCTCAACTTCGCCGACCGCTCGCGCATCCGCAACCAGGAGATCGGCTTCATCTTCCAGAGCTTCAATCTCATCGGCGACCTCACCGTGTATGAAAACGTCGAGCTCCCGCTGACCTACCGCTCGGGCATGCCGAGCACCGAACGCAAGGATCGCGTGCAGCGATCGCTCGAGCGCGTCAACATGGCCCATCGCATGCGCCACTATCCTGCGCAGCTCTCCGGCGGTCAGCAGCAGCGTGTCGCCGTCGCCCGCGCGCTCGCCGGATCGCCCTCCATCCTGCTCGCTGACGAACCGACCGGCAATCTCGACTCGAAAAACGGCGAAGCCGTGATGAAGCTGCTGGCCGAACTCCACGACGAGGGCGCCACGATCTGCATGGTCACCCACGACCCCCGCTTCGCCGCGCACGCCGGCCGCCAGGTGCACCTGTTCGACGGCAAGGTCGTCGCCGAGGGTGAGCTGCAACGCCTGCTCGCCGAGCCTGAACGAAACCCTTCTACCGTCAGCGGCATCGAGCGCGAAGACCGCAAGGTCGCGGGAGAGACACGATGAGCGCCGTGCTGCAGGATCTGCGCTTCGGCCTCCGTGGTCTCCGGAAGAACCCGTCTTTTGCCGCGGTCGCCATCCTCTCGCTCGCGCTCGGCATCGGCGCCACCACGGCCATGTTTTCGCTCATCTATGCGGTCGTGCTGGATGCGTACCCCTACGCCGACCACCAGCGGACAGTCAATCCGATCATGCGCGATCCCGAGCATCCCACAGCGTGGATGTGGTTTGTTCTCACACCCGCGCAGGCGGCAATCTACCGACAAACGCCCGCGTTTGAGGACATTGTCGGTGAAATCGGTCACGAGTTCGAGATGCGCGGGCAGGACCTGCCGGAAAACGTCACCGTCGCATACGTAACCTTGAACGAGGGCAGCTTCAACCGCGTTCCGTCGTTGCTTGGCCGGGGCATTCAGGCGTCAGACGACGGCAAGCAGAATGTGGTCGTTCTAAGTTACAAATACTGGCTTCGCCGATTCAACGGAGATCGGGGAATTGTTGGACGCAAGCTGCAGTTGGACGACCGCGTCTACCAGGTGGTCGGGGTGATGCCGCAGCGATACACCTTTGGTGGCAAGCCCGACATGTACATGCCGTCCACGCTGGATACGCAGCCAAATCCGCGCATGATCTACTTCGCCAAGCTGAAGCCAGGGGTAACGGCCGAGCAGGCCTCCGCGCAGGTCGACGCCCTCGTCCACCAGTTCGCCAAAGAAGACCCGCGTTATTACCCCAAGAACTTCCATGTGCATCTGCAGTATCTGATCGACCCGGTCACCAAAGGCACCGGCGCCAGCCCCGGTCTCGCGCACACCTTTCCGCTCATCTTCCTCGCCGTCGTCACGCTCCTACTGATTGGCTGCGCCAACTGCTCCATCCTTCTGCTGGCCCGCGGCACCGCCCGCACGCATGAGTTCGCCGTGCGCTCGGCCGTCGGCGCGACACGCGGCCGCATCATCCGCCAGCTTCTGGTGGAGTGCCTCGTGATCTCCTTCTCCGGTGCAGCGCTCGGTATCGTGCTGTCGTACTTTCTCGCGAAACTCCCGCTCGAACTCTTGCCCAACGTTTTCCCGAGTGAAGCGCTGATTCGCGTCAATCTGCCCGTGCTGGCCTTCTCGGTCGTCGTCGCCACGCTCGCCGGCCTGCTCTTCGGCCTCCTTCCCGCCATCCGCTTCTCCCGCCCCAACATCTCCGAGACCATGCAGGCGAGCGCCCGCCGCAACACCGGCAGCAAAGGCGCACGCGCCACACTCAACACGCTGATCGCCGGCCAGATCGCACTGACGCTCGTGTTGCTCGCCGTCGCCGGTGCGGCGATCGCTGGCTTTATGGGCCTGCTGCGCATGCACCTCGGCTACGAGCCGACCAGCACTGTACTGGTCGGCGGCCCGTTCGCGAAAGGCACGCTGTCAGGGTGGCAGGAGCGCACCGCCTACGTCGAGCAGCTCCGGCAGCAGATCGCCACGACGGCCGGCGTACTCGGCGTTGAAAACGGAGATGCCCCGCCGAACAGTGGGTTTGAGACCGACTTCTCCGTCGTTGGCCGACCAACCTCACAGAAGCAGAAGACGCACATGGCCCAAGCCGGTAGCGGCTACTTCGCGCTGCTGAAGATGCCGGTGCTGCGCGGACGCGTGTGGAACTCAACCGAGAACCGGCAAGGGCTCCCGCTCGCCGTGGTCAACGAAACTTTTGCCAAGCGATTTCTCGCGGGCAGCGATCCCATCGGCCAGCAGATCTCCTGGCCGGTCATCGACGAGATTCGCAAGGAAACACCGCCGCCTGGCTTTCCGCCACCCGCAGTCTCGCCCGCCATCACTGGTACGTTGTTCCAGATTGTCGGAGTGGTGGCCGACTCCGTGAACGATGGCTTGGACAAGCCGATCGCGCCCGAAGTCTACATCCCGTCCACCTCGGCACTCTTCGGCGGGTTCAACTACCTCGTCCACACACAAGGCGACCCACTCGCGTCCATGCACGCCATCCAGGCCAGCATTCACGCCTTCAACCCCAACCAGAAGCTATGGTCGGACCCCTACACCCTCGAGCGCATCCTCCACGAGACGCCCGAATGGGGTCAGCAACGCCTCGTCTCCATCCTCTTCGGCATCTTTGCCGCGGCCGCGCTCGCGCTCGCCATCGTCGGCCTCTACAGCGTCGTCGCCTTTGCCGTCGCGCAGCGCACCGGCGAGTTCGGCATCCGCATGGCGCTCGGCGCACAGCGCGAATCCATCCTCGGCCTGGTCTTCCGCTCCACCCTGCCTACCGTGCTTGGCGGAACCGCCGTCGGCCTCGTCCTCGCCGCCGTCTTCCGCCACGCGTCCGCGCGCTGGTCCGAAAACAGCTCCCAGAATCCCCTCATCCTCGCCGGCGCCGCCCTGCTTCTGGTGGTCGCCGCGCTCCTCGCCAGCATTCCCCCGGCTCGCCGCGCCGCCGCCATCGACCCCATGCAGGCTCTTCGATCGGAGTAATCACCATGCCCATCGCCCAGAACCTCCGCCACGCCATCCGCAGTCTCCGGCAGTCGCCCTCCTTCGCGCTCACCGTCATCGGCACGCTCGCCATTGGCATCGGCCTCAACACCGCCATCTTTACCGTTGTTGACAACGTCCTCCTTCGGCCGCTCGGCTACCACGACGCTGACCGCATCGTCGCCCTCCAGACCCACTTCGACGACGCGGGCCGGTCCATCCCACGGCTCGGCGGCGACGACTACAACGACCTCGCCCGCGACGTCCACGGCCTCGATGCCACCGCCCACTACAGCAGCTACCCGAACGGGATCCGCCTCGGCGCCACCTCCCTCTACGTTCCCGTCGCCTTTGTCAGCCCCCGGTTTACGGAGGTTCTGGGCGTGCAGCCCATCGCCGGCCGGCTGCTCCGCCCGTCCGACCAGACCGGCACCGACGTCCTGCTCAGCGCAGCTTTTGCCCGCAGCCACTTTCCCTCCGCGGCCGACGCCCTCGGCCAGCCGGTCACGCTCGCGGGAACGACCTACACCGTCGTCGGCATCCTTCCGCCGGGCTTCTCCTTCCCCGGCAAGACCGACGTCTGGATCGAGGCGCCCTCACAGATCAGTAACCCACATCGATCCGCCTACAACGATGCTGCCGTCGGGCGCCGCCGCTCCGGCGTTTCGCCCGCCGAGCTCTCGGCCGAGCTCGCCACCTTCTCCGCCCGCCTCCAGCAGAGCTTCCCCGAAGACCGCCATAAGAGCCTCGAAGCCATCCCGCTGCAAGACCAGATCGTCGGCAAAATCCGCCCCACGCTGCGCCTGCTGATGGGTTCGGTCATCGTCCTTCTGCTCATCGTCGCCGCCAACCTGATGCACCTTCAGCTGGTCCGCGCCACGCGCCTGCTCCGCTCGGTCACCATCCGCACCGCGCTCGGCGCCTCGCGCCGCGCCCTCACCGTCAGCGCCCTCACGGAGACCGCCTTGCTGGCTTTCGCCGGCTTCGCCCTGGCCATTCTGCTCGTCGTTCCCGCGCTCAAACTGCTCCTCCGCCTTGCGCCGCCCGAGATCCCGCGTCTCGCCGAAGTCCACCTGAACCTCGACGTCCTCGTCTTTTCCGGCCTCGTCAGCCTCGCCGTCATGGTCCTCGCTACGCTTCTTCCCCTTTGGCGCTCGTGGCACGTCGACCCCGCCGCCGCGCTCCGCTCTGACAGCACCCGCGGCACCGAATCCCGCGGCTCCCTCCGCCTGCGCAACAGCCTCATCATTGCGGAAACCGCGCTCACCCTCACCCTCTCCGTCGCGGCCGTCCTGCTCACCCGCCAGCTCATCGCGCAGTCTCGCCAAGACCTCGGCTTCGAGCCCACGCACCTGCTTACGCTTGACACCCACACCATCCTCCCGACCTCCGAGCACATTCCCGACGACCCCGCGGAGAACGCCTCGCCCGCGACCATCGCCGCCTACCGGGCACAGATCGCTCCGATCGCGGAAGCACGGCTGGCCCGGCTTGACGCCACGCTGGACTCCGTGCGCGCCGTTCCCGGCGTCCTGTCCGCCTCGGCTATCTACGGTGCCCCCATGTCGGACGCCGGCGGCAGCAACGGAAGCTACGCCATCAAGGGACGACAGGTCTTTGCGCCGCCGTTCGAGGGTCTGCCCTACGCGGACTTCCGTCCGATCACTCCAGGCTTCTTCAGCACGCTCGGCGTCCCTTTGCTGCGCGGCCGCTTCTTCACCGCCGAGGACCGCCTCAACTCCCCAAAGGTCCTCGTGATCAATCAGGCCCTCGCCCGCGCCGTCTTCCCCGGACAAGATCCCATCGGCCAGCAGATCGTCACCGGTCTCGATGAAAGCTCGTCCGACTTCCAGACCGTGGTCGGCGTTGTGGGCGACATCCGCGGCGACTCCCCCGGTAAGCCGCCCTCACCCACCCTCTACATGCCCGCCGCGCAGCACCCGGACTGGGCCAACGACATGGAGATCCTCGTGCGTACACAGATCGCGCCCGCCAGCATGATCGAAACGCTGCGGCAGTCTCTCAAGCGCACGCATCCGGAGATCGCCGTCAAGATCACCACCATGCGCGAGGACGTCGGCGAGGTCGAGCGGCCGGAGCGCTTCCGCACCACCCTCTTCATCCTCTTCGCCGCCACCTCCATCCTGCTCGCCGCCATCGGCATGTACGGCGTCATGGCCTACACCGTTGCGCAGCGCCGCTTTGAGTTCGGCCTCCGCTTCGCCCTCGGCGCCAGCCGCACGCAGGTGGTGGCCACCGTGCTGCGGGGCGCCGTCTCCGTCGTTCTGCTTGGCGTGGCCATCGGCGTCGTGCTCTCGGTCTCGCTCGGCCGCGTCTTCGCGAGCGTTGTCGGTCAGCTGCCGCCCTTTGACGCGGTCGCCTACCTCCTTGCCGCCGCCGGCGTTCTTCTGATCACCGTGGCCGCCACGCTCGTGCCGGCACGCCGCGCTGCCGCCACCGACCCCATGACCGTTCTCCGCACGGAGTAACCGCACCCGCCACCCCCGAGGCCCGTGACCATGTCGACCATCCTCCAGGATCTTCGCTTCGCCCTTCGCCAGCTTCGCCGCGCCCCCGGCTTCTCCGCCGTCGCCATCCTCAC
>CALMVL010000303.1 GCA_937873265.1 uncultured Granulicella sp.
ATCCCCGACCGAACGGCATGGAACCGCCACCACCGGTCCCGCAGCGCTCTCCACCCCGCCGGCAGCGCCCCCGCCTGCCACACCATCACCTGCTTATTAATAGGCACCTCGATCACCAGCGTCACCACGATCCCCGCCAGCAGCAGCAACCCCGCCGCAAGAAACATCCACCGCCCCGTCCCCGCGTGGAGGTACGCCGCAAAGAACAGCAGCAGCAGCGACCCATTCCACCACCACGGCAGCACCCGGCTGAACACCGCATCCGTGCTGTGCCGCGCCGTCACCCACGCGTCCCCATCCAGCACCTCCAGCGTCTTCTGCTCGATCGCCGTCCCCACCAGCAGCCCGGCGATCAGCCCCACCAGCACCACCGCCAGCACTGAAACGGGCACAGCCAGGCTCCCCAGCATCGCAACACCTCATCTCGGAAATGAAAGCAGTCTAGCGCACCAGCCGGTCGCGCCCGCTCAGCATCGCCCCATCGCCGCTCATCGGAAAGTCACGCGCCCAGTGCCGAGCTATGCTATAAAGCTCCCCATCCCACGCAACGGAGCCCACCCATGCGCCTGAACTTCTTCCTGCCCCTCGCCCTCTGTCTCGCCGCCCCCTTCGCCAGCCACGCCCAAAGTCCCACCGACTACCAACCCATCACCTTCACCTTCTCCGGCGCGGACACCGACTCCTTCTCCTTTACCTACGACTACCCGATCACGTTCTTCTACAACGGCCGCCCACCGTACCTCGTCTTCGAGCCAATCGATGTCACCTTTGACGGCACGGTTCCCAGCTACGCCAGTGCGCTTGCTCCGGAAGGCGGCGGCATCAATCTCTACTTCTACAACACCTCCACGGGAAACTACGACGACTACAGCTTCACCGGGGCCGGCATCTACACCCCCGACTACGCCAACCTGACCGGCACCCTTGACCTCGGCAACACCACCCTCTACGAAAACGGCAACCCCGGCACCCTCACCATCTTCACCGCCACCCCCGAGCCAACGACCCTCACCCTGCTCGGCACCGGCCTCCTCGGCCTCGGCGCCACCGTCCGCCGTCGACTCACCCACTAGCGCGCCATGCCGCTCCTCCGCTCCGAACCAACCATCACACCGCCCCGTCGATCGCCGCCGACAAATCGGCAAACGTCCACTCCCCCTCATACGGCGCGCCGTTGATGAAAAATGTGGGCGTCCCATGCACCCCGCACTCCGTCCCGCCCTCGGCATCCTGCTCGATGCGATCAGCAAATTCCCCGTTCTCAACCGCCTCGTCCGCCGCGTCCCCATCCAGCCCGACCGACTCCGCCAGTCGCCCGAGTATCCCCAGGCTCAACCGGTCCTGGTTCTCATAGAGCGCATCATGCATCTCCCAAAATTTCCCCTGGGCCGCCGCAAACTCCGCCGCCTCCGCTGCCGGCTCCGCCATCGGATGGATGTCGTTCAGCGGAAAATTGCGAAACACAAACCGCATCCGCTTGCCGTAGTGCTTCTGCAGCTTTTTCACCATTGGGTACGCCCGCCCCGCATCCGGACACTGAAAATCCCCATACTCCACCAGCGTGATCTCTGCCGTCGCCGGCCCTTGGCAGTGATCCTCGTTCGAAACCGCAACCGCTAAACGCTTCATCCGCTCCGCCCTCTCTCCATCCGATGCCGTCCACGCTCCCGCCGCCGCAAAAGCAAACAAAGCAAAAGCATGTGCACGCTCTGCTCTCGCGCCACCGGTGCACGCTTGGCCCTGCTTACTTCGCCGCCGCCTCACCCTCAGCTAGCCGTCCGCAGGCGTCCGCGCTACCGCCGTCGCCGGAGCAGCAAAAACAACAGCAGCAACACCAACAGCAGCCCAAAGCCACCCGGCCACACAAACCAACCGCCGCCTGTCGAGTACCCCACCGCCACGCACCCGTTCAGAGCCCCAACGGCCACCAGACCTGTACATGCCAGAAAAGCCGTCCGCAGCCGCCGAGCCATCATGCGGACTCAGATGCACAATCCCGTCCAGACGCCGCAACCGCAGCCCGTGGCTCCCGCGATGCGCCCCCTCGTAAGTTCTCTGACATGCTCTCCCGTCATCTCGCAAACGAGACACAAGACAGCGAGCCACACCCCGGCTGAACTCGTCCGCGCTTACGGTTTGGCGACGTCCGCCGGCATCACCGCGCCCGCCCGCACCCATCGCGCCACCAGGTCAATCTCCGCATCCGACACCTTCGCCCTCGGCGGCGGCGGCATCGGCATCGGGTCGTCCGCCGGCCCTTCGTGCCGCATCAGCCGCACCAGCAGGCTCTTGTCCGGATCCCCCGGAACGATCACCGCGCCATCATGCCCGCCTTTCAGCAGACCGGCGCGCGTGTCCATATTCAGCCCTCCCCGGTGATTCATTCCGCCGTGGCAGCGAGCGCAGTTGGCCTGCAGAATCGGCTGCACCTTCGTCGCGTAAAACTCCGGCTGCGACGCTTCATCCACCGCCGCCCCGACCGTCCGCGAAGCTCCGGAGGCCAACACCACAGCACCCGCTATCACACCAAGTCCGATCAGCAATCCGCGCACACCCGGCACCTCGTACCACTTAAGTATAAAGAACCCGGCTTGCCACTCCGGCGCGACTGAAGCTACACCATAAGATAGGAGTCGCTCTGGTGGCTTTCCGCACCTCTACAATCCCTATGCTTCGCTCCACCTCCGCCCTGGTCCTCCTCGCGCTTGCGGCGATGCTCGTCCCGCCCGCAGTTGCCCACACCAGAACGCGGCCAGTCGCCTCGCCTGCCCGCGCCTCCAGCCGCCCCCTGCATCGCGAGAGCTCTGCCGTGTCCCAGACCGCACGCCGCGACCGCTCACGCCCAGCCGCGGCGCGACCGTCCATGCGAGTCCGAACTTCTGCAGGCCATCCCTTCTCTGAAACCGCCCGAACCATCCGCAGCCGGCAGACGCGTGAGCCTCGCCTGGCGACCGCCCGCGCAACAGGCCCCCGCAACGCACGCAACCGCAAGCAGATCTTCCAGCCCGTCCGCGGCCGTAAGTTTCGTGATCATCGCGAACGCGAGATGGCGACGGATCGCCGCCTTCCGCAGCCGTCCGCGCCGGCCAGCACCGTACGATCCGCCACACCGGACGACTTTCTTAGCGCCGCCGCAGTGCAGCCGCGTCGCACTCCGCGCATGCAGCCCGCGGCCGAGCAAGCCGCCGCCCAACATCAAGTCGCCGGCAACGCCGTGGCCCAGCCCGTGTCGGTCGTCAGCGTCATCCGGCCTACCGCCGATCACCCCCAGCTCGAGAGCATCGGCGAGGCCGCAACCGATAACGTCGTCCTTCCTGAGCTCCCCAACGATCGCGGCCGGCGTCCTATACCCGCGCCGCTCTACGGCTCGCACGAGATTCTGGTGCACCAGAACATGATGGCCGATCGCGACGGTCTCGACCGCATCCTCAACGACGACGACCTGCTCGACAAGCGACGCGCCGGCCAGCTCGTGCCTATACCCGAAAGCGCCGCTCTGCGCGTCGACGAGCGGCTACCCGAAAACCGCCGCTTCTGCCGACCATGGGTCGCGCAGTTTCTGGCCACCATGGCGCAGGCACACTATGCCCGCTTCCATACCCCGCTGCAGGTCAACTCCGCCGTGCGCACGGTTGAGTTCCAGCACCGGCTCATCCGCACCAACGGCAACGCCGCGCCCGCCGAGGGCGACACCGCCTCGCCCCACCTCACCGGCCAGGCCGTCGATATCGCCAAGCGCTGGATGCCGCTGACCGAAATCGCCTGGATGCGCGGGTATCTCCTGCCGCTCATCGAGGGCGGCCGGATCGACGTGGAAGAGGAATTTCAGCAGGCCTGCTTCCACATCAGCGCCTACCGCGGCGCCGGGCCTATCCCGATGCCCGGCAGCCCCGGCCGCTACATGGCGGAATCGCCCGGCGGAACCACCAGCCCGCTCGCCTGGTCCGCCGCAACCCGCTGAGTTGCGCCCTGTTCTAAACCGTCTCGCGCTGGCCGCTACGCCAGCTGCGATATGCCGCATCCAGCGTCCGCATATTACCCACGGCGTCCGCGCCGCTCGCCCGAAACGCCTCCCCGCCGCGCTGCGCCGTGACGAACGCGTCCAGCATCCGCGCGTATCCATCCGCGTTTGAGACCGTTCTCTGTTCAACCATCTCGCCGCCTCGCCGCAGCTGCAGCTCCACCGGCCGATCGACCGTGAACGCGTTCTCAGCGGTCAGCACGCCCTCGCTTCCGGTAATCTCCACCATCGTCCGGTAGCTCGCGCGCGCGCTCACCGCAACGGTCGCGAACGCGCCGCCGCTCATCTCCATCTGCATCGACGCGAACGCCTCAACCGGCCCGGAAAGCTCGTCGCGGCGAGCCAGCGTGCTCACCGTCACCGCATCCTGCCCGAGAACAAAGCGCAGCGCATCCAGGCAGTGCACGCCAACATCGCCGATCGGTCCGCCACTTGCCAGCGTCGGATCCGTAATCCACTTGCGCGGAGCCGTCTGCGCGGGATAGCTGAACTCGGAGTTCGCCAGCTGCGGCTCGCCGATGCTTCCTGCCGCGATCTGATCGCGTATCCACTCGACCGACCGGTTCCAGCGAAAGTTTTGCGCCACACCGAATAGCAGACCAGCACCGTCGGCCGCCGCGCGAATCTCTTCTGCCTCTGCCGCATTCATCGCCAGCGGCTTTTCGCAGAGCACCGCCTTTCCATGGCCCAACGCCAGCAGGCAGTCGTCGCGGTGCATCGCATCCGGTGAGGTGATGAAGACCGCCTCCACCTCAGGCGAGGCGCACAACGCCTCACGGCTGCCGAAGCTGTGCGGGATGCCGAACTCCGCCGCGTTCTTGGCCCCCGCAGCGGCGTCGCGCCGCCACAGGCCGACCAGCTCCGCCTGCGCCGACATCGGAAAGGCAGGTACCAGCCGGCGAACCGCATGATGCCCGAAGCCGAGAATCGCAAATCGAAGGCGAGACAAACTCATGGACTACTCCGAAACCGCAGAAACAGCTTACTCCGGCAGTGCTGAAGACGTATTTGTAACCGATGCGGTTCGCAGCGCCGGCCTTCTGTAACAGAAACGGTTCAGCGAGCGGCGTTCTTGAAAATCTGCTCGGCCAGAAAGTTCTCCACCCGCGCCTGATCGTGCAGCATTTCGAGATAGGCATTTTTCAGGAGCTGCGATCGCGCATCGTGCAGCTGTTGCCGGATCGCCTGCTGCACGCCGGGATCGCTCAGATCGCGTTGGCCCGCCGGCTCGCGCGCAAGCAGCCGGTAGATCGCGTAGCCGGCTGGCTTCTTGGTCTGCGCGTCCAGCACAGGAAGAATGTCCGTAATCTGCCCCGCCTTGAGCGGCGCGACGGCCGCAAAAACCGAAGGATCGGAATGCAACTGGGACTCGGTCACAAAACCCATGTCACCGCCATTCGACGCCGTCTCCGGCCGCTCGGAAAAGTTGGCGGCAATCTCGCCAAAATCCTCCCCGCTGTCCAGCCGAAGCTTCAGCGCCTGAATCTTCTTTTTGGCCTCCACATCATTCGTCGCCTTCGATCCCTGCAGATTCCCCGGCTGCGAAGACGGCACGCTCGTCACCTGGATCTGCGCCAGCCGATACACCGGCTCGATCAGGTTGTACTCGGCCTTGTGCGCCGCGTAGTAGGTGCTGATATCCGCATCCGAAACCGTAATCTTGGAGTTGATCTCCTTGTTCAGCAGTTTCTCAATCGTCAGCGACCGCCGGAGGTCGTGCTTTACCTCATCGAGCGTGTGATTGGAAGCCCTCAGTCGCTGCGCAAACTGCTCTTCCGTGTAGGGCGCCTTCATCTCCGCCAGCTTCGCGTCCACCTCATCATTGGTGGCGGTCAGGTTCATCTTGGCGGCGCGCTGCTCCACAATCTCTTCATCGATCAGCTCCCGCAACGCCTGCAGTCGCGTGGCGCTCGCCTGGTCCGGCGTGGGCTGCTGGTTCTGCGCGTCGGCCAGCTGCGCCTGATACATCCGATCAACCTCCGATCGCAGAATCGCGTGACCGTTCACCGTGGCCACAACGTCTGCATTCGGCGTACCGTGGCAGCCGGCGGCGAGCGGCAGCAGCGAAGCCGACAGCAGGAACGAGAGGCGCGAAGACGAGGTCATCAGGGCCAGGTCCGTCAGCTCGCGGGCTTGGCGGAGGCGGTTGTGCTCTGCGGAGCGGCGGCTGGTTTGTACGGCGGCGGAGGTGTCTGGCCAGAGGCGACCAACGCTCCATCGATCATGCGAAACACATCCTCCAGAGGATACGCGCCCTCCAGCTTCTCCCCGTTGACGAAGAGCACCGGCGTCGCCCCGATGCCAAGGTCCTCGCCCAGCTTCATCGAGCTCTTCACCGCCGTGTCGTCCTGCTTCTTCACGCAGCCATCGAGCGCCGCCATATCCACCTTCTGCAGCTTGCCTTGATCCCGCGCCAGCTGATCGAGCGAGTCGTTGGCCTTCGCAAGGCTCTTGTCCGGGCCGCCAAATTCACTCGCATGCGCGTGGATGTAATCCACCAGATTCCAGTAGCCGAGGGAACTCTGTGCGCCGACGCAGTTCGCATCCACCGCCGCCCGCACCGCCCACGGGTGCTGGTCGAGCGGGAAGTCGCGGTAGACGATCCGCACCTTCGATCCATAGCGTTCCGTGATCGCGGGAAAAAGTTCGGAGTGCATCTTGGCGCAGAACGGGCACTCCAGATCGTCAAAGCCGACGATCACCACGGGCGCGTTCTGTGGTCCGCCCCGCGCCGGACGACCGGCGTCGCTCACCAGTTCGCGCGGATCCTTGGCAATGTCGTATTTGCTCAGCTGCGCCAAGGTGTTGCCGTCCGCCGAAAGCAGAAACGGAACCGGCCTGCTCGTTTTGCCGTCCACTGTAAACGACACCATGATTTGGCTGTAACCCGGAAGCTCGCTCGGCTCGCGACCGCCGATCTGCAGGATGTAATTCGGCGGCAAGTTCGCCTTCGACCGAATCATTACCTCCACCCGCCGCGCCTGCCCGGGAGAAAGCGGGGTCGCCGATGAGACCGCCGCGGACTGTGCGCGGCAGCCCGCGCCCGAAAGCGAGAGCAACAGAAGGAGGTATCGAACGGGCCGGGCAGCGATCAGCACAATAGCTCCATTATCGCACGCAGCTGAGGAAGCGAGCGCCCGCGCGCCCGCTCCAGTCTTGTCCCTCGCGCGGCCTGTCTGCCGCCTGCACGCCGCTCAGAACAGCCGGTCTGCGTGCCGCAAATTCCCCGCGCTTCCAATGTTCGCCAGCGTGAAATTGAACCGGTACGCATTCTCATTACGCACCGACCCCAGCTCATATTTGCGGTACTCAATCGAGAACCCGCAGCAGTTCCAGTTGTAGGCCGTCTGCACAGTCGCAAACTGCACCTGCGTCAGGTTCAGATCAAGCCCGGCGCTCGTCGCCACGCTCAGGCCGGCCTTGGTCGGATTGCCGTAGCCAAGCAGAAAGCGCAGCTGGTTGAAGTCGGCCACCAGCGACGAGACACCCTCCACATACGACCGGCCCGGCGCGTTCAGGCGAGCATAGCTGATGCCGCCAAAGGCGCTCCCCTCATGGAGATCCAGCAACAGAACATTTGAGGTAAATCGTTTCGCGCCCGTATCAAGATCGGCGTCCCACTCCACATCCGCGTTTCCCGAGACACGCGCACGCAGACGCGAAACGATCGGCGAAATATTGCGCGGCTCCGTCAGAAACGCAACCCCGGAAAGATCAAGCGTCGTTGTGAAGATGTTTCGCCGCCCGTCCTGCACCGCACCGCCGAACGTGGGGTCGAAAAAGTATTTCTGCGTCAAGCTCCAGCTCAGCAGCTCGTGCGTGGTGCAGTGCTGCTGCTCTTCCGCCGCCGCGTTCGCTTCGGCTATCACCGGCGAGTTGAACGTCGACGCCTCAAACGGCGACACAAAATTCCGCGTATCGCACTTCTGCGGAGCCGACGAGCGTACAAACAGCCGCTGCGTCGCGCCATACTGCAGCTCGTTCGTGTTGCTCCAGATGTCGCGATCGTCAAAGCGCAGTACGTTCAAAAAATTGTGTACGCCGGTGACGTACCGATACGTCACGGCCGGCTCAATGGTGTGGCGCACCTCCCCGCCAAACAGCCGGTCGAGCGTGGGCGAGCGGAACGTGCGTTCAAGCACCGGGGTGCGGCCGCTCAGCTCCAGGTCGAGGCTGCTGCGGCTTAGCCCGGCGCTGCGCTGGATCGTTTCGCTCGCCGGCGCGTTCGGGTTGCGGCTGCGCGTGTATACCGTCTCGCGCGCGCCTACCGACGAAAACAGGCTCCATCCGCCGGCATGAAGCGGCAGACTCAGCTCCGGGTGGAGATCCAGCCGTTCCACCACGCCGCCGGTCGCAAAGTCCGGCTGCACGCGCTTGAGCCCGGCGATGGAGCTGTCAAAACTCCACAGAAAGGGAGAGTCCCCGATGCGATGGTCCGCGCTATCCAGGTTGAGCGAGGGCACGTGAAAGATCCGAACCTCCTGCCCCGCCTCGGCCGGAGCCGTCGCGGTCGCGGGTACCGGAACGCGCTTCAGCCCCTGGTAGCGATCCGCCTCCACCGCCGCCTCGTACCCATCGTGCTCATGCACGCCGTACGCGACGGAGGTGATGTCCGTCGAGACTGCCTGGTTGAAGCTCTCCGAAAACGCCTCCCGATACACATACGAGCTCAGGTATTCGATCTGCGCGGCGGCGCGTGTCTCGTCCGAAAAGGTGTGCCGTCCACTCACCAACAGGTCCTCGCCGCCCTGGTTGGCGCTTGTCGTGCCCAAAGGTCCATTTTGCCGATCCAGCAAACCCGTGTAGTGCGCCTGCGCAAAATCGTACCCGGCGCCTCGATAGCGAAAGGTCGCCAGCTGCGAAAATCCACGCCGCGAAAAGTATTCCGCGCCTGCGGTCAGGTCCGCGCTGCGGCCCAGCGGCAGAAAAAACGTCTCGCCGATGATGAATCCCTTGCTCGACGATTGCCCGAGCACGGGGATCAGCACACCTGCTTCGCGCTCGCTGCTCTCCACTGGATGCGACACATACGGCAGAAACAGCAGCGGCACGTTCAGCAGCCGAAACGTACTGTTGCGCGCATGCGCCTTGTCGTCGGCAACGCTGAAGTGACTGGCCGAGAACAGCCAGTCGGGATGCGGCAGCTCGCAGCTGGTCACCGTGCCGTCGTAGATGTCATAGCTCTGCGGACCCGTCTTCACCACCATGCGGCCGGTAAACAGAAAGGGGTTGCCGTTGGTGTAGACGGCCTGCTGATTCGCCGTCTGCCGCACCCCCACCGACCCCGAAACGTCGTAGAAGCGCCCTGTCTGCGTCTTGAGGTTCAGGCTTCCGTGGCTTGCCAGGATCGTCTCATCGTTCGCCCCGCCCGAAAGTCGAAGATGCCCCGAGGCGTTCATGTCGCCGGTCGCCCCGTCGTAATCGATGTGGTCCGCCTCGACCAGACGATCGCCGTAGTGAATGCGAACGTGCCCATCGAGCGCATATTGCCGCCCCTTCACCGTCAGCGTGTCATACGTCAGATCCGGCTCGCTCTCCGTACCCGCTTCATGCACGATCGTCGCCACGGGATACCCGGGCGCGCCCGGCGCATCCGGCAATGCGGCCGCATCCGACGCCCGGGGTGCCTGAGTCGTCACCTCCTGCGCCCTCCCGCGTGAGTGACTTGCCCCCAGGCCCATGATAGTTAGTAGAACAAGCGTGGGAATCTGTATCGCAGCAGGCCTGTTCTTCCCCCGCTCGCCGCTCGGCGTCCCGCATCGAGCAAACGTCCCGCGACCCGGCTGCTGCCCGTTGTTTCGCGATCCTCTTACCCCTCGGCTGCCCACACGTGCCACACACTGAGGCTAACCGATTTTCGATCCAGGCGGCTCCTCTTTGCGCACCATGACCTCTGCCCAGCGTTCCTGCGAACTCGACCCCACCGAAAGCGAAACCAGCGCCGCCCCGCTGCCGCCATTTGAGCTCAAGCAGCAGGTGGCCGAGCGGCTGGCCCGGCACCGCGCTCGCCGCGCCACCGCTTCGCCTGCCGCGACCCTCACCGCGGCCGAGGCCGACAGCTCGCCCCGTCGCGGCCGCTCCGCGCGCATCGAGAAGCGGTTCAGCGAGATCACGGTGGTGGTC
>CALMVL010000304.1 GCA_937873265.1 uncultured Granulicella sp.
AATTGCATGAAAGTCTCCGGTTGCTAACGATGTTACGCCGACACTCGGAAAGCAGGGTCGCTATTTCCTCGCTTATGAGACGGATGTAGCTCATGGGATCCGCTCGGACGAATCCGGGCGGAGTGCAGCTGCATCCTAGCGCTATGAGTGAAACGTACTTTGTTCGCGACCTGCTCTTGCAGGAAGTCGAGATGGAAATGGCAGAAACACGCCGTCTTTTTGAGTCTCTTCCCGACGGCCAGACAACGTTCAAACCCTATGAGAAGTCGATGACCCTCGGCAGGCTTGCAGGCCACATCACCGACATCGTTCGTTTGATGGCCACCACGCTCACCGACTCCGAGCTCGACATGGCTCTCGCGTGGCAGTCGTACACTGTGAGCAACAAGCAGGAACTCCTCTATCGTTCCGACGGGAACGCAAGCGATGCGCTGGCAGCCTTCAAGAGAACTTCAGACCAAGCGTTTCGGCAAGCATGGACCATATGGCGAGGTTCCGTCGTTCTGTTTTCGGCGACCAGTTCACTTATTTCCGTAACCATGGAGTGAACCAGGTTGTTCACCATCGCGCCCAGCTTGGAACGTATCTTCGCGCGCTTGGGATCCCTCTGCCCGGAATGTACGTCCCTCCGCGGACGGCATCTAGTCTTGGCCGCTGCGAACAAAGCACGGTCAGCGAGGACCGGGTAGATTTGCGCAAAAGCATTTCTTCAATCCGCAAAAGATTTACGCAACGAGTACGGCACGAAAGCGTGCCTTTCCTTGGCGCGTATGGTCGAGTGCGGCGTTGGCCTCAGACATGGGGAATGTTTCTATCAGCGGTTTCACTCCATGCAGCGCAGCAAAGTTGAGCATCGCCGTCGTCTCATCGATAGACCCCGGCTGGCCGCCAACAATCGACTTCTCACCCGCGATGACGCTCCACGGTGACACCGCAATGGCTTTGTCCGGTATGCCGCAGATGCAGAGCTTGCCGCCAGGCCGTAGAGCAGCCATGTACGCATCCCAGGGCAGGTCGGCGCTGACGGTGGAAAGGATGAAGTCGAAGGAGCGCGCTGCCGCCGCAAGCTCTTCGGGGTTGCTGGAGGCGATCACGTGCGAAGCCCCGAAACCGCGCGCCTGCTCGTCTTTGCTGTGCGATGAGCTGATGGCCGTGACTTCGCAGCCCCACTTGGCGAGAAACTGTATCGCGAGATGACCAAGCCCACCCACTCCTACAACGGCCACGCGATCGGTGGGCTTTACGCCATAGCGCAGCAGCGGCGTGAAGACGGTAGTGCCCGCGCACATAAGCGGACCGGCATGCTCACTTGCGATGCCGTCAGGCAGTGGGTACGCGAAGCGCCAGTTGTTCACGCGGACGGCCGTCGCGAATCCCCCTTTGTGCTCGCCCATCACGGTGCCCACTACCTGCGCGCACACCTGCTGCTTGCCGCCCTCGCACCATTCGCATTCCATGCAGGAGCCGCACAGGGCGCCGACGCCCACGCGAGTCCCGACGGCAAGCCGCTTTACGTTTGAGCCGACGGCGCTGACTGTGCCGACGATTTCATGGCCGGGCACCACCGGATACACCGACATGCCCCACTCGTTGTCCACGCAGGCCACATCCGTATGGCAGATGCCGCAGTGCGTGACATTGACGTCCACCTCGTCAGGCCCGAGCGGCGGAAGATCAAACTTGTAAGGCCGGAGGGATGCTTTGGCGGACTGAGCGGCGTAAGACTGGACCTGCATGCGATAACTCCTCTGGTGTTCGCGGCAGCTACGCGTTTTGTGCGCGCTGCCGATTCACTCCTCTCAGAAGACGCCTCGCGCCGACGATTCTCAATACATAGAAGTCCAGCTTGCTTGCCTATTCCTCCAGATAGCAGGTACTCTGGAATGATGACTGTCCCGGCGAAAAGCGAGCGGCGCATGGTTCGGCTGCTCGACGGCCTGCACTCACCCGAAGGCGGCCACCCGTCTTTACTCCCGGGCGTCACGCTCCTTCGCACGACGCAATATGCCGCTCCCGTCCCGGTGCTTTACGAGCCTTGCATTGCAATCGTTGCGCAGGGCAGCAAACGTTTTCACTTGCCCGACCGTGTCGTGACCTACAACGCCAAGCGCTACCTGGTGCTCACCGTACCCGTACCCGCGGATTGTGAGACGGAAGCCGGCGAGGATGGCCCATTTCTCGGCATCGCGGTACGCATCGATCTGGATGTGCTCAGCGACCTGCTCATGAAAATGGGACCGCAAGCACCTCCGCCGCGGAACGAGCGCGGCGACGAATGGCTAAGCACTCCCGCGATGACGCCCGAGGTTGCGGATGTCGCCACCCGCCTGATTCAGAGTCTCTACACGAAGACGGACGCGGAGGTCCTCGGGCCGCAGCTGGTGCGAGAGCTGACGTATCGCGTGCTGCGGGGCAGTGAAGGTGGCGCGCTGCAGAACCTGTTTCTGCTGCAGGGAGCGAAAGCCCAAATCCACCGAGTGCTGCACCGCATGCACACCCATTTCGCCGAGCCTCTCCACATCCCTTTGCTCGCGCATGAGGCGGGGATGAGCATCTCAGCGCTGCATGAACACTTCAAAGCGGCCACTCGAACCTCACCGCTGCAATATATGAAGATGATTCGTCTGCATAAAGCGAGAATGCTCATGGTGCAAGACGACGTTGGCGCGGCCGGGGCCGCAGAACGCGTTGGATATGAGAGCGCTTCTCAGTTCAGCCGCGAGTTCAAGCGTTTCTTCGGCGTCCCTCCTGCATTTGAGGCGCAGCGCGTGCGCGCAACCCTGGGCTTGTCCGGCAGTGTTTGATCTCGTGCCAGCCTCGTTCGCAGTTTGCAACATACCGCCAGAACATCCGTGCTATCAACGGCGACGGGAACTTTTACGCTTCACCGTGGGACGCGCGCGCACGAATTCAATGAAGGCTCATAGGGCCGCAGACTTGTGGGGCTTAACCAGGAAGGTTACCGCCCGGCAGCCTGTTCCCGTTCGGTGGTAGTCGGGCTTCGTGTGCCAAATAGCGTCATCAGAACTGTGCCACCTAATGTGACAAACGACAGTCACGTCCGCGTTTAGACACTATTTCTACTTCTTGGGGTAGAGCAGATCGATTTCGAGCCGCATAGTAAATCGTGGAGGGTCGAAGCCTTGATATCTTGGGCGACGAACAGTAAATTCAGGCTGCAGGTAGGGGTTGATCTCCTGTCCTCTAATTTTCAGCACTCTGCCAAGTCCAACATTCAGCGGAATGGTGGCTGTCCCGTTCTTCGCGAAATCGAACGTCCATGTGGGATCGAAACGGACGAACGACCCGTTGCTCCAGCTTTTGACTAGGAAAGGCTGAACGGCTAGGTTGTTAACGTTCGTACGGCTGTGTTCGCCGGCAAAGGAAGTGAAATCTTGCTCAAGAACGCCGACGACCAGCTTCGGGATGCCTGTGTAAATCAGAGCAAACGCTGGGCCGACAGACCACTTCCCGGTGCCCGCATAGCGATTAGTCGCCGTGGGAGCAGAGAAAACCGGGCCAAAACCTATCTTCATGTGAGGTAAAGTTCCGGGAAAGAATAACGTGAAGACTGATATGTCTCCGAGGCCCGTGCGTCCATTCGGCAAGCTGGCCAGAGGGACATCAGGACGCGTAATCGTCGAGGGGATCCAGCCCTTAGCAGCCAGAGGTTCGACCGGTCGAACCTCAAATAGATTTCCCTGGCCGGTGGCGGCGTAATAGGAAGGATTGTAAGCTTCACGAAGCTCTATCTTGGCAAGCGGAGAAGTCGGATCGTTCGCACCTGCAGCATCACTGTGGGCCTGCCCACCGCTCGCTGAGCTCTGTTGAGCGTAACTAGACAGGCTGACCAGTGAGATCGCCCCGAGACACTGGAGAACCCTAGCTTTGATCATTGGTTACACCTCTCGTGATCGAGCGCCATTTCAAGAGTGCTCTGGCATTCTTACCCTCAGCCCCGAACACTCATTCGGAACTGCTATCTGCCACTTGGGAACTCTGTCTCGGCGATCTAACTTCGATGTATGCCTTACATCGCTACTCGGAGGCCGGCAGTCCACTCGTCCACGGTGGCAACGGTCGCCGAAGCCGGGAAGAGATTTCTCATCAACTCGCTATGCAACGTAGCCTTCGGGTCGGCACAAGCATCGGAGAGAATCGTCATGCTGTAGTCAGCGTCTGCAGCAGTGCTGTACGTCGACAACACGACATGACTCGTCGCCACGCCTGCTATCACCAGGTGGTTGATCCCCGCCGAACGTAGCAATTCGCAGAGATCGTTCCCACTAAAAGCGCTGAATCGGTCCTTGTCGATAACTACCTCGCCGGGTACAGGTCGGAAGAGAGCAATCAGTTGGCTAGCGTCAGGCGGTAGCAGATTCTTAGCTTTGTAAGCCCCAAAGACCTTGTTACTCGCCGATATATCTACGTATCCTGGGCGGAACTTAACTTTGCTAAATACGATGGGTAAACCAGCCTTGCGACCTGCCGCGAGTGCAGCGGCTGCGCGCAAAGCAGCAGACCTCGCATACGGCTGATCTCCTACTCCGACTTGGTAGTCGAGAATCAGCAAAGCGCTTCCGCTCGGCTTCGTAGGCACCTCTTTCACTGCGAATGCTTCGCCGTGAAAAAGAGAAGCCGCCAAGTACGCTGACCCAAACTGAACAAAACCTCTACGGGACATTGTCGACTTCATGTTCCCTCTGTACCTCCACTCTCGAAGCATGTGGCGAGACATCAGCTAGCCACAGCAGCGTTCCTCCAATGACTGCTGACGTGGTTTGGAAGAGCAGCCCCGGA
>CALMVL010000305.1 GCA_937873265.1 uncultured Granulicella sp.
AAGCGCACGCCGTTCGGTAGGCTGCCCAAAGGTCCGAGCCGAGTATGCCGCAATGCGTGCTATGCTCCCGTTGGCCTTGTTAGCGAACCCGACTGTAACGCATCTGTTTTAGTTGCATTATGGAGTCTACTATGGCTGGCACGGAGAAATCCCCATGAACCGTCGTAACTTCTTGTCTGGTGCCGGCGCCGCGGCTGCTGCTACTGCGGCTGTCGGCATACGACCGCGCATCTTATACGGCCAGTCGTCCACACCTAACCCCGCCATCTACAACGCCCTGATCGCCGCACATTCGATCGCCGTCGGCCACGTGCTCTACGGTGCAGCCTCCGCCTCTGATTGGACCACTGTCCAGAATGCGGCAAACGTGTGCCTGGCTGACTGGCAGGCAAACAACCGAGACGCCGGGGTCCGATCCGCAGTTTCCTCCGTTTCTCCATCGTTCATCAATTCAGGGTTTGTCACCGGGGCAATCAACACACAGCCCACGATGAACATTTACGACCCGCGCATCAACGCCGCTAACATCCAGCTTTGCAACTCGTATGTCAGTCAGAATCCGTCGCTACTCCCGAACATCTTTGCCTCTATGCAAAGCAGCGGGATGGCCGGATACCTTTACACCATCGTCGAACAGTCGGGTCTCATTGCGAGTACCCTTGCCGCCGGCGGCGGCGCTGCGGTCAGCCGCGAACCCACAAACCCGGGCCATGCCGAACCGCTCTGGAGAAACCCCGTATTGCCACCTGTCGGAGGGAAAAGTGGAGGGGGGCTACAACTGCGCGACTGATGGCGCGGCCATTCTTGCCGCGGGCACCGCTTTCGCGGTACTCACAGTGATGACGGCGGGCGCGGACTGTGTGCTCGTTGGCGCGGCGTGGGAGGGCATCGCCCTCTGGGGCGGTATCGGGACCTCAGCATGGGGCGCAGGGCATGCTATTGCAGGGTGTTCCTTCTAGGACACGGAGGTCGTCTCAAATGTACTGGCTCATCAGAAACATCAACCACTTCACCGTCCCGATCGGCATGCTGCTCGGTCTTTTCGCTGCACTGTTTGGCCTTGCCAATAAGCGACGGCTCAAAGCAGGTCAACCACCGCTCGCCCCGTCACGAAATCTCCGGGTTTTAATGGTTATTGTGATCCTTAGCTCCTGCGTCCTGCTCGGCATCGCTCTGGCTAAAGACTTGGGCTGAGCCCGAGAAGAACGAATGCCTCCTCGAAGCCGCCCTCACCAAGGGCGGCCTTTTTGCATCACAAATCCTGTGCCGGTGTAGAACCGACTCAAGCTGCCCCAGAGTGGCGATCCAGCCTGTCCTTTCTGCGATTCGTGGCGTGCCCCGAGGTTGTTCCGAAGTCCCCATCTTTCCCCGGAAAGGCACGACGCCATGACCATGCAGGCCGACAGCACCGTCAACAATCGAAGCTCACCCAACCTCAGCCTCCTCACCCCCGGCCTGGTCCAGGCAAGCCAGGAGGTCGCCACCATCCCGCAAGGCGTGCGGCCCGGCGGAACGGTCTACCTGCTCGAAAATCGCGTGCCCGCATGATCTCTCGTCCAACGATGGTCTTTGCTGTGGT
>CALMVL010000306.1 GCA_937873265.1 uncultured Granulicella sp.
AGCTGGGCCTGCGCGGCGAGGGCGAGGGCGGCGGTGCAGATGGTGGCGGCGATGGGGGGAAGAGGCTTCGGCATGGTCAGGCAGGCTCCCGGGCGGCGAGGAAATTGTAACCGCTTTCACGCATCTGCTGCAGGTTTGCCGATGCTGTGCTCTGCGCCGGCACGGATGCTGTCCTGCCGGGCACTCCAGACGGAGCAGGATCCTCCCGGCCCGTGCAGAAGCGGATCATTCCCGATTTTGTTGCGCCCGATGCGCGAGGTCGACGGCGATCTTGAGTTCGGCGTCGGAGGCGGACTTCTGGCCGAGGCGGGCCAGGGTGAGGCCGTAGTAGTAGTGGGCGGGCTGGTAGGTGGGCGAGCTCGACACGGCGCGGGCGAGGAAGGACCGGGCTTCAGGGTAGTCTTTGGCGCGGAAGGCGAGCACGCCCATACACGTGAGGGCTCCGCCATGGGAGGGATCACGCGCCAGAACCTTCTGGAGCAGAGGGCGAGCTTCGTCGTCGTGCTGGAGGTCGGTGGCAATCTGGCCGAGTTGGTAGTAGGACTCGGTCTGCACGGGCTGGAGGGCGATGGACCGTTTGAACTCGGTGGTCGCATCGGGGATGCGCTGCTCCATCACGAGCAGGTGGCCGAGGCCAAAGTGGGCGGTGGCATCGTCCGGCCGAGCGGCGAGATAGGCGCGAAGGTGCGCCTCGGCCGAGGGGAGATGCTTTTCGTCCGTCTCGAGGCGGCCAAGGGCGTAGAGGGTGGCTGGGTCGGAGGGCCGGAGCCGGAGGGATGCTTCCAAGACCTCCTCGGCTTCGGGGTATTGACCGAGTTGGTCGGCCTGAATACCGAGATCCAGCAGGAGCGCGGGATCGTCGGGAAGGCTGGAGCGGGCGTGCTCCAGGCAGAGGAGCGCGGCATCGGGGTGCCCGGACGTGCGTGCCTGGAGAGCGAGACGGGTCGCGGCCTGAAGCTCGCCGGCGCGCGCCCGCTGGTTGCGAAGGTCGATGGCCAGAACGGTTTCGAAGCGGTCCATCGCTTCGGGGTAGTGCTGCTGAGCGAGGAGAAGGTCGCCGAGGGCGAGGTTCGCGGCGGGGTCGTTGGGCGAGGCGGCGAGGGCGCGGGCGAGGAGCACGTGCGCGTCAGCGGCGTGGCCGTCCTGGAGTTCGAGCGCGGCCTGGGCGGTAAGGGAGCGCGGATCGTCCGGAGCAGAAGCCGGTGCGGCTTGGGTCTGAGTTGCCGCGAGCGGCTGCGGCGTGTGCGCGGACAAGCGCGTGGTGAACAGGCAAGAAAGGATCGTGAATGCGAAGCAGGCGAGCGCTGGGGCGAGACGGGGCATGGAGTTTAAGAAGGAAACGGCAGGGGCGCTGGTAGGCGCTCCTGCCGGTTGATGATTGGGGGACTTCAGGGCTAGAACTGAATCCGACCCGTCAGCTGCATCCGCCGCGATCCGTCGAGCAAAGAAGTTGGAACACCGAAAGCTGTGTCCCCCGGGTTCGTATCCGGGCTTGCAAAGACGTGTCGATTGAACCCATTGAGCAGCTCAATTTTCAGGAAGAGCGTGGATCGTTCGCCGATAGGTGTCTTCTTCAGGAAGCTGAAGTCTTCATTGATGTAGTTGTAGTTGCTCACCTCGTTCGTGACGCGGGGAACGTTTCCGAAGAGGTACCCGCCGTTGTCGCAGGTCGGACAGTTACCGGCTTGGACCGCCCTCATACGTCGGACGTCGGCCGTGTTCTGGTCGAGAAAGGCGGGAGCCGTTTGCAGTGCCGCATACCCTGGGTTGTCGGACACCCCGGTTACGGAGTTCGGGATCGCAAGTCCATTGAACTCCGAATCTACATTTGGATCGGGCCCCGTGGCAGGCGTTCCCGCATACGACAGCCTGAGTTGACGGAATGGATCGATGTGACCCCGCCTGGCGTTACTGGCGAGGCTTGATCCCGGTATCCGGGTAAATTCGATGAAGTTATCCCAGCCGGGAATGCCTGTCGCGCCACCAAAGGAGATTGGCTCGCCAGACTGATACCGCTGGACCGCACCGACCTCAAATCCGCTGATGAGCGAACGGGCGATTGGGTTCTTGAAGTTGAAGAGTCGCTTGTCTTTCCCAAAGGGCAACTCGTAGAGGTAGCTCACGACGAAGGTGTTTGGGATGTTCTGGATCGAGAGGGACTTCTGGCTCTTGGAGTTGAACGGGTTCTGCTCCTGGTTGACGCCCGCGTTGGTTCCCGGAAGTGCGGAATCAGCGTTGGTGATGTCCTTCGACCAGGTGTAGGACGCCTGGAGGTTGAGCCCTTGCCGGAAGCGGCGTTCGAGGCTGGTCACGAGAGCTTCATACGTGGAGTGACCTACGTTTTGCAAGCAGCAGGCCGTGTCGATGTAGCCGTACTGCGGAAACGGCCGAAGCGCCTGCTGCACGTTGCCGTTGAACGAGGCGTACGGGGTCGCGACTCCATTGGCGGCGAGGTCGTAGTTCACCAGCGCATCCCCACGGCTGAAGTTTGCAATGGGCATGTTGTTGATGTTCTCGAGGCCAGAGCGTAGATGGGCTCCCGAAGATCCAATGTAGCCCACTGTAAGGATGAGGTCCTTCGCGAGCTCCTGCTGCACCTGCAGGTTCCACTGGTTGATCTCGGCGGGCCGGCCATAACTTGGCTCGATATAGCTTCCGCTGACCGGGTTGGGAGCGTTCGCGTTGCCGTTGTCAAAGTAGCCGGGGTCGAGGTTGGTTCCCGGGTTGATGGGCGCAACGCCGCCGTCAACAGAGAACGCGGGATCGAACCCGTTGGAAAACTGCTGCGTATTGACGGAGTAGCCGGAGATCATGCTTCCGCCGAAGTCGGCATATTGCAGGGGACCGAAGAGCCTGGCGTATCCGCCGCGAAGCACCGACTTGCCGTTGCTGTTCGGAAGCGAGTAGGCAAAGCCGATACGTGGCGCAATATCCTTGAACCAGGTGTCTGCCCACCGCGTATTGCACTTACTGCAGTTGGTGGTACCAAACACCATGGCTCCCGGGAGCCCGCTCTTCTCATCGATCGTTGTCGGGCTGAAGTTGGAGGTCTCATTCGTTGCCTCCCGGCGTGGCTGGTCGACATCGTAGCGGAGGCCAATATTCAGCACGAGTGAGTTGGACAGCTTGAAGTCGTCCTGAGCGAAGCCTGCCCAGTAGTTGGAAATCCAGCGTGGCTGGTTGGCGGGAACCACCGAGGACGAGTAATCGCCTTCGCCGAGAAGCAGGCTGGCGAAGCCGTTACCGGTTCCGTTTTGAAACACACCGGTCTGGGTGGCCTTGGTTTCGCTGCCCTCGAAGTTGAGCTGGCCGTTGATGTGGTCCTTCGCGAGCGGAGAATACTGCTGATACCTGTAGTCGAAGCCGAACTTGAAGCTGTTACGCCCCCTCTGCCAGGAGACGGAGTCGTTGACGCGGATGCCGTTGTCGACGTTGTCGCCAAGCTGGTTTCGGCTGAGCGTCACATAGCCGCCCACGTTCACATTTGGGAAGCAGCACTGGAACGGAAGACCGAGCTGCGTGGAATAGTTCGTCGTGCTTTCCGCCTCGATCGACCCGTTGATGGAGTTGGAACGGTTGAACCCAAGATTGAAGTGGTTCAGGATGTTGGGCGAGAAGATGTGATCCCATCCAGCACGACCGAAGTGCGTGATGAAGTCCTGGGTCTGGGTATTTGGGTCGACGGGCGGCGGGAGCTGCAGGTACTGCGGGTTGTTGCGCTGGTTTTCTCGGGTGCTGTACGTTCCGAACAGCTTGTCTTTGCTGCCGATCGAGTGATCGACGCGCATGGTGTAGGTCGTATTGAAGAGCGTGGACGCACTTGCGAGCGAGTAGTTATTGGAGATGGCGGGGGTGGTGGGCAGAGGGTAGAAGGCCGCGATCTTAAGCCCGGTCGGGCTGAAGCGTGTCGACGGGATCATGTTGTTGGCAAACGCGGTTCGGCAACGGATGCCGTTCACGGTCTGAGTTGTCGCGGGATCGAAGATCTGGCCGTTCTGGATGGTGGTTCCGTCGCACGGATTTGTCTGACCGCTGGGGCCGTTGTACTCCTGGTCGGCGAAGTCGCCGCCCCGTTCTGCGACCGTAGGCACGGTACTGGTAATCACGCCTCCCAGGGTGAGGCGGTACTGTTCCCAGGAGAAGAACGCGAACGTCTTGTCTCGGCCGTTGTAGAGATGAGGGATCACGACCGGGGCGCCCGCATTGATACCGTAGTCGTACTGCTTATCGGCGGGGCGACGGTAGGTTTGTGCGGCAGCCGCATCTCCCTGCGAAAGGTAGAAAGCCTTGTTCCCGTTGGCGAACCAGTCGTTGGCGTCCAGGAACTCGTTTCGGAAGATACCGAAGAGGCTTCCGTGAACGTTGTTGGTTCCGCTCTTGGTGACGAAGTTTTCGAGACCGCCGGTGGTTCGGCCGAACTCTGCCGCGGGTGTGGACGTGGTGACCTTGAACTCGGAGATGGCTTCGACCGAAGGCGCTTCTTCGTCGAAGGAGGAGCCGTTCTCAGAGCGGGTCTGGGAGGCGCCGTCGAGGAGGACTTCGTTGCCGAAGTTCTGGCCGCCGCCGATCTTCGAAAGAAAGACGCCGTTGGCGCTGTTTCCGGTTCCTGGACCCGCTGTTCCGGGAATCAGAAAGATGAACGACTCGGGAGAACGGAGATTGCCGACGCCGGCGGCCAAGGACAGGGGAAGCTCGATGATCTGGCGATCGTTCACTTCGCCGCCGACATCGGAGGATTCGGCTTCCACGCTGGGCGCGTCCGCGGCGACGGTCACCGTTTCATTGCCGCCGCCGGCTGAGAGGGTGACGTCGAGCGAGGAGACCGTTCCGACCCGGACTTCGACGCCGGTCGAGACCTGGGGGCGGAAGCCCGGCGCGCTGACCGTAACCGTGTAGCGGCCAAGTTCGATGGACGGGAAGCGATAGCTGCCGGCACTGGTGGAGGTGGCGGTGTAGTTCGATCCGGTGGCTTCATTCTTCGCGGTAATCTGCGCGTTGGCGATGGTGGCTCCGGTGGAGTCGACGACGTTGCCGGCGATCTGTCCCTGGTTGGTCTGCGCGTGAGCGAAGCCAACGAGCAACAAGCAGGCGAGAAACGCGATCGAGAACCGACTGAATCTAAGAAGTTGCTTCACATACCCTCCAACGGGTGTTGTTGCTGGTCCATCTGCCCATTCTGTAAGCGATTACAGACTCGCTGTGGGAGTGGGAACCGTGACAGTCTCTGTCGGGGGAGTGCATTCTATGAAAACGGTTGCAATCTCGACCGACCGCCGAATCTTAGAGAGCGCCGGTCAGCATTGTCAATCTTTTTTTCCGTCGGACGGCCGAGCCATGCATCCATCGAACGAAGGAGAGTCATCGAAGCGCGTTCCGCCTCCGTGTACGGTGGCTTTGGGCGAAGACGCCCCTACGGGTTGGGGGTGGATGACTTGGTTCCGTAGAGGGCGGAGCTTCGCTTCAGCTCGGCGTCGGCTTCGGCGTTGAGGCCGGATCGCCGGCAGAGTTGACCGAGCTGGAAGTGCAGGCGAGGGTTCTGCGGGTCGAGGGCAACGGCCTCCCGAAGCTGTTCAAGCGCTGGGGGAAGTTGGCCGGCGGCGGCCAGGGCGCGGGCGAGCTCCTCGTGGCAGCGGGCGCACGTTGGGGCAATGCGGACCGAGCTGCGGAGGGGGTCGATCGCGTCCGCGGCGCGATTTTCGGTCGTGAGCAAAGCTCCGAGATTGAGCAGCGGCTGCTCGCTGGGATGGGGGCTTCCCTGCTGGGCGGCGATGGCGCGGGTGTAGCTGGCGATTGCATCCGCGGGGCGGTTGAGGGCCTCGAAGGTGAGGCCGAGGTTGTCGAGCGTGCGGGGAGCTTGCGGGTTCAGGGCGAGCGACGCTTCGAAGTGCCGGCGGGCGGCGTTGAAGTCGCCGTCGTGCATGTCGACCCGGCCCAGGTCGTAAAGGGTTTGCGCATTGCGGGGATCCATCGCGAGAGCCCGATCGAGCCAGCGGCGGGCGTCGGGGTAGCTGTCCAGCAGAACGTAGTCGAGGGCGACGGTGTGGAGGTCTTCGGCGGTGGGCGTGCGCAGGGCGGCGGCGCGCGTATAGGTCGCCAGCGAGTCCTTTGGGGAGCCTTCGCGGAAAAGCACGTAGCCGAGAAGGTAGAGCGCGCGAGCGTCGCCGGGGCTGGTGGCGAGGGATTGACGCGCGGTCTGCTCGGCCTCGGGAAGGTGGTTGCTGTTGAGGAGAGCGCGCGCTTCGAGGAAGAGGGTGTCCGGGGGTGGGTTGGGTCCGGCAGCGGCGGAGCGGAGCAGCTCAGCGGCCTGCTCGTAATGCCCGGCGCGGAGAGCTTCCCTGCCCTGCTGGTAGGGACCGGCCGATGGCGGCTGTTGGGCGGAGGCAACGGCCGCCACTGCGAGGGGAAGCAGCGCGGCCAAAGAACGGATCACGGGTGTGCTGCGGGGCCTGCGGCGATCGAGGACCTGGGTTTGCCGGCCGGCTCCTCGACCTTGAGGATCTGGTCGGCGGGGATGTTGTCGAGGTGCTGGGTGATGCCGGAGGGCCAGCGGATGTCGATGGCTTTGGCTTGGGTGTCGGGGCCGAGGCCGAAGTGGGCGCGCTTGTCGTTGGAGGAGAGGTAGGAGCCGGTGGTGGAGACGGTCACATATTGAGGGCCGTGGGACGTGGTGAGCTTGATCGAGGCGCCGATGGCGTCGCGGTTAGAGGTGTGGCCGACGAGCGACAGCGTGAGCCAGTGATTGCCGGCGGCGGGGGTCTCGTTATGCAGGATGTGGGCGGCGCCGCCGTTGGTAGAGACGACGGCGTCGAGCCGGCCGTCGTTGTCGAGGTCGCCGACGGCCATGCCGCGGCCGACCCAGGGCTCGGAGAACACCGCACCGGATTCTTTGGACACGTCGACAAACTCGCCTTTGCCCATGTTGCGGGCGAGGAGCATGGGTTCCTTGTAGTGGAGCTGCGGGTAGTTGAGCTCGACGGTGTCGAGGTCGTGCCCCTGGGCGACGAGGAGATCTTTGAGGCCGTCGTTGTCGTAGTCCAGGAAGTGGATGCCCCAGCCGGAGTGCAGCAGCGTCATGCGGGCGAGGCCGGAGACGTAGGTGTCGTAGGTGAAGGAGCCGTCGCCGTTGTTGCGGTAAAGGGCGTACTTCTGGTTGGCGAGGTTGGTGATGACGAGGTCGGGGAGGCCGTCGTTGTTGAAGTCGGCGAAGTCGATGCCCATGCCGGCGTAGGTGCGGCCGTCGCCGTTGTTGTGGTAGACGAGCGCCGGGATGGCGGGGAAGATGTCGGGGTGGCAGTAGGCGCGGTAGCCTTCGCGGTGCTCGCCGCACCAGACGTCTTCCCAGTCCCACTTGACGTAGCGGAGGACGATGAGGTCGAGCCGGCCGTCGTTGTCGAGGTCGACCCAGGCGGCAGAGGTGGACCAGCTCATGCCGGGGGTGGTGT
>CALMVL010000307.1 GCA_937873265.1 uncultured Granulicella sp.
GCCAGGCTCAGGTCAACATCATGGAGTTCTGCAAGCAGTTCAACGAGCGCACCAAAGGCCCGGAGACCGCCGGCCTTACGATCCCGGTCGTCATCACCGTCTATGCCGATCGGTCGTTCACGTTCGTCACCAAGACGCCTCCCGCACCTGTCCTCCTGCTCAAGGCCGCCGGCGTGGCGAAGGGTGCTGCCGCTCCCAATAAGGATAAAGTCGGCAAGGTGACCGAAAAGCAGATCCTGGAGATCGCCACGCAGAAGATGCCGGACATGAATGCCGCAACTGTTGAGGCCGCCGCGAAGACAATCCGCGGTACCGCCCGATCGATGGGTCTCGAGGTCGTCGCCTAACCCGACATCCCTCCTTTTTGAGCGGCCACGGAGTTCTCTCCGTGGCCGCTTTTGCATACCCGTGGCTTCCCCGCCATGCCCCATCCAGGGCACCCGGCCCCATCGCAAAATCATTGCAGGCCTGCTTTCTCTCGACCATAATCGACTCTGCTCCACACTCCCTCCGGCAGGAGCTCGCGTGCTTCGGATCGGTCTTATGCTGGACTCCTACGCGTCGAACGCCTGGGTCGCCCAGATCGTCGAGGACATCCAGCAGTCGTCCTTTGCGCGCATCGCCTTCGTCATCCGGAACACACCGGCACCGCACCAGCCAGTCTCCTTGCGCAAGCGCCTGGACGCTCACTGGCGACAGACGCTCTTTTACAAGTACGAGCACTGGGACTACAGGCGCAATCGCGGCTCAAACGACGCAAAAGCCTCCGTCGACCTCGCTCCCCTTCTCGCGGAACTTCCCTCGCTCCAGGTTCAACCGCTCCGCAAAGGATTTACCGACCGCTTCTCAGAGGCCGATCTCGCCGTCATCCGCCGCGAGAAGCTTGACGTCATCTTCCGTTTCGGCTTCCGCATCATTCGGGGCGACATCCTCGCCACCGCCCGCTACGGCGTCTGGTCCTTTCACCACGATGACAACCGCGAGTACCGCGGCGGACCTCCGCTTTTCTGGGAAGTGTTTGAGGGTAATCCCGTCTCGGGCGCCATTCTGCAGGTCCTCACCGACTCGCTCGATGGCGGCCGCGTCCTCTACCGCGGCCTTTCCTCCACCGACCAGACCTCGCTCTACCGCAACCGCAACTTCATCTATTGGCGAACCGCCGCGGCAGCCATTCGCACTCTGGAGCTCGTCCATGCCGGCGGCCAGGCCGCGCTCGAGGCCTTGCCGACCTACAACGAGCAGATTCCGTACACACGTGGGATTTACCGCACCCCAAATGCGTGGCAGATGACCGCGTTCGCCGGCCGGCTGCTCGCGCGATCTCTCCAGGGCCGCCTCACCGCGAAGCTTCGCGGCGCTCACCCGCAATGGTTCCTGGCGCTTCGCCGCCGCTCGCCGCAACAGCCCTACAGCACTGCGGCCGGGTACCGACCGTTCCGTCCGCCGATGGATCGCTTCTACGCCGACCCGTTCCTGATCGAACGCGACGGTGTGACCTACCTCTTCTTTGAAGATCTGCGTTATCGCGAGCACCGCGCCCTGATCTCCTGCTGCGAACTCTCCAGCGCCGGAGATCCGGGGCCGGTGTTTGAGGTCCTCCGTCGGCCGTACCACCTCTCCTATCCGTTCGTCTTTGAACACCGAGGGGCGATGTACATGATCCCTGAAACCAAAGAAAACCGCACCGTTGAGCTCTATCGGGCGACCGACTTTCCCCGCGGCTGGGAGCTCGTCGCGACACTTCTCAGCGATGTCTACGCGGTCGATGCCACCGTCCACGAACACGACGGAAAACTCTGGATGTTTGTGGGTCTCTCGAACGGCCGCTTTTCCAACTCCGACGAGTTGGGCATCTTCTTCGCCGACAACCTGCTCGGCCCGTGGATGCCCCATCCCGCCAACCCCGTCGTGTCCGATGTCCAGCGTGCCCGGCCCGCAGGCAAGCTTTTCGTCGAAGACGGCAGATTGATTCGGCCTTCGCAGGACTGCGGAAAAGCGTACGGCTACGCCCTCAATTTCTCGGAGGTCCTCACGCTCACAGAAACTGAGTACCGCGAGCAGTTCATCGCCCGCATCCCCCCCGACTGGCTCGAAGGCAACACCGGCACACATACCTACAACCGATCCGCCAAATTTGAGGTCATCGATGCCAACCGCGTCGCTAGGGTCCAGACCACCTGAAGGCGATCACGCCAGCAGAGGGAGCTGCTCCGGCATCCCGCGCACGGCAGTGACTGGTCGCCGTGCTGTGTCCGGCTCGCGGGTCAGCAGCGCATAGGTCGATCGGCGATCCAAGCCATGCCTCCGGCAGACCCGCTCCACCATCGCTGCCATCTGCTCCCGGTACGCTCGCGAGGCAAAGTCGGCGCGGGCAAAGCGAACGTTGTAGTCCGCTTCCAGCGCAGGGAAGTGCTCCCGAACGAAGCTCAGAAAGGTAGGACGGGAGCATGCTTTCAGAAACAGCGGCTCCGCGGAAAGAAAGCTCGCATCCGCAGCCGCCGCGCGCTCGGCCACCCCGTCCAGCGCGTGTTCTGAGTCGGTAATTCCTGGTAAGAGCGGGGAGCACAGCACCCCCGTAACAATGCCCGCCTCCCGCAGCCGATGCACCGCCTCGAAGCGCAGATCCGGCCGGGGAGCCCGGGGCTCCAGCTTCCTCGCAAGGTCTGCATCCGTCGTTGTGATCGTGAGATGGACCACGAGGGTGTTTCGCCGCGCAATTTCGGCCAGCAGGTTCACATCGCGTTCAATCAGCTTGGACTTGGTCACGATGCCCAGGCGATGTCCGGATCTGCGCGCAAACACCTCCAGGATGCCCCGGGTCAGCTTCGCCCAACGCTCTGCCGGCTGGTACGGATCGGTGGCCGTGCCGAGCGCGATCTCTTCCCCTGGGCGCACCCGGCGCAGCTCCTGCTCCAGCAGCCAGGGCGCGTTTTGCTTGAGGAAGATCCTCCGCTCAAACGCCTCTGGCTGCCGCAGGTCGATCTGCGGCCCACACCGCTGATCGTCGCCACCCTCTCGTTCGATCCCCGCCGGCGGGTCTGCCCCAGCGGGAGCCAGGAACTCGTGCGTGTATCGTGCGTAACAGTATCGGCAGCCGAACTCGCACCCCCGGTACGGGTTGATGCTGTAGGACATCGACAGGCGTCGCTTGGAAACCGATCGATTCAACACGCTGCGGGCCATCATGGCGCGAAACTCAGTAAGGTGTCCCGAGCCGGCGAGCTCGGCATCCTTGGCAAGCTTCGCCAACGCGCCATAGCGTTGGGGCGGAAACATGGGAAAGAGCGCGGTCTGGTCTTCCGGAGGTGCGGGTACATTCGCCATTTCTTCGCCTATCCCGAAGCTACTCGAGCCGAAGCGCTACGTCAACGGCTTTCTTTGCCTGCCTCGGCCCGATGTTGATCGGACTTCCACTTGACGGACGACGAGATTTGCGTCACTCTCATAAGAGTGCTCAGGTCCAACCTGAGCTCGTCGATGACCACGCCTGGAGATCGCATCCTCCTTTGGGGTGGAAGACAGGAAGCTGAATGTCCCAGAAGATCTCAAAGAATCTTGCCAAGGCTCGCGCGCTGGTGGAGTTGCGTCCGTACCACCTGAGCGAAGCAGTTCCCCTGCTCCAAAAGGCCAAGTACGCCAAGTTCGACGAAACCGTGGACCTGACGCTGCGTCTCGGTGTCGATCCGAAGCATGCCGATCAGATGGTTCGCGGCACCGTGGTTCTGCCCCATGGTCTCGGGAAATCCAAGACCGTGGCGGTGATTGCCTCTGGCGATAAGATTCGCGACGCCGAGGCGGCCGGCGCCGACTTCGTCGGCGGCGAAGACATGGTCGAGAAGATCCAAAAAGAGGGCTGGACGGAGTTTGACGCCCTGATTGCGACACCCGACATGATGAAGTCGGTCGGCCGCTTGGGAAAGGTGCTCGGGCCGCGCGGTCTGATGCCGAATCCGAAGACGGGCACGGTCACCACCGATGTGGCCTCCGCAATTCGCGAGATCAAGGCCGGCAAGGTGGAGTACCGCACCGACAAGACGGCGCTGGTGCATGTGCCGGTTGGGAAGCTCTCCTTTGATCCGCAGAAGCTGGTTGAAAACGCCCAGACGGTGATCTCCTCAGTGGTGAAAGCCAAACCGTCGGCAGCCAAAGGGAAGTACATCAAGGGAATCACGCTCTCCTCGACGATGGGACCTGGTATTCCGCTGGATGAAGCGGCGGCGGAGCTGGCCGGCAAGGCGTAGACGGCCGGTAGGCCTGCGCAGACCATCACGCAACGGATCGAACGCAAACAGAGCGTCGTTTCTCAGGGCAGCAACCAGCAACCAAGAAAGCTGACATTTCATGGCACTGACTCGATCGAAAAAAGCTGAAAACGTTGAGAAGCTCGCATCCGAGCTGAAGGGCTCCACCTCCGCGATCATTGGCACCTTTGCCGGACTGACCGCGTCCAAGGACTTCGACCTCCGCAAGACGGTGCGTGGCGCCGGCGGGTCCTACCATGTGGTAAAGAACAAGCTGGCCGCGCGCGCCGGGCAGGGAACCCGGATCGAGGCGGCGCTTCAGGGCTTGAAGGGCGTCTCCTCGGTCGCGTACACGTCGGGAGACCCGGTGGTGCTGGCGAAGGCGCTCTCCACCTGGGTTAAGGACAACGCCGAGTTCACCTTCAAGCTCGCCATCGTGGACGGGCAGGTTCTGTCGGTCGAGCAGATCGGCGAGCTCGCCACCATGCCGGGGAAGGAGGAGCTCTTCTCGAAGCTGCTCTTCCTGATCAACTCGCCCGCGCAGCGGCTGGCGACGGTGATCAACGCCACGGGCCGGGACCTTGCCGTCGTGCTCGGCCAGGGGGTCGAGAAGGAGAGGTTCACTGCCGTGGGCAGCACCACCGCTCAAGCACCTGCCACGTCGGTGGAGACGAGCACGTCTTCTCCCGCCAGTCCCGATCCAGTAGCGGCAGCGCATGCCGAGGAGGCGCCCACGCCTGCTGAGCAGATTGCGCGCCATCCTGCGTCTGAGGCCGATCCGCAGGCCGAGAGCGCCTCCGGATCGCAAGCTGATCCGGCACAGCCCGAAAACAGCACTGCCTCGCAGGGCGGTGAGGCTGCTTCGACCAATCCGGTTGAGGGCTAACCCAAGTTTCGCTCTTTCTGGCGGGGTGCGCAGTCTGGGCGCATCGGAAACCCCATCCAGGTTAGGGCAGTCGAGGCGCCTGCGCGTGGCCCCGAGCAAACCGCAGCACAAGTTCAGAGTTATTTGGAGAAGAGATATGGCAGACATGCAGCAGTTGGAAGATCAGATCGTCAGCCTGAGCCTGCTTGAAGCATCGGCTCTGGTCAAGAAGCTTGAAGAGCGTCTCGGCGTCTCGGCCGCCGCGGCCGTTGCGGCTGCGGCTCCGGCGGGTGGCGGCGGTGCCGCCGCTGCGGCTCCGGTCGAAGAGAAGACCGAGTTCACGGTCATCCTCAAGGATGCCGGCGCGAACAAGATCAACACCATCAAGGCTGTCCGTGAGGTCACCGCGCTCGGCCTCAAGGAAGCCAAGGACCTGGTCGACGGTGCGCCCAAGCCGCTCAAGGAGAACATCTCCAAGGACGACGCAGCCGCCATCGCCAAGAAGTTCGAAGGCGTGGCCACCGTCGAGATCAAGTAACGTTCGAGGCAGCACCTGCCCGACTTGCACGCCGGGGCAGAACGCGTTATCCTCTTTTATGTGAGAGGTGCTCGTTCTGCTTCGGCGTGCGGCCGCGCGGTCGACAGCCTCGATCAAAGTTCAGACGTTCCCGGCTCATCCTGGCGTCACGCAGGCTATGGAGCCGGCCATCCTGTGTCGCGGGCGGCGGTCACGCAGGGTGTCACCCAGATGTACCGAGCGGCAGCAACCTTGAGGCACGGCGAACCTCAAAGGGTGGCAGGCATTTCGATTCATAGTTTCCAGTTAGAAAAGAGTTCGTGTGCACTCACGGGAGTTGCTGTCCCCGCGAGTGCTTTGCCGTCTTAACCATAAGACCTTTTTGCCGGTTTCACCCCGGCACCTTCTCCCAGCTCCTTCGGGAATGAGTCAAGGACGTACCGCTGCAGAGTGCTTCGCAGGTCCTTCCCGCGGCATCCAGGCTTTACCGGCCAGAGACCCCTGGTACCTAAGCTTCTGCGCAGCGAGTCCGATCGCATCGAGGGCATCGGCTCCATCCATCGAAGGCGCAACCAACCTGCAGTCCCGTGAGGCCGAAGTCCTGGTCTCCACTCCCTCTTCGGTCGTCTGCGGCAGTGTGATGCAGACTCCGATCTCCGGGGAGGCCTCGAGTGGCAAAGTCTTCAGGAGAGAGCATGCCTAACGAAATGCGCGCGATCCGTAGCCGTCTTGATTTTTCAAAAATCCCCACCTCCATTCAGATCCCCAACCTCATCGAGGTCCAGCGCCGCTCCTATGAGCGCTTCCTGCAGATGGATAAGCTGCCCCAGGAGCGCGAAGATAACGGGCTTCAGTCCGTTTTTACCTCCGTCTTCCCCATCTCGGACTTCCGCAACGTCTCCGAGCTCGAGTTTGTCGACTTTTCGATCGGCAACTGGGAGTGCAAGTGCGGCTATCTCAAAGGGCTCAACCACCTCCGCACCGCCTGCACCAACTGCGGCCACATGGTCATCACCGACCCCTTCCATCCGGGCGACGTCCTCTGTAACTTCTGCGGTACCTACAACAAGAACACCCCGGACTTCTGCACCAAGTGCGGCGATCCCGTCGGCCTGCAGCTCAAGTACGATCAGGCCGAGTGCGAAGAGCGCGGCATGACCTACTCGGCCCCGCTTAAGGTCACCATCCGCCTCAAGATCTACGACAAGGACCCTGAAACCGGGCAGAAAACCCTGCGCGACATGAAGGAGCAGGAAGTCTTCTTTGGCGACATCCCCCTGATGAGCCAGAACGGCACCTTTATCGTCAACGGCACCGAGCGCGTCATCGTCTCGCAGCTCCACC
>CALMVL010000308.1:0-5970 GCA_937873265.1 uncultured Granulicella sp.
TACGAGATCGAGGCTACCCAGCAGGGATGGACCTTGCGGGAGCTCAAGCGCCAATACAACGCGGGTCTGTTCGAGAGGCTTGCCTTGAGCCGGGACCGCGGAGCGATCGGAACCCTGACCCAAGAGGGACACCAGGTGTCTAAGCCTGAAGATCTCCTCAAGGAGTCGTACGTCCTCGAGTTTCTGGGTTTGGCGGAGAAGGCCAGCTATTCCGAGTCGGACCTCGAATCGGCGATCGTGACCCACGTCGAGAACTTTCTATTGGAACTCGGCAAGGGCTTCCTCTTTGAGGCCCGCCAGAAGCGCTTCACTTTCGACGAAGAGCACTTCTTCATCGATTTGGTGCTCTACAACCGGCTCCTCCGCTGCTATGTGCTCATTGACCTGAAGATCGGCAAGCTGACCCACCAGGACCTCGGCCAGATGAAGATGTGCGTCAACTACTTCGATCGCTTCGTGAAGACCGAGGGCGAGAACTCGACCGTTGGCATTGTGCTCTGCAAGAAGCAGAACAAGGCATCGGTTGAGATCACTCTTCCAAAGACGCCAACATTAATGCCCTCTGGTCGGCATGGCCGCGATCTCCATTGCAGTACAACTTTTGGGCGATGGTCCGGCCGCTCAGCCTTGCTAGGATGATGCGCAGCGGAAGTTGCGCTCTGCTTCTGGCCGTGATTTCGGTGAACGCAAACGCGGATGAGGTCGAGTTCAGTCATGAACCGCATCATTGGAAAAAGGCCGAACTGTTCTAGCCAGGGCAAGTCATTTTAGCAAGACGTCAGGATCGCCTCAGCGTGACTTGGCAACGCCAAAGACTGCTTTGTCTCATACTTCTGCTGCTGCTCCTTTCCACTGCTCTGCAGGTGTTGGCGCAGAGTTGTACAATTTCAGCGACCAATGTGAACTTCGGCAACTATACGGGATCGCCGGTTTCGCCGGGGAGTTCTCCGCTAAGCGTGACTTGTCCGAGTGGCGATACGTACCAGATTTTATTGAATGCGGGCCAAGGCAGCGGAGCGTCCGAAACCGTTCGCAAGATGACCAACGGCAGTTACACGCTGAATTACGGCTTATATCAGAATGCGTCGCATACGACGAACTGGGGTAACTCGTCAGGAACTGGATATGTTCAAGGCACGGGAACGGGGTCGGCGCAGACCGTCTACATTTACCCGCAACTGACGTCCGGGCAACAGGTTCCGCCGGGCACGTACACCGATACCATTACCGTGTCGACGAACTACAGCGGCACGGTCACCTTTACCGTAACTGCAACGGTGGTAGCGAACTGCACGCTTTCCGTCGGCTCGCTTGCCTTTGGTAATTACGTTCCCACGGCGCAGACGCTCTCGACCGCCACGATCACGGTAACCTGTACCGACACAACAACGTACAACGTTGGCCTGGATGGCGGGACGGGCAGTCAATCGAGCGGGTACACGCGCTATATGACCGGGCCTGCAGGAGCGGAAGTCCCGTACCACTTCTTCTCGGACTCCGGACGATCAACGGAGTGGGGCAATACAGTGGGGACTGACACTGTGGCCGGCACGGGAACCGGCTCCGCGCAAACGCTCACGGTCTATGGGATTATGTACACCAGCCACTACGTCACGCCGGGTTCGTACACAGACACCGTGACTGCGACGGTCACTTACTGAAATCGGAAACTCTGTGAGCCTGTGCATATCTCGCATAGTGTTATGGTTGCCTTAATGTCGACGAGCCAGGTAAGGGGGAGGTCTCCGATGTTACAGGTTGCGTCGCAGGGTAGGCTATGGCAGCGCTGCCGGCCAGGTCGGTTTTATATCGCGAACTCCTGCAACGCAACGGGCCGAACGTGGGAATAGCGCCCTTTATCGGCAGATAGTCGAAAGAAGCAGAGCACTTGCGACCGTCGGGAAGTTCGGCATCCAGCTGGTTCAGCGCGGACAGCTCCTGCACGTATGCCTCGCCGTCATAGCCTACCGGAAAGGTGATTTCAGCGGCACGAAGCACTACTTTACTGCCAACGGGAAGCGGTATACCCGCGTCATCGACCAGGCGTAGGAGGGCTGCGTGGCTGATCCTGACCGGAAACCGAACGACGATGCCGGAGCGATCCTGTGGTTTCACATTGCGGATGGCGCTGTCCAGTGTGCTATCCACAGGCACATCGTTCGGGTTGATGGCGAGGTGGTTGACCTCAAAGGCGCGGAGATCGGGCACCAGGAGCCGACCCTTGCCATTGGTAGCACCGACGTCGCGATTTTCGTCGAGTACATGCACGTCCGATAGGCCATTTGTGTCCACGACGGCAAAGCTGTCATAGATCGAGTTGGAGGCGAAGATGGTGCGATCAAGCCACGAGAGAGCACCCTGGGAATTCACCCGTAACGTGGGCTTGCTTCCCTCCTGGTCGACGCCCGCGGTAAACAGGCCCAGGGGCGATTTATATTGCGCCTGAATGAAAGCATGAGTTAAATCGCCGCCCGAGACGTAGGCGTCATAACCCCATTGGCCGATCTCGGCGACGGACCTTTGGATGCGAGCTTCCCCGTATCCTTCGTCGGATCCGCCGCTGAGCTCGACGGATTGCCGCCGGCCGAGCGGGATGATGACGCCGGCACGAAGGCCATTCCCGCCGGTGTTGGCGAAGTCTTTGAATTCGTTGGCGTAGACAGACATACGGGAGAACTGCAGCGAGTAGCTGACGGAGAGGACTTGGCCGTGCTGTCCTACAATGGCGTCTCCACCGAGAGGATGTGGTGACGGATCCTGCCGGGTCTCCGCATAGGAAACTCCAAGCGAGCCGAGCCGCCGAAGTTCGAGACCGCCGGTGACGCTCAGCAACCGGCGCTGGATCGCGTCTCCGTTAAGTGAAGCCACGTCTTGGAAACCGCGACTCGAAAGGATCTCAGAGGTTCCAAAACTCACGAAATTGCTGATCCGTTGTGCCCCGAACGACACTCGTGCGCCACCCCCGTCTGACCCGGCGCTAGCTGTAGCTGAAGCGTTAAGAATTCCCAGCGAACCGACGCCGACGACTGCGCCGGCACCGGCGAGAGCCGTACCGGGGGTTGCTTCCGTGCTCGCCTCGACAGTGACATTCCGGGTCAGACCTAAGCTGTAATCACCAATCGCGGCGACCTTGCCGTAGTCGTTGCTAAGCTGACCCCACTCCCGCCGCACCAGCCCGACCTGCGCGGAGAACGTTTGTAGACCCGGAGCCAGTAAGGATGTGCTCGCGTAAACAGGGCGGGTAATGCTGACCTGCTGGCCCAACGCGTTGGTGACCGTTATCGAGACCGTATTAGCGCCGTTCACGACCGGCAGCTGCGGAATCTCGAACGGGCCGGCGTCGACCTGATGCGACAAGACGAGATTGCCGTTAGCGAGCACGTCCACCGTGGACGGCACTGCGGCAGTACCGCCAAAGCTTGGAAGCGGAAAGGTGACTAAATCGGGGCGGAGACTAAAATCGGAGCGGAACTGTACGCCGGTAAGCCGAACAGGGCGGGTCCAGCTTAGACCACCCGTGATGACGTCACCAAGGCTGTAGCGCCGCATGGCGCCAACATCGGAGAAAGTGTACAACGTGTCGAGCCGTACCATTCTGTTAGGGGCCGAAGCCGGATCCATTGTGGCCTTACCAACTCCGGCGTAGGCCAGCATGCCAGAGCTGAGAATGCCCCAAGGCGAAAACGCGCGCAGATCAAAAGAGCTGCTCGAACCTGCCTGCGTCCCTTTCACGGTGGTACCGACATCATAGTTCAGGGTGACGCCGGTCCCGCTCTCGATCTCCGGATCAGCATTGTCTTGCGACCGAGGACGATCATTCCTTTCAAGAACGCTGGGCAACAGACGATCGTCCGTCGCCACGAGGTAAATGGTCTGGCTCTGCTGATCGATTCGCCATCGCAGCCCGAGCAGATCGGAGAGCGCGACCAGGCTGTCGGGACTGACACTCTGCTCTCGGGATTCTCGGGACACGAGACCCTGCGGGCCCCGAATGCCAAGCTCGTGCAGCTCGTTTCGCGTCGCGAGCAGGACGCCGTCCCGCAACGTAAACTCGCCGATCTTGCCGATGGCACGTCCGTTGATCTGCACGTCCAGCAGAAGCGTTTCCGTTGTGGCTGAAGCGAAGGCCGACAGCAGGATCAGAGCAAGCGCAACGGATCTCCCCAACGAGAGCACTGACCCTCTCCTCGGGGCATGGTTACGGACCGTCAGCACTGTGGACCTGTTGCTGGATGACCCCGTTGAGCGAGCTTGCAGTCACTCGCAGGGCATCGCCCGCCGGCTGGGAAAGGCTCTTCGGTGCGATGAGCCACCGGCGCGTGGCTCCGGCGAGGACGTACTGTGAGCCGCTGAAGTTCGTGTCAAGTTTCTTGCCGTCGTTAGTTCCAAGCTCCAGACCGCGGAGCACCTCGTGTATCACGCCGTCATTCGAAGCCGTAAGGAACACCTGCTGGGCGCTGCGCTCGAGACGAAACTTCAAAAGAGAGACGGCCCGGGTCTTTGGCTGAGCAAAAATCGGGATCGAAATGCGGAGCACCACATGCACGGTGCCCTGCTCGACGGGTGGTGGGATCTGATCGAGCAAAATGCGGTAGGTATCTTCCCGCGCCTCAGGAGATCTGCGCAGAATCAGGCGGACAATCTGCGTGACGCCAGGTCGGATGGTTGCGATCGGTGGGCTAGCGACGATTGCGTCTGTGGCGGTGAGCTGATCATTGCCGTCTGGTTGCGCCCAGGCAAACGCGCGGATCTGGATGGAGGTTTCAGCAGTTCCTGCATTGGTAACGCTTAACGTGGCTGCTTTCTGCCCGGGCGCCATCTGGACATGCACCGGCATGACAGTCAACGCTTGCCCGCGTGCGATACCGCTGCGTAAGCCGAGGGCGAGCGTCCACGAGAACAGAACAAGTGCAACGGAGCGAGCTCGAATTGCAAGAGGTGCCTGGTTGCGGGGTGGGGTCGTTAACATATCAGTAGGTGATGGTGGCGGTGATCGTGTCCGTGTAGGAGCCGGGGGCGACGAGTTGTCCGGCCGGAATCTGCCCGTAGACGGTGATCGCCTGGGCAGCTCCATTACCGGTGCCGGAAACGGTGTCGGTACCGACCGTCATGCCCCAGTTCGTAGTGTGGCCGCTGTTGGAGTAAAGACCGTAGTTCAGAACCACGGAGGGTGTGCCGGAGACGAACATGGCCCGTGTGGTGACGGTGGCTCCGCTCGCCGTGCCGGCATTTAGCCCCACGTTGTAAGGCGTGGTGTTCGAGCACGTGGCCGTCACAGTGGCGGTGCTGGTAAGCAGTGTGTTGTTGTAGTTGCCGAAGGACATTGGTGTTGTGGACACAGTGCAGCTGGCAACCACAGTTGCGCTGACCGCCATGGTCGACGTGGCCGTCGAAGCTCCTGCCACGACCGGGGCCGACAGGCAAAGCGCGGCGACGAGAGACGTGGTAAGTGCGGCGCGAACGCGCGTTTGCAGAGTGACGGCAGGCGTGGCGTGAACGCCGGCCTGGTGCTGGCGTTGGAGAGAAATGGTATCAAAGCGTTCTAGGGTGGAACGTGTGAGCTTCATTTTGGGAACCTGCCTACATGAATTCAGCCTTCCGTATAAGGCTGTCCTTTCCCTATCGGCACTTCTCGCGAAAACTTTAGGGATATCACTCACTTATTTACCGCTTTCCCTCTCTTTGTAATCAAACGACACCCCACGGCCGTCTGTGTTATCCAGGGGTGGCGACCCGATGAAGCCGTCCTACGATAACCCGATCGGGAATGTATTCTCGCATCCTCTCTGAATGCTCCGTCAAAGCCCATCCCATGTTCGTGGGAGGTTTACCCGCAGATCTAACGGGTGGACCGCTCCGAGTTGAGCACCACGTGGCGCATCGAGAGTTGGACGTTGGAGAACCCGACCTCCGTAAGTTTTCTAAGTGCTTGGGACTGCGGCGATCTTTGTAGAGGGCCTCACAAGCTGC
>CALMVL010000308.1:6070-7131 GCA_937873265.1 uncultured Granulicella sp.
GCGAACCCCTTGTCCCGAGTTCGTTCCATACTTTGAGCCAAAAACCGAGGCCTACCGATCGGTTTGGATTGCGATTGATCGTCTTCCGCTTCCCTTCTCAAACAAGGACACGGGTAGAGCCGGCTGTGTTTGAGGAACAATTGGTTTCTGGCTCGCTCCTGGTGAGGGATGCGCGTGACCCTGCGAATGCGTCGGAACACAGCTATCAAACCCGCTTCGAGGACGCGGAGCCGGAGCAGATCGAGCTTGCTCGGCCATACGTTTGCCGCTTGATCATCTTCAACCGATAGATCTGCCCCTCCACCAAGCCATTGCTCCAGGGCAGCATTAGGGCTGGCGGCGATCGCATCCTGATCTCGCCGGAGATGCCGGACGTACCCTGCGAGTGAGGAGCGCAGCGCTCGATCAAGCCACTCCGGCCAGCTGCTGCATCATGGCTGCGTAAGCTCTCGAAGAGCTTGCGTGCGAAGCGGTTACTAATTCGCCAGTAGAGAGCGGTCAGCTCCATGTGGCGGCGGCGACGGTCTGACGCCGAGCCTCCGTGATCAGGAGGCGAACATCTTCTACGAGCTGAAAGGGGTCAGGTTCGCTCTTGAGCAAGGTCACTGATCACCGAAGACAGGCTAGCATCCCGAGCAACGCCACCGGCTGAGGACAAGTGGGGGCGTCCTAGGGCGCGTGTCCGCGTCAAACGTGACCAAGCGCGTTCTCAACCGCCCACCGGGCCAGATCCCTCAACGTCATGAAGTGGAGCCGGACTCCGCCGGGCATCACCAGATTGAGGTCGAGCTTCTTTCGCCCTTTTGGAAGGTTCGGCTTCGTCGCCCACATTAGGCCTTACCAAGAGCGGCCCACACTGCCATTCGTCCTATTACTTCTGGATCATTTGGCCCTTGGCGCGTTTACGTCAGCGGGGCCGCGAAGCCACTCGTGAGACGCTGGCTTGCCGCGAATATACTTACCCTCGCCCGGATCTGGACGCGGATCCCCAAGCGTTTACCCGGGCCTACGAACCAGAAAAGCCGCGGTCCGAGTTGGGTGAGGGCGACGGGGTTGGGGAG
>CALMVL010000309.1 GCA_937873265.1 uncultured Granulicella sp.
GAGCTGGAGCCGATGGCGATTGGGGTGGAGAGCCTGTGCAAGATCAATGCGAATATTGGCAACTCCGCGCTGGTGAGCAATGTGGATGAGGAGCTGCGGAAGTTACATACCGCGGTGCACTATGGCGCGGATACGGTGATGGATCTGTCGACGGGTGGGGATATTCCGATGATCCGGGAGCAGATTCTGCGGCACTCGCCGGTGCCGATCGGGACGGTGCCGTTGTATGAGGCGCTGAGCCGGGTGAAGCGAGTGGAGGACCTCAACATTGATCTGTACCTGGAGGTGATTGAGGAGCAGGCGGAGCAGGGCGTGGACTACTTCACGATCCATGCGGGCGTGCTGATCCAGTATGTGCCGATGGTGGCGAAGCGGATTACGGGGATTGTGAGCCGGGGTGGGGCGATTCTGGCGCAGTGGATGACGGCGCATCACAAGCAGAACTTCCTGTACGAGAACTTTGACCGGATTACGAAGGTGATGGCGAAGTACGACGTGAGCTATTCGCTGGGCGATGGGCTGCGGCCGGGGTGCGTGGCGGATGCGAGTGACGAGGCGCAGTTTGCGGAGCTGAAGACGCTGGGCGAGCTGACGCGGAAGGCGTGGGAGAGTGATGTGCAGGTGATGATCGAGGGTCCGGGGCATGTGCCGATGGACAAGATCAAGGAGCAGGTGGAGAAGGAGGTGGAGCTGTGCGATGGGGCGCCGTTTTATGTTCTGGGGCCGCTGGTGACGGATATTGCGCCGGGGTATGACCACATCACGTCGGCGATTGGGGCGGCGATGATTGGGTGGCATGGGGCGGCGATGCTGTGCTACGTGACGCCGAAGGAGCACCTGGGGCTGCCGAACGAGAAGGATGTGAAGGACGGGATTATTGCGTACAAGATTGCGGCGCATGCGGCGGATATTGCGCGGCACCGGCCGGGGGCGCGGGATCGGGATGATGCGATTTCGCACGCGCGGTACACGTTTGACTGGGACAAGCAGTTTGCGCTGAGCCTGGATCCGGAGACGGCGCGGGGGATGCATGACGAGACGCTGCCGGATGACTACTACAAGGAGGCAGCGTTCTGCTCGATGTGCGGGCCGAAGTTCTGCTCGATGAACTGGTCGTCGAAGGTGGACAAGTTCAATGAGGAAGTGCATGGGCTGAAGAAGCAGGATTTGACGCAGATTGTTTCCGAGCAGATGGCGTTGCGGGGGTAGGGCAGAAGCAGGTCCCCTGCGGGGATGACAACAAGAGGGGCAAGAGCAAGAACTGAAGAACGACGAAGGGCCGGCCCTGGTTGGGGTCGGCCCTTATGTGTTGCGTTCTAGGAGGCGGAAGAGAACTGGACCTGCTGGTGAGTGATGGCGACGGGCAGGCGGTAGCGGAGGTTGCCGCGGGAGAGTTCGCGACGGGTGTGATCTGCAGCAGCGACGGAGAGCCCGGGAGAGGGGCGGTCGAGCGTAGTGTTGCTGAAGTTGAACGCCATTCCGGCCACGCGATGTATGGTCTTATGGGGTGTTGGCCGGCTGCAGGTGTCCCTCGTCGGAATCAAGGGACGGGGCTGAATCACAGGACGTCTTTTTCTTCGCGTTCGGAGCGCATGGCGAGAAGGGCGGGGGTGATGATCATGGCGAGGAAAACCGTGGCAAGAACGAGGTCATGCAGCATAGGGAGGGATCTCCTTGGTGGGGGCGGCTTGAGCCGTCTCTCTTGAAATGATCTTCCTCCCGTTGGCGAGGTGGGAACATAGCTAGATCGGGGACGGGGTCTGCGACCTTCGGGGGATGGCAGGGCGGGCGACAACTGACGGATCGGTTCCGACGTCTGAAGGCGGGGAGGCGTGAGCGATGGCACAGGAACGTGAGTCGAGCGGGGAAGAGTTGAGGGGCGAGGTGACGGGCAACGATACCGAGGCGGAGACGAAGGAGCCGACGCTGAAGGAGAAGGTGGAGACGGTGGAGATTTCGACGATGAAGCCGGACAAGACGGAGTACACGAAATAGCAGGTTCGGTCCGGGTGCGATCCGGCGGCGCATGACCTTGTGCTTTCGGACGTGCTGTTGCCTGCTCCGATGAGACCTGGAGTTCGCTGAAACGTCGGAATCAACCCGTCGCGTATACTCCGCCTATTCCAACTAATGACCTTCGGAGGATTTCCATGCTCAAAGGCTTTCGTGACTTCATTCTCCGCGGCAACGTCATCGACCTTGCCGTCGCCGTGATCATCGGCGCTGCGTTCACTTCCATCGTCAACTCCCTCGTCAGCGACGTCATCAATCCCCTGATCGCCGCCATTGTGGGCAAGCCCGACTTTTCCGCGCTCACGCTTACCGTGCATGGTGGTGTCATCAAGTATGGGAACTTCCTCAACGCAGCGATCTCGTTCGTTCTGGTTGCGTCCGTCGTTTACTTTCTGATCGTCGTTCCGGTCAACTCCCTCCTTCTGCGCCTTCGCGGTCCTGCCCCCAGTACCACCAAACGCTGCCCGCAGTGCCTTGGCGAGATTCCCCTGGCTGCAACGCGCTGCAAATTTTGTGCCCAAACGGTCTAGTGCGGCCGAAGCAGGCAACGTTTCGGCCGGGACTCACGTCAGAGGTGTCCCACAAAAGTGGCACTCACGGGCACGATTCCATGCAATGAATTGCACATTGCCACATTTCTCTTCTGAAAAGTTCCGTGAAACATGCGGAAACGGTTTGGCCCCAAACCTGCTAAGAGGGAGTACATCGGCCCAGGCAAGACAAACAGGCCCCGTACCAGTCGGCCCCTGCAGTTCATTCTCTTCAGGAGATTCCCAGTGCGTCTTACCCGCCTTTCTCTCGCCCCTCTCCTTGCAGCGTCGATCTCCGCGGCGCATGCTTCCTCCGTCTCCGGGACCGCGTACTGCGGTATCCAATACAACAGTGGCGGTCAGGGAAGCAGCTATGCCATCCAGACTCCCACGCTTGCGACCCTCGCCAACGCGGAATCCACCTCCGAAGGCGTTTGCGCCACCTTCAGCTCCGGCAGCATTAACTACCGGACCGGCTACGGCAACCCTGGCACGAGTCTTAGCAGCTTTCTCGCGTATTCCGGGAATACATCGGCGAGCTTTTTCGCGACCGGCGCCGCAAACGGGGCACCGGCAGCAACGGCCACAGGCAGTCAGAACTCGGACGGAACGCTGTTCGTGATCACCGGTTCCACGTTTCTCACCCAGGGGCAACTGGTGACCCTCAGCCACGATGACGGGGCGAACCTGTACATCTCCGGAAACGGCCTCACGAACGATCTGATCTCACCCACCGGTTCGGGAACCCAAACCATCGCGGACCAGGGTCCCTTTGTTCTTCCCAGCAACGTGATGACGGGAGCTTACACCTTTGAGCTCCTGTACAACAGCAACTACGAGCAGCCCGCTGAGCTCGATTCCAACATCAACGTCCCAACCCCGGAGCCATCGTCCCTTGCGCTGTTCGGCACAGGGGTTCTCGGGGTGTACGGAGCGGTCCGACGCCGCTTCGCTCGCGGTTAATCGATTTTTCGAGGCGGCGTATACCGGTCTTGCGGTATTGTTAGCAGGTCTGAAGTACGCCGCCACCTTCTGGCACCAATCACATCTTCAGCGGCTTCTGCTCGGGGTCGCATGGAGGATCGGAACAACGGGACCCGGGCCCCCATTCACTCTCACGGAGATCTCCACACATGCAACGCTTCACTCTCTTTGCTCTATCTGGCCTCCTCTCTGCTGCCACCGTCGTCGCTCACGCAAGCTCATTCAGTGGTGTCGCGTTCTGCGGCATCCAATCCGCCACCGGTGGCCCGACCGCCCAGGGAAGCGGCTATGCCATCAACACCCCGACGATGTCGCAGCTTGCCAATGCGGAAGCGACCTCTGAGGGCCAGTGCGCCTCCTTTACCGCGAGCAGCATCAATTTCAACACGGGTTATGGAAATCCAGGAACCAGCCTCTCCTCCTTCCTGAACACTGTCCCCGGGAACGTCACGTCGCAGACCTACACCGCTCAGGCAGCGAAGAACGGTGCGCCCGCCGCGACCGCTACCGGCAGCCAGAACAGCGATGGCACCCTGTTTGTGCTCAACGGCACTACCTTCCTCACGTCGGGCGAGAAGATCACGCTGACGCATGACGACGGCGCCTACATTTACGTCACAGGCAACGGCCTCACGAATTACCTGATCACGCCGGCCGGTTCGGGGATGCAGACCATTGCGGACCAGGGGCCGTTTACGCTGCCATCCGCGGTGACGACGGGCGACTACTCCTTCGAGCTGATCTTCAACACGAACTACGAGCAGCCGACGGAACTGGACTCCAACCTCAACATCGCGTCGACGCCAGAGCCTGCCTCTTTCGCCCTGCTCGGCACCGGCGCCCTTGGCGTCTACGGAGCCTTCCGTCGCCGCTTTGTCCGCAGCTAACGTCCAGACGTACAGACCGAAGGTAAACCCGGCGTGTTCCGCTGCAGCTCCAGGCTGCGGGGAACACGCCGTTTCTTCTTTCTGCGATAGACCGGCTCGCGGGCTCCTCAAGATGCGATACCCTAATTTTTCAACTCACATCCTGTCATTCAAGGGATCCTCTTGACGCGTTCGGTCTCCCGCACTCTTGCCTCCGTGATCCTGCTTGTTATCCCAGCGCTCGCTCAGACGACCTCGCAAGACGGGTCGGAGGCTGGCCCACCCACCATTCCGCAACATCTGTTCGGCTACCGCGACTTTGCTTCCGAAGCAAAGACCGATGCTGATTTCCTTCGCGTTCCCGAGGCGGCCCTTGCCGGCCAGCACCTGAAGGCCCTCACCGCTCAACCTCACTGGGCCTCGTCCCCCGGCGACTATGTCACGGTCCAGTATGTCGCCGGGCAGTTCCGCGCGGCCGGCCTCGAAACGCAGATCGTTCCGTACAGGGTGATGCTGAACAAGCCCGTCAGCATCCTTGTCGAGGCGTTCGATGCCAGCGGAAAGAGGCTGATGTCGGGGCCATCGCCTGAGCATGTCGATCCGAACGACCATGGTGGCGACCCGTTCCAGGACAACCCCGACGTGACGCCCGCCTTCAATGGCTCGTCACCCTCCGCCGATGTGACCGGCGATGTCGTCTACGCCAACTATGGGACGCTGGCTGACTTCCAGTATCTTGCCGCCCACAACGTCTCGGTGAAGGACAAGATCGTGCTCGTCCGCTACGGCGGCAACTTCCGCGGGGTGAAGGTTTACATCGCCCAACAGAACGGGGCCAAGGGCGTCCTCATTTATTCAGACCCGGCAGACGACGGCTACGCCAAGGGCGATCTGTATCCTGCCGGGCCGATGCGACCGGCTTCGGGAGTTCAGCGCGGTTCTGCGCAGTTCCTTCCCATCAACCCGGGCGATCCCACGACTCCTGGAGTTGCGTCGACCCCGGACCTGCCCGACTCCAAGCGGCTGACGGAAGCTCAAACCCGCTCCGGTCCGAACGCTGACCAGCCCGCGATTCCCGTCAATCCCCTCTCGTACAAGGACGCGCAGCCGATCCTCGAAGGCCTCGCCGGCCCGAGCGCTCCCAATGACTTTCAGGGGGGGCTACCCTTTCATTACCATCTTGGCGGCACCGGGGCTGTTCGCGTCCACATGGACCTCAAGCAGGACACGGCGCTTCGCACCATCTGGGATGTCATCGGCATCATCGACGGCAGCGATCCCGCCCAGAAGGAGGATTGGGTGGTTGCCGGAAATCATCGGGACGCGTGGGTGTACGGGGCCGTCGACCCGAACTCGGGAACAGCCGCGATGCTTGAGTCTGTACACGGTTTAGGTGTGCTTCTGAAGCAGGGATGGCGGCCCAAGCGCAGAGTCGTTATCTGCTCCTGGGATGCCGAAGAGGAGGGCCTGATCGGCTCGACCGAGTGGGCAGAAGACCATGCCAGCCATCTCGCGCACGCGGTTGCCTACTTCAATACGGATGTTGGCGTCTCCGGGCCGAACTTTGGCGCGTCGGCTGTTCCGTCCCTCAAGCAGTTCGTCCGCGATGTTACGAAGGAGGTTCCCGCGCCCAAGGGCGGCAGCGTTTACGATCAGTGGCGCAAGGACGAAGACGCGGGCCACATGCGGCACACCATCCAGCCCGGCGATCAGGGCGCCGACAGCGATGTCAACGTCGGCACGCTGGGCTCCGGCTCTGACTACACGCCCTTTATCCAGCACCTCGGGGTACCCTCGACCGACATCGGATCCGACGGACCCTACGGTGTGTACCACTCTGTGTTCGATAACTACAACTGGTTTATCAAGAATGCAGACCCCACCTTTGTGTATGAGCAGCAGCAGGCCCGCGTCTTCGGCCTGGAGATCCTGCACATGGCCGATACGGACGTGCTCCCCTATGATTACGCGGTGTACGGAAAGGAGATTGTCGGGTATGTCGACGCTGCGGCGAAACGCGCCACGGAGGCAAAGCTCGGGCTTGACTTCCAGGCCGCCAGCACGGCCGCACATCGATTTGCGGCCGCCGGGAAGGCCGTTCGCGTTCTCCAGGAGGCTCCGCCGGTGAATCCCACAGCCCTCAACGCGGCGCTTCGCGAGGCGGAATCCGCTTTGCTCAGCCCCGTGGGTCTGCCGAAGCGTCCCTGGTTCAAACACACGATTTACGCTCCCGGCGAGTTCACGGGGTATGCCGCTGTGGTCATCCCGGGCGTGAACGAGGCGATCGATGTGCCTGACGCCGGTCGCGCACAGACGCAGCTGGTCACCCTGACGGACTCCCTCAATCGCGCCGCCGCCATTCTGGAACAGGCGGCGAAATAGCTCGCAGGGAGACGAGCGTAGGACCGAACAACGAGCGGGAACCGCTTCCTAATGGGCGGAGACGATCCAGTGCAGGGAGGGGTAGAGGAGGAAGAAGGCGATCATGGAGAGGATCATGAGGTCCATGTAGATGAGCAGCAGGACGCCGCCGTGATACCAGCTCCAGGTGCGGCGCATGCAGCGGACATGGTCGACGAGGCCGGCGGTGGCGACAAGAGCGGGAAGAATGAGCAGAAGGGTGTCGCGGTTGTTGGGGAAGTCGGTCAGGAGGAGCGATGTGCCAAAGGCGAGGAGAACAAGCACGGTTCCGCGAAGGAGCGAGCGCGAGCGGATGTTGAGCGACGAGGGAATCACCGCTCCTAGGATAGGCGTTTTGGTCAGGGTTTTGGGTTGGGCGCCGGTGGGGCGCCGGTGGCGGATGAAGCAGCGGGCGGGAGCTTGTTGACGGCGGAAAGGGGGAGCTCGAGCGAGCCGAGGAGGCCGGTGGTGAGGTTCTGGACGGCGATGCGGAGGAAGAGATCGCCGGCGGTGGCGGGGCCGGCTTGGGGAACGCTGATGCGCTGACGGATGGGGATGGTAGCGGTGGCGAGTTGGCCGGCGGTGCCCGAGGCGAGGCGGAGGCGGACGGCGCTTGAAAACTGCGAGAGCAGCTGACCGTCGCTGTTGTAACTGTGAAGGGTGAACTGCGCGGTGCCGACAAGTTCGTGCGCGGGGGTGAGGGTAAGGAGGGCGCTGGCTGGCACCGAAAGATCGACGGTGTAGGTGCGCCATGGGCCGTGTGCTGCAGGCGTGGGTGAGGTGGTGGC
>CALMVL010000310.1 GCA_937873265.1 uncultured Granulicella sp.
TTGGCGGGTTCGGGTGAAATGGGTCGACTCCTACTTGTTGGATGACGGTTTTCCGTGCGGGAGTCGACGGTTACGGCAAGGGCTAGGCAACAGCGAACGCAAAGGTCGCAGCGGGAAGCGCGCAGGGGTTGCGAACGGATGTGAGGTGGCGTGTAAAGGGTTGCTAGTTCTCGTCGAGCTCGGCGAAGAGGGTGGGGAGGTCGATCTGGATGGGGGTGTTGGGAATGCGGAGGATGTGGTCTTCGGGTTGGAGGAAGCCGCGGGTGGAGGCGACGTAGGCGAGGCGCTTCCAGGGGTCGACGGCCCAGATGTGCTCGACGCCGAGGCCGGCGTAGTCGTTGACGCGTAGCTGGAGCTCGCCAAGGGTGTCGTCTTTGGAGAGGATTTCGATGCAGAGGAGTGGGGGGAAGCGGATGATGGGATCTTTGGGGTCGGAAGAGCGGAGGACGCAGACGTCGGCGATGCGGAAGTGGTCGGCGGAGGTTTGGATGCGCTGTTCGGGGAGCGCACGGACCTGCCAGTCGTGGCGGTGGTTGCCGAAGATGCGACTGAGAATACCTTGGATGTGTGCGTGGGGCTGTTCGCCCATGTTGCGCTCCTTGAGGATGCCGGCGAGGAAGTCGCGGTCGGGGCGGTAGGTCGTCCGGAGGTACTCGGAGAGGGGGATGAGGGTCGCGGTCGCCATGGGGAGAGTATCGCGCTTCCTGCTGGGTGTTGGAAGGGGAAAGGCGAACCGTGAAGCAGGTTCCCTGCGGGAATGACAACAAAAAAGACAACAACGCCAATCACAACGGCAAACATGGCGAACTGAGTGGGACGCGTCCGAAGGTGGGGCTGGATCATCCAATAAGATGAAGAGTGACTTAGGACGCGATAGGGAACGGAGCACTGTTTTGGCAGAGACGATTTTTGATGTGGCGGTGATTGGCGGCGGACCGGCGGGGTACACGTTTGCGATTCGGGCGGCGCAGTATGGGCTGAAGGTGGCGCTGGTCGAGAAGACGGACAAGCTGGGGGGCACGTGCCTGCATTGGGGGTGTATTCCGACGAAGTCGATGCTGTTTTCGGCGGAGATCTGGGATCACCTGAAGCATGCGGACCGGTACGGGATTGAGGTGAAGGATCCGCAGCTGAACTGGAGGGGTGTGCTGGCGCGGAAGAATGATGTCATTACGAAGCACACGAAGGGTCTCGAGTTCCTGATGAAGAAGAACAAGATCACGACGGTGCAGGGGTATGGCCGGCTGACCGGGCCGGCGAAGGACGGGGTGCATGCGGTGGAGGTGGACCGCAATGGCATGAAGGAGACGGTGCAGGCGAAGAAGGTGGTGATCGCGACAGGGAGCGACGCGCGAATGCTGCCGGGGTATACGCCGGATCAGACGATCATGACAAATATGGAAATTCTCACCATCGAGAGCGTGCCGAAGTCGCTGATTGTGATTGGGTCGGGTGCGGTTGGAGTTGAGTTTGCTTCGGTGTTCAAGAGCTTTGGGGCGGACGTGACGATTATCGAGGCGTTGCCGCGGCTTGTGAACGCGGAGGATGAGGACGTTTCGAAGGAGCTGCTGCGGCTCTACAAGAAGCGCGGAATCGATGTGCATGTTTCGGCCAAGGTGGACAAGATTGAGAGGACGGCCGAGGGGGCGCAGGTGCACTTTACGAAGTCGGACGGCAAGGGTGAGGTGAAGTCGGCGGAGAAGGTGCTGGTAGCTGTGGGACGCGCGCCGCGGACGACCGACATCGGGATTGAGGCAACGGGGATCAAGCTGGATCGCGGGTTTGTGCCGACGAACGAGTGGATGGAGACGACGGAGCCGGGCGTGTATGCGATCGGCGACATTGTGGCGGGGCTGCCGCAGCTGGCGCATGTGGGTGCGATGAGCGGCATGGTGGTGGCGGCGAAGCTGGCCGGCAAGTATGCGCGGCCGGTGCGGCGGGACCGGATCCCGGCGTGCACGTACTGCGACCCGCAGATTGGATCAGTTGGACTGACGGAGGCGAACGCGAAGGGGAAGGGGTACGAGGTGAAGGTCGGGAAGTTTCCGTTTGTGGGGAACTCGAAGGCGACGATCCTGGACTCGCATGACGGGTTTGTGAAGGTGGTTTCCGAGGCGAAGTACGGCGAGGTGCTGGGGGTGCACATCATTGGGCCGAATGCGACGGAGCTGATTGCGGAGTGCGTGACGGCGATGGAGCTGGAGGCGACGATCGAGGAGATGATGTTTACGATTCACGCGCATCCGACGCTGGCGGAGAGCATGCTGGACGGGTTTGCGAGTGTGGAGGGCATGGCGGTGAATGTTTAATACCTGCCCTCCCAAGCCCGTGCCGGAGCAGGTTGCTCCGGCACGGGCTAAGTGATTAGATTAGCTGTTCGCAACCACGACCGCCTGGCGGACGTAGGTGTCGGTGTCGAGCTGCTCGATGACGAACTCCGCGAGATCCGCTCGGGTGATTTTGTGAGCGGTTTCGTGAGTCGGCTGCACATCCGTTGAGACAACTTTAACGTGGCCGGTTGCCGCATCGTCTGAGAGAACGGGAGGACGTACCAGTGTCCAGGCGAGACTGCTGGAACTGACTGCAGTCTCCATGCCTGCCTTGTCTTTCATCGCTCCACGCAGAAATGTGGGCATAAGCAGGTGTTCGTAGAAGAATCCTGCGTTCTCGACGCTGTCGCCGGCGCCCATAACGGAGATCACGATCAGTCGCTTGACCCCGTGCCGTTCCATGGACTGAATGACATTGCGCGCGGCGTTGGTCTCGAGGGTCGTTTCCTTATAGGGGGTTTTTCCACCGAGCGCATCGAGCACGGCGTCCTGATGGGCGACGGCAGCGTCGATCGCGTCGGCATCGAGCACATCGCCCCCGATTAGTCGAACGCCGGTCTGCGTGTACTGTGTGGCGTCGTGAACAAAAGCGGTGACCTCGTGTCCGTGGGCAAGAGCCCGCTTGACGAGCTCCGTGCCGCTCTTTCCGCCTGCTCCGATGACCAGAACTTTCATGGTTTGCCTCCTTAGCTTCCGCTCCTTTCTGAGATGCGCGTGACGGGTGGTGAAGACCTATGAGAGCGCGGTGACCGGTAAACTGATCTGGCATGATTGTTCGCCTGCTTCATCTCGGCCGGATTGCGTATTCAGAGGCGTTCGCGCTTCAGCAGGAGCTGGTGGCCGCGCGGTTTGAGGGGCGTACCGACGACACGCTGGTGTTGCTGGAGCATCCGCCGGTGTTGACGTTGGGACGCAATTCTTCGCGGGCGAATGTGGTGCTTTCGGAAGCGGAGCTGCGGCGGCTGAGGGTGGGAGTTGTCGAGACGAACCGCGGGGGCGATGTGACGTATCACGGGCCGGGGCAGCTGGTGGGGTACCCGATTATGGATCTGCGGGGCGATCTGCCAGGGAAAAAGGGCCCGCATCTGGGGCCGGTAGATTATGTGCGGCTGCTCGAAGAGGTGCTGATCCGGAGCTGCGCAGAATTCGGGGTGATGGGGCAGCGCATCTGCGGTCGCACGGGGGTGTGGACCATCGCGGGAGGGAGCGTGCTCGAGAAGAAGATTGCGGCGATCGGGGTGCATGTGTCGCGGGGGATTACGTCGCATGGATTTGCGTTGAATGTAACGACAGATCTGCGGGACTTCGAGTGGATTGTTCCGTGCGGCATTGCGGATCGAGGGGTGACAAGCCTGGAGGCGGAGCTTGGAACCGAGGGTCGTCCGTCGCTTGCCGAAGCAGCCGACGTGGTGTCGCGAAATTTCGGCAAGGTGTTTGGGCGGCAGATGCTGGCCTACGGCTCGCTGGCGGAGCTGCGGAGAGATCTCGCCGGGGCTGCCGCCGTATAATCCCACTGTCACGAGTGCCGGTTGAGAGCGCTCGCAACCCGAAGAAGGAAGCACATGCCGACTGAAGTCATCATGCCCCAGATGGGCGAGTCCATCACCGAAGGCACACTTACGAAGTGGTTGAAGAAGCCGGGCGACACGGTAGCGCGAGACGAGCCGCTGTTTGAGATTTCGACCGATAAGGTGGATGCGGAGATTCCGTCGCCGGCTGCGGGCACGTTGCAGGAGATCAAGATTTCGGAGGGTACGACCGTCGGGATCAACACGGTCGTGTGCACGATTGGCGAGGCAAACGGAGCGGGTGCGATCTCCGCTGCGGGAGCGGGCGACGAGACGGCAGCGACTCCGGCGGACAACAGCGCGACACCAGCCGCAGCAGACTCACCGGCGGCGATGCAAGGAAATCCGGCGGGCGTGCCGGGCACGGAGGCTGCGATGCCTTCGCCAGCGGAGAAGCCGTCGAGCGAGGCTGACACGGATGGCACCGGCACCGAGGTGCTGATGCCGCAAATGGGCGAGTCAATTACGGAAGGCACGCTGACCAAGTGGCTGAAGAAGGTTGGCGATCGTGTGCAGCGGGACGAGCCGATCTTCGAGATCTCAACGGACAAGGTGGACGCGGAGATTCCGTCGCCCGTGGCGGGAACGCTGAAGGAAATCCGGGTGAGTGAGGGGCAGACAGTTACGATCAACACCGTGGTTGCGATCGTTGGGGACGGCGCGGCTGCCAAAGCTCCGGCGGCGAGTGCACCGGCGACGGGGGCAACGGTGCCGCAGGCTGCTCCTGGGGCGCAGCACGATGGCAAGCCTTCGGGGGCACCCGCGGCGGCGCAGGCTGGAACGCTGCGGTCCTCGCCCTTGGTGCGCAAGATGGCGAAGGAGAACGACGTTGATCTGTCGCAGGTTTCGGGAACGGGAGCTTCTGGACGGATTACGAAGCAGGACCTGCTAGGGCACCTGGAAGGTGGGGTTCAGGCAGGCAAGGGGCAGGCGAGCGCGCAGCCGGTCGCAGAGTTCCAGGGGCATACGACACCCGCGGTCGCAGCCAGTTCGCTCCCGAAGGATGCAGCGACGCATGCGACCTACATGCAGGCGCAGTCCGCAGCCGCGACGACAGCGCCAGCCAAGGCTGCTGCTGCATCGACACCGCAGCCGGGTGAGCTGGTACCGATGTCGAAGATGCGCTCGATCATTGCGCAGCGGATGGTGGAATCGAAGCGGACGAGCGCGCATGTGCACACAGTTTTTAAAGTGGACATGACCCGTATCGTGCGTTTGCGGGAAAAAGAGAAGCTGAAGTACGAGCAGCGGAACGGCGTCAAGCTAACGTACATGCCGTTTCTCACGCGGGCTGCAATCATGGCTTTGCGCAAGCACCCCATTGTGAATTCCGCGATCGAGGGAGAGGCGATTCGCTACAACCGAAGTATCAACATCGGGATCGCGGTCGCACTGGATTGGGGGTTGATTGTGCCGGTGATCAAGCAGACCGAGGAGAAGAGTTTTCTGGGGATTGCGCGTTCCATTGTGGATGTCGCGGAGCGGGCGCGTACGAAGAAGTTGGCTCCGGACGAGGTAACGGGCGGGACATTCACGCTGACCAACTCCGGCATCTTTGGCGAGCAGTTTGGAACGCCGATCATCGCGCAACCCCAGTCAGCGATCCTTGGTATTGGTGGCCTCAATAAGGAAGCGGTGGTGCTCAGCGACAAGGACGGTCAGGACACGATCGCAGTGCGCAGCATCCAGCGATTTACGCTGGGGTTTGATCACCGCATCATCGATGGATCCGATGCAGGCAAATTCATGTCCGACTTCAAGGCGTATCTGGAGAACTGGTCCGAAGACATCGGGTGACAGGGAGCGGGAAGTCTCGCGGCCAACTTCGTCAACACAGGGATTTTGCACGAAGTACCGCGGCTGCTGCCTCGTCGGTCGTTCCGCCGATGGATGAGAGATGGCCCATCTTTCGACCTCTACGCGGACGCAGCTTCTCGTAGAGGTGGAGCTTAACGCCGGGAACGGTCAGCGCCTCGTCGAAGCGCGGCTCACGCGCCCGGCCATCTTCGTTGAGCCATACGTCCCCAAGAAGATTGGCAATAGCCGCGGGCTGCACTACGGTGGTCTCCCCGAGGGGAAGATTGCAGACGGCGCGCACGTGCTGCTCGAACTGGCTCGTGACGCAGGCTCGTTCGCTTGCGTGATAGCTATTATGCGGCCGCGGAGCGAGTTCGTTCACCAGCAGCCTGCCCCCCGTGGTGCAGAACATCTCCACGGCGAGCAGGCCTTCGAGTTGAAAGGTGTCGGCGATGGACTCCGCGACGTCGCGTGCCTGGCTTTCGAGCGCGGTCGTGAGCGGAGCCGGGATGACGCTCCAGGTCAGGATTTGGTGGTCATGGTGATTCCACGCGGGTGGGTACACCATAACTTCGCCGCGCGGTGATCGGGCGACGAGAACGGAGATCTCGCGCTCAAGCGAAACAGCCTGCTCGACGACGCCGGCGCTCTCGCCCAACGCCTCCCACGCGCCACGTACCTCAGCTTCGGCATCGACATTCTGGTCAAAGCCGACGCGCCCCTGACCGCGTCCGTCATATCCCCCACGAGCGCTCTTGCAGAAACATTGACCGCCGAACTCCCGGATGGCGGCGCGTAGTTCGTCAAGCGAATGCACTCCTCGATAGGGTCCAACAGGGAATCCGTTGCGCGTTAGCCAATCCTTCTGCTCGATGCGGTCCTGGATGATGCTGAGCATCGCAGCACCCGGCCGGACCGGCGCAAATGCGGCCGCCGCTTCCATGCTCGCCGGCGAGATTTGTTCGATTTCGAATGTCACGACGTCGCAGCCGCGGGCGAGATTTGCTGCTTCGCGAGAGTCGTCCCATCCGGCTTCGATGCACCCATCGACGACAAACCGCGCCGGACAGGCGGGGTCAGGATCGAGCACCAGAATGCGATAGCCCATTGCGCGTGCTGCCATGGCGGTCATGCGGCCGAGTTGCCCACCGCCGAAGATGCCGATTGTGGCACCGGGAAGCAGCACCTCCGCGCGGCTTCCTGTTTGTGCGCTCACGCCTGTGCCTCGCTCTCGATTTCCTGCTGCAGTACCTCGTCTCGCCGCGCTGCGCGCCACGCCGCCAGCCTTCTCTGCAGGTCAGCATCCACCGTGGCCAGCACGGAGATGGCGAGCAGCGCCGCGTTTGCCGCGCCAGGCGCACCGATCGCCAACGTTCCCACCGGAACGCCCTTCGGCATCTGCACAATCGAGAGCAGGGCATCCATTCCCTGCAGCGCCGTTGCGGGAATCGGCACGCCGAAGACGGGGAGCAATGTCTTTGCCGCGATCATCCCGGGAAGGTGAGCCGCTCCACCCGCGCCCGCGAGGATGATGCGAAGACCACGCTCGGCAGCAGATGCCGCATAGGAGAAGAGTAGATCGGGTGTGCGATGCGCGGAGACGATGCGAACCTCTTGCCGCACGCCGAACTCGGTAAGCAAATCCACCGCGTGCTGCATGACGGCGTAGTCGCTTCGGCTCCCCATCACCACGCCAACGAGCGGGCCGACATTCATAGCCCGATTATACGGTCGCACCCAACACGTTCTTTGCGCATCAGGCCCGAGCTCCCGGCATCAGTTCCGGCGGAAGTAGTCGATGGCCAGATGAACCACTGTCAGTACGCCTCCGGCGGCTCCTGCAACACCCTTCATGCGTTGCACACTCCGCTCATGCCGTTCGACCCGCTCCTCCAACTGCGTCAACCGGCCAGGCTGTCCGATTCCCATCAGCTGCTTCATCTGGCTCTTCAGCACGCTCAAATCAGCAAGCACCTGTGCTTCGAAGTCTGTCATTGTCTCTCACCTCCTCTCTCTCGCTCGCTTGCAAACCTTACCCCAACGGCAGATTCGTAAACGCTGCACTTGAGAAACGTGAGTACATGGGTGGGGTCGATCCGTCGTACTGCCGAACGTAGTACCGCTCCATCTGCGCCTCCCTTGGAATCGAAAAGCTTCGTACCGGACTGCGCAGCACAAGATCCTGATCGGAGTTGGGCGAGAAACCTCCGTCGCGGCGTCTTACCTCAAAGCCGCCACCATTGAGCGGAGCCGTGCCCGCATCGACCTGCAGCGCCGTCGCGCTTGCGGTGAGAACCTGCAGTTGCGCCAGGTTTGGCAGCACCCCAGCCCCGGCAGTCGCCTCGGCCGCAACCGGTAGCACGACATCGGTGGCGATTGCCTCAGAGACCGTCAGGCCGACCGCTTCGGCCCAGTCGTTGGCGAAGCTCATTTCATAGGTCATGAGTTCCGGTGCGGCAGCGCCGTCCACGATGCTCACCTCCCGCACGAGAACATTGCGGGTGAGCCCTGCTTGAGCCAGCGAGAGAACGTCCCCAGGCCAGATATCCGCACCGGGGTTAACGACAGTGAACCGGCCACTGAGCGCCGCGTCGGGGCTCGTCGCCAGACTCAGCAAGGCCGCCGCTGCGTTCGCGCAATCGACGGAACTCCGCGCGACCGGGCTCGAGACTTTTCCCAGCCACTGAGCCGTACCTGCAACGCCCGAGGCGGTCTCCTCCTCGATGCTCTCCGGGTCACTCAGCCGAGCAACCGACCTGTCTGTCAGCCGGTAGCTGACCACAATGACTTCGCCGGCAACGGGAACGCGTCCCGAAAAGAAAGTGACCGTACCCGTCGTCGTTAGATGACAGTCAACACCCTCGCCGGCAGTTCCTGTTAGCCGGGTCTGCTTGGGTGCAGATGGCGGCGTACTGGTGATCCAAACCGACCCTTGCTGGGTTAACCTGCAGAAATCGATCGTGCCGAAGATCTGCTCAGCGTTCACGAGGGAGAAGGTGCAGACAGCTGGAGTCGACGCCAGTACGCCGTCATACAGCAGCGTCGACGGTGTGTTTGAGGCGGCACCCAGATCCTGAACCTCGAACACGACGTACATGGGTTCAGCGGCAAGCGCTCCGCCAAACGACTGCAACGCACCCTCAACCATTGCATAGTAGATCTGCCCCACCCGCTGCGCCTCCTGGCAGTGCAGGTGCAATCGCAGTGTGTATGTATGCCCGCTCAGGAGAGTCATTCCTGACCCAACCTCGATCCCGTCCACCAGGGGCGTAACTACCGTGGCTCCGCTCTCTTGCTTCAAGTCAAACCCAGCGACGCAGGCCTGTCGTGTCGTCGTTCCAGAATAGAGGCCACCCAGCACACCGTCGCTGGCGTTCGCCAAGGCTATGCCGCCGACCTCGATCAGCAGGGTCCCCCCCATCTCAATCGAAGGAATGGCCGTCAGCGTTGTTCCACCATCCTGACCATCTCCTCCGTTCAATAACAGCCCCAAAGATCCCAACGACATTACCGAACCAGGATCCGTCAGCGTCCATACGTCCTCGTCGAGCTCCGCTTGCTGAAACTGATCGTTCAGCAGAGTCCCACCGCCGCTTCGCTTTCCAGGGTGAAATGGCGGCGCTGAAAGCTTGAACACGGTCGTGGTCCCGTCGCCCTCAAACAACTCAGTTACATACGTCGAGGGCTCCATCTCTCCCGTCAGGGTCACGTCATTCGCGAGCTCCTTCACCTGAGCCGTGCGAATCGCCTGCGGTAGCAACGTGCCGTCACTGTCGCTGAACGAATGCACCACAGCGCCGGCCGTAAGCAGGCTTAGCGCCCCGCTCACCACGCGATACCCGGAGTACGCCGCGGCCGCCACCACTCCGGCGTTCTTTGACCAGCTCTGGGTAAGGTCCGGCAAAAATACGCCGACGTTCCTCGTCTGCGTCAGACTACTCGTCGCAATTGCTCCCGCACCCGTTCGTGAGGTCAACGCGCCCAGCACCGCGCTTGCCGGCTGCGAGAGCCCCGCCGCCGCCCCGGCGAGGCTCTGCCGATCCAGCAGCCAATCATCACTGATCGCACTCACCGCGAAACGGTATACCGGCGACCCCGCCCACTCGCCGGCAAGCACCATCTCCGGCGTGGTTGCAATGTACCCGGTAAACAACACCGCGCCAGCATCGGACGCGATGACCACTCGTCCCTTCCGTTGTGGCATCGCCAAGGATCCCTGCCCCAAGACCAGCTGGCATGTGCAGCGCGAAGGGGCGTTCAGCTGCCGTTCGATGCCCAGAGGTCCGTCGCTCGAGATCGCACCGCTGTAGTCAATCGGCCCCTTGCCATCCAGGTTGTCGATGGTGAGTTTCATCCCGTCACCGCCGTCGTCAAATCCTGCAGCCCGCGCATAGCCCGTACCTCAGCGATAGTCAGCACACCTGCTTTCAGCAATGCCGTCTGTATCTGGACTTCCTCCATCTCGTCGCGACTCTCCAAGTCGTTGAAGACGAACTCAAACTCCCTCCATCCCAGCCGCTTCGCAAACAGGTCGCGACTGATGTGCTCGGCGAGCAACTCGGCCACGGGAACCACCGCGGTCTGGAACGCCTCGTCCGCCATCTCGGAAGCGGTCGACCGATTGACATCCGCCTGCAACCCCAACAGCATCGGCGGCAGATCAAACGCGTTCGCCACCATGCGCAACAGAAACTCTTGCCATTGAATGCGGAGGTCCGCATCGGTTCCGCCCGCGAACCGTAAGACTTCCGGCTTCTGTTCGCAGCTCAGCAGCGGCACTCGTCCCGTGCCTTCAATCTCATCCTGCCACCACCGAATCAGCCGGTCGTGCTGCTCCGGTGTCGCTTCGTTCAGCCAAAGCGCATACTGCACGACGGAGTTGGAGGCGAGCCGCCCCGCATACCGCGTCGCGCTCAGGAACTGGTTTACCGTCTCGAATGCAACTTCAAGCCGCCCCAGGCCGAACGGCGTATGCGTCCGCGGATTCAGCCGGATGTACATCAGATCGTCATCCCGGAGCGGAACCGCGCTCGTCCGCGCAGCTCCCGGCCGGACATAGGCATATCGCGGTTTTTGCGGGTCGCCATCCCATGTCGCGTCGATCTGGATCAGCGCCCCATCCACCGCCCACATCCGGAAGGGCTCCCCCGGATCGCCCGTCTGCTGCATCTCGACCGCGCCGAAGCCACCCACCAGCAAATCCTCGAGCACCTGCTCCCACAACACGCGAAAGCTGTCCGACGTGTTCGGCTCTTCGAGGCACCGTCGCAAGGCATTCAGCCGCGCCGCCAAATCCGGGATTTCGGCCGCGTTGTACCCGCGCCGTACCCTGATCTGCCAGTCCATACTGGCAACTCGATCCTTCACTACATTGATAGCTCGCCGAACCACCGGTGTTTCTGCGAACCGTCGGAGATTCGCAGGCGTCGGCTTCGGCATGGCGTTCTGTCCCGCGCGCCCTCCTCCGTACGGCTGGAAGATCGAAGGAATGGGCGCAGTCTTCCGCTCTGCCGCAGACCATCCCGCGCTCGACCCCGCAGCCGACACCCCTCGGAGCTGCTGCCAGGCCCCTTGTATACGTTCCTGCAAACCCATTCAGTCCATCCCTTCTGCACGCTTCACGCGCAAAGCAAAGGCATGGCCTCAGCCATGCCTCCTCGTACACCAGCCTAGTTTTCCGTTCAGAGTCGCAATTCGCGCTTCGCCGTCTCCGCAACCCGCTGAAGATCGGCGGTCGTCAACACCCGCACCCCCTGCTCCTCCATCGAGCCGACGCCATAGCGATATCGATCGATCGCATCCTCATCCTCACCGACCGACCGCACCTGTTCAACGATTGCCGTCAGCTCAAGCTTCGCTCCCTCCAAGCGCTCGACTCCGTCCCGTATGCGGGATGCAGAGTACGCCAGCACTTTGGCCGCTTCGGCGTCTCCCTTCAGAGAGACCGCCTGGAACATCCGTATCGTCCCGTTCGGCCTGTATCCGCAATCGATTTTTAGCGGATCCCCGGACCGCGTATACTGTGCGGCAGCGATACGCTTCCGCATCATCCCCCACACGCCAGCGCGTTCGAATTCCCGTCGCATCGTCCCCGCAAGTGCAGCCCGTCCACTCATGCGCACCGTCTTCGCCTGCCGAACGGGATCGACATACATCCTCATCAGCTGGTCCATCTCCGCCGGCAAACTCTCCGCCAGGCAGGCCCTCACCGGGGTAATCTGAACCGCGTTCGACATCGTATCCCGAAGCAGGTCAAGCATCGATCTTTGCTCATAGCCGACCTCACGAAGCCGTTCCCCAATCTCCGTCTCTAGCCCTTCCAGCATCTCGGTATCCAGATCGCTGCCGAAGCACTCCGTCCGGCTCCAGTTCCGCGTAAACCGAATCAGCGCGTCCCCTGGCCGGCCAGCTTCTCGCAGCAGCACGCCGATGTTGGTGAATTCGCCGCGTACGGCATCCGGCACATATCGGATCAGGAAGAACTCGCACTCGAGGCGCTCCATCACTCCCTCCTCCTTACATGATGAGAGATGGAGCCGCCTCCCATTGTCCCCCAGCCATTTTTCTTTTTCGATCGTCCCACATTGGGAAAGGATGGCGATCGGACTTCCGAAAGCTCTCAATCAACTCCCGCACCCTGCTCTGACGGTGCAACAACGTCTCCACCAGACGCTCCAACAGGCTTAGGTCGCCGCCATACCACTCCGGTGGCACACCCTCCGCCGCCTCCCACACCACCTCTGCCCGCATCTCCTCCACCCGGCTCAGCCATGGTTCAAAGCTCTCCCATTTCCGTATCCCGGCGTACACCAAGTTCCGAGCGTAAACGCCCCGGAGCGGAGAATCCGGGAACGTCCACTCCCCCGCGTTGAAACAGAAGCCCTGGTCGATAAAGGTCGCCCGATACCGCCGCTCTCGCGCCATTCGTGTAAACACCGCCTGGCGTCCATTGCAGTTGCCCGTCCACTTGTCGAGCACCAGCATCCCGGCAAACTCCGCCAGATTCTTTACCTGCCCGAGCTGCTGTTCCGGCAGGTAGTCCACCGTAAGCCCTGGCATCAACCCGCCCACGTACTGGCTCCCAAACTGCAACCCAGCATCGTATCGTCGCAACTCGCCCCGGCCGGCCTCAAACACCATCTCCGCCGTATTCGCCACCAGCCACTCTGTCACCTGCACCACATCGCACGCCGGCACCGTCAAACCCGCCGCCGCCGCGAGTCGCGTCGCGATCATCTCATTCGCCAGCACACGCACGTGCTGCGGATTGCTCTGAAACTTCACCACCCAGAGCTTCCCGTCAGATCCCAGCATGAGCTGGCTCTGCGCTCCGCCCCGCATTCGCCGGATTGCCTGCACCGCCAATACTGCCACGCACGGCCCCTCAGCAGCAGCATACTGCACCCCAGCCCGAAATCATCGGGCACCTCAATTCACTCGCCGCGTCAGCATCTCCGCTCTTACCGCCTGTGCGATCGCCATCGCCATCACGCAGTCGTCATGCGATCCATTTGCTGCGCCCGATCCGCCTCCCGGCCGGCTTACAAATGTTCTGCACTCTTCCAGCAACCGCCTGCTCGCAAACAGCCACGGCTGATTTACGAGCAGCGCTCCTAGCCGGCTTACCATGCCTGGCTTGTTTCCCGCCGTCGTCAGCCATCCCGCCATCCCGCCCTGCGCATAAACGCGGGGGTACCGCTCCAGGCTGTCGAGATACGCCAGCACCGCCGCGCCATGATTGTTCCGCTCCACCCCCAACATCGCTTGTCCATACTCTCGCGCCAGTTCGGCGGCCAAGCGCGCCAGTTCAAGCGCCCCGACCCGCACCCGAAGCTCCGCGCACTGAACGCCCATAGTCAGCTCAATCACCTGTACCACGGCAAAGTCGCCATTCGGCCCACCCCCGGCCGTGTCGACCCCCAGCACATAATCTTTTCCGGCTATGGGCGGCAACCAGACTTCTAGCGCTCCGCCCATCCGCCGCTCCACGGCCGCGCCCACCTGCCCTAGCCTTCGCTCAACCGCTTCGATCTCGAAGCAGCATGCCCCAGTAGCGCGAAAACACGTCTCGGCGTCCTCTGCGAACTCCTGCGCGCGCAGCCCACGATAGCTTGCTTCCAAGTGCCTGCGAAATCCGATCTGCGCCGCCGTCAACCCATGCTCCCGCACCAGCTCGCGCTCGTCCTCCCGCAAGTTGTCGACCACCTCGCCGACATAGGCTCGTTCCATCCACCAAGGCAGAAAGTGCCGAACCATCCCCCTCTCTTCGGACGCGGTCCATTCTTCGTAGAAGCAGCCAGACGCTCCATTCGGCGTCGATTCCAGCACCACCTCACCCATCGGCGTCAGTGCAGCCCGCAACCCCGCCAACGTCGCAGCTGCGTCCCCCGGCCATCGACTCACCTCAGTGCAATGAAGATTCTGGATAGTTAGCCCCCGTCCCCCGTTCTCATCCGACGCGCTCAGCACCCGGAACTCACTGTCCAACTCCGGAAAGATCATCTGCCCGACATTCGCCCTGCTCCGCCGTAAGGCGCCCTCCCGCAGAGACTCCGGCAGATGATCCCAGAACCGCTGAACCGTCCGAAAGATTGCTTCCGCTGCATCCCTCGTTTGCGCCACCTGCACGGTCAACACGCCGCGCGCAGTAATCGTCTTCAGAAAGAAACGCCCCGCGACCCAAGTCGTCATGCCCATCTGCCGAGCCTTGAGAACGATGTTCTGCCTCCCGCGCCTCTGCTCAAACGCGCGTTGCGCCGCGTTGGCCGCCAACACTCGCTCCACTCCTTCTCTGTCCCGCACACGGAGCAACGCTGCGGAAAGCCATTCTCCCAACCTCTCCCCGTCCAGCTCCGCAATGCGCTCATCCAGCATGCCACCCAACTCAAGCAGCTCCGCCAGATCCCATCGTCCAAACGTCATCACACCGCCTCGGCGTTGCTCGACATCGATATCTCCCTGTCGCACAATGAAGTCGAGCTCTCCATGAAGATCTTTCTCGCACCCGTCGACGAGACTGAACTCGCCACGCTTCTACCAGATCGAGCCGCCCACAGCCTTACGCACACCCTTACCGACGATCCCGCCGTTGCCGACCTCGTCCTGTTCATCGGCAGCTTCGGCGCCGATCCGCAGCGCCTGCTTGCTCACCCCGTTTATCGGCAGTGGAAAGAAAAAGCTGCCATCTACACCGAAGACGATAACTACCTCCCTCTACTGCCCGGCATTTACTGCTCCGCTCAGGTTGACCAAAGCAGCTGCAATGGGCGCACCTTTAGCTACAGCTACGTTTCGCACAACGGCCGATTCAGCAATCCATTCGTCCAACCCGCTTCCGCGACCCCGAAGACGCTCCTCTTCTCCTTCGGAGGCGGCAGCACCTCTATGCTGCGCAAACGCCTCTTCAATCTCGATTGGAGTCGCCCCGACATCCGCATCGAGAACACCTCCACCTACTTTCATTGGGATCTCAGCCAAGCCGGACGCGAAGACCGCCAGCGCCAATACGCCGAAACCCTCGCACAGTCCCACTTCGTCCTGTGCCCCCGCGGAGCCGGATCCGGCAGCATTCGCCTGTTCGAAGTGATGAGCGCCGGCATCGCTCCGGTGCTCATCTCCGACCGTTACCTGCTCCCGCCACACGTCGATTGGGATAGATTCCTTCTTCGCATCCCCGAAAAAGACATCGCTCGCCTCCCCCAACTCCTTGAACCGTATCGAGCCAGCAGTGCTTCCCGCGGCGAGCTCGCCCGGCAAGCTTGGCTGCAGCATTTCAGCCCCGCTCGCGAGTGGGACTCTATCATCGACCTCTGCGCCAGAGCCCTCCACCATGGTCCGCCCGACGAATCCGTCTTCCGCAGTCGGCAAAGCCGGCTCATGGCTCGCGCCGCCGTCAAGCGTCACCTTCGCTCGATCGCCCGCAACGCCGTTCTTGGCACACTTAAGGGGCTTCATCTCAAGTCGCCCTACCAGATGAATCGTTAACTTGAGATCCGGGCTTCCTCGCCATCCTTCGCACGAAGCCCGGCTCCCACTTGGATCAGATCTCCCAGTGACAACCTGATACGGTCTTCGGGTTCGGCACATCCCGCAGCACCAAGGTCCCGTTCGCCGGAACGGTTACCGTCGTCCCAAACGCCTCGCCATTGATCAACTGATTCGCACTCAATGATCCAACGGTCACCGCGTACGTTGATTGAGGATTGTTGATGCGGTACGCTGCCCCGCTCTGTCCCGTGCAGTCCGGCAGCGTTAGCTTGCCGGCCGAGTTCAGGCCGTTCAGGCTCACAGCTCCATCGGCCGCCGTCATCGAGTAAGGTAATGCCGTGACCGTGTGCGGGTTCAGCAAACTGTACCCGAACGCATAGTTCAAGGCGTTGCTGGCCGCCGTGGCCAAGAGCGCCTGCCCCGCTTGCGTCGGATGCGTTTGGTCGCTCTGGAAATAGCTTCCCGCAAATGCGCCATCTGCGCCCAGCTGAGGTATCGCCCCGAAGTCCACGATGCCATCCGCCCCGAAGGTCCTCGCCTGTTGCAGAATCAGCCCATCATACGCATCCTTGTCTACGTCGAAGCTCGTCGAGCCTGACGCATCGTTGCCGCCCCTCGAGATCATCGTCCCCACAAAAACCCGACATCCCGCCTGTTTCAGGAGCTGCACCTCGCCCAGAAGGTACGAAAAAACCTGCGACCCCGATGCCCCAAAGCCTGACCCAAAGTCATTCGTTCCTGCGAACACAATAGCGACCGTCGGTCCCGCGCTCGACTGACACTTCGTCGCAACTCGGTTCGGCTCCGATCCGTCAATCGCCTGTATCGTCGTTCCCACGACGCCCCAATTGGACACTGTGTACGCCGGCTGATTCGTCAGCGACAACATCGACGGCCACGGTGTCGAAACACCCAGGCCATACGTAATGGAGTCACCCACCGCGTGTAGTTGCGGGGCCGCAAGCTGGACTGCCTGAGGCGACGTGGAAACCCCGCGTAACGCAACTTCGTTGCGGATCGCCGCGCTGATCGTGTTGGCGTCCGATGCGCCAACCGCAAATGGATACGTTCTCAAGCGATACACGGTACCAGCGAACCCGGAGTAACCCCACGGATTTGCCATGCTCGATCCCACATACATGTTCCCGGAAGTCTGTGCCCCCGCCGAACTGCCCTGCGCGGTGTAGTTCGCGACCTCCGTTCCATCGATGTAGAAGTGATCCACCGCTCCAGACCCCGAACCTAGCACCACTCCCAACACATGAAACCCCGACAGCAGATTCGGCGCTTCGGTCGAATGCTGTCCATTCACAAAAAGCGTAGGTGCATACGCTCCTGGAATGAACTGACCCGAGCTTGTACTCAGGGCATACATCAGGTTGAAACCGCCTCCTCCCGCCGAACTCGAGAGAAGCACGGGATACTGATTCGTCGGCATACTCGATGAAATGGGATTAATCGACACCGCTATAAAATAGCTCTGCGTACCATTCAAACTACTCGGCAACGCAACACCCTGTTGTGGCGCGAACACCAACCCTGTCGAGCTCCAGGTCGGTGCATTGGCCCCTGAAGAAAGCGTTGCGTTGTTCCCGTTCCCGCTACTGTCCGCCACCGCCATTCCTGCAGCGTCGCGAAAACTATAATCTGCGGAAGCCCCCGCCAGCAGTACCGCCCCAGAGCTCTGGCTGGTCGTGCCCGAACCTCCGCTCCCGGGCGGTACGGCCCAGCTCCCGTCCTCCCGCAGATACCGTGACGTTCCCGCGGCTGATCCAGGATCCGGCACCGCGCCCGTTGCATGCGTACTTCCCGAACCTCCGAAAACGGGCAGTTGGGAAGCAGCCAGCGTCCCCGTCACACTGCCGGCGCTGATACTTCCATTGAGAGTCGTTGCGTTCACCGTCCCGGCATTAATTGTCCCTGCCTGCAGTCCCTGCGGCGATAAAGTGTAGTTCGTTCCACGCAGGCCAAACGTCATCGTGCTCGTGGCTGGCTGGTAACCCACCACGTCCAGCCCCGCACTACTGTCCAGCTGAAACAGGCTGTATGCAGAGTCCCATCTCCCGCACCCGCGCGAGTTGCAGTGAATATCAAAAACTGCATCATTCCCGGCTTCTGCCTCAAATACCCGGCTCCAAACGCCGCTCGCCTGAAACGCCGTATCCGGAGCAGCATGCGTGCCTCCGTTCCCAAAGTAGTTCGATGCCGGCGAAGCATTCGTAATCGTCCATCCGCGTAACCCCGGTCCATTGTTGCCGTCGTACTCGATGCCCGCCCGCAGCTGCGGTGTAGCCCGCGGTGTCATCTGGGATACAAACTCCATGTCAGCGCCAACCGCCTGCTCGTAAAAATGAGGCTCCTCCAACGTGTCTCCAGCGCTCCATGCAACATTGTTCGGAGCCAGCGTAAGCTGCCCATCTACGCTAGCCGTTCTCTGGTCAAAGACACCCAGCACCTCCGCCATCGGATACAAAGTAAATCCACCCGTCACCAGCGTGACTGTACCTCCGCTGCTTGTGCCGTTCGCCCCGATGCTCGCGTACGTGAGACTATTCGTTCCTGTTGTTGTCACAGAATAAGTGCCGTTGTAGGTCGCATCCGCAATCCCGCTCACTGTCAGCGTCAAACCGTTCACATCGGCTGGCAGCGCCGATGCTGTTATCAGCGTTACCACTCCACCCGCGCGAGCGACACTCGCCACCGGAACGTTTAGATTCAAAAATCCGCTGCTCAGTCCAGACGTCCCGACCAGCGGAGCCAACCCTGCGGCATAAAAGAGACCAGTCGCAGATGCTGACCCAATCACGGGAAACACCTGCCGTATTCCGGCAGCCGTATCTACCGTCTGCTCCAGGCCGTACCCGCAAAGGCCGCCAAACGCCAGCGTCGCCCCTGTGTTGTGAACCTTGTTGAAGCTCATCTGCAGATGCGTTGCATCTGTAACGGTATAGGTCACCATTTCATAATTCGTCGGGTTCGACGCCGTCACGGCGTCCGCAACGCAAGCCACCCCACTCGCGCTCCGCAAAGTAGCTGTGCTCGTGGCAAATCCGGTTGGAACCCCAGAATTCGCAATGGTAACGGCCACGGATCCAGGAGCCATGTTGTTCGACTGCGCCGGAATCACTCCTGTCGTTTGCAGGAACACGCTCACCGGAAAGGTCGTCCCGCTAAACATGGCTGTTGCACCCGGCGAACCAATCGAGCCCGCACCTCCGCCTGTCAGAACTCCCGCCGTCAACACCTTCGTTGGCGCCTTATCAATCAGAAAGCGTCCCTCACCCTGCGTTCCAGCGCCACTCGTGGGAGCCACCGTCACCACGGTCGATCCAGTGCTGCATCCGGAACTGCACGTCCCCTGAAAAACCTGCGCATCCTCACGGATTTGCAGGTCGAACGGATGCGCCCCCTCATCCGCCTCATCGCGAAATCCGCCCGAAGCTGTGAGGATCTGCGACCCCATCAGGCAATCCCCAACACCGTAGCAGTTGATTGTATTCGGCTGGAGAATGTGTTGACCCATCGTGTTATAGGAGCCATTCACGCTCAGCGCGCTGTAGGAACTCTTGAAATACGGAAACGTTCCTCCAATACTCGCAGGGAAAAGGTTCGATCCGCCGGTCAACCCACGATGATTGATCAACAACGCCTCGGAACTCGGCTCCTGCGAGTTCGTCTGCTGATACACACTCGCCGCGGTTCTCGTAGACGCGACATCAAGGACCTCAGCAGCATTATTTCCCGAAACCAATGTGTCGACAGGATTCATGTAGCTGTCCCGTCGTTCACCCCCGCGCGTGTCCTCCACATGCGTACCTGCTCCCGGCCCACTCGGCAGACTCGGTACCGCATAGCTCTCAGCGGACGCGTACGTCGGCTCCACCTTCACGTCACATCCAGCAGCACAATCGCTGCTGGCCAACGCATTCGCCACGCCGTTGTTGCCGCGCCCACTCACAAACTGGCTTGCATACTCCGTGCCGTTGAAACGGTTCGTCTGCAGCTGTGTTCCCGCCGGCTGCACCACCGCCTGCGTCTGCTGCGGCGCCACCGAAACCGTCGTAGCCAGCCCGCTTGCAACGTTCACCACGCTCTGGTCCACATAATGCTTGTCCGCAGCCTGCAGCGCCGCAGTCGGATCGCCAGATAAGACCAATGGTCCCGTTAGAGTGTCCCCCGACCGATTCACAAACGGAGTCGTCCCACCAAGGGGCACGCCCGCAACTGCCGCCGCGATCGCCGTATCCACATAGCTCTTGCTTACCGTCTGCATCGCCACCGAGGTCGGCAAAACCGTACTCTGGATCGCGCCCACCGTCACCGCCGTCGAGCTTACCGGAATCACCCAAAACTCGCGCGTCACACTCCCATCATCCAGGTGAAACACCGCCGTGTAATAGCTCCCCATCGGCGTTGCTCCCGCATTCGGCGCAAGCTGCACAGAGAACGTGCCGTCCGCTGCGATCGTGGCCGACGTACTTCCTCCCGCAACTGTCTGCCCGACCGCGGTCGTAAACGCCTCCCAGCTGATCACAATACTGCCAGTCGCCACTGAGCCATCCGCCCGGTACACCACGTCCGCCACCTGTGTCGTCGTCACTCCTCCAGCCGCGGCCACCACCGGAAGCACGGTCAGCAACATCGTCGCCGCCCATCGTCCCAACCTCATCCCCATTTGTCCCCCCCAATTTCCAGGCCAGAACCCGGACCGCTTCGTCGCCCCTTCCCCTGTGCATCCCTAAACCGATCGCATCCGCGCTGGCACGTAGCTCCGAAAACACAGCACACTCGCGCCATCGATCGCGTCCGTAACCGGCAGCGATCGAAGCGACGCCTGTAGCTTTAGCCGCTCCAGCGGAGACGCAAGGACCTCGGAGATTTCCGTCGCACTCTGCATGCTCTGCAGGCGCGGGTAGTAGAACATCACTCGATCCCCCTGCTCTCCATCCGCACAGAAAAGCCCGGACCACTCCTGGAAAAAGCTGCCGCCCTCACGATCCACAAACCCGACCAGCTTGCTCACCTGCATGCCCGCCGTCGGTGCCCCAGCCAGCAGCGCATCTGCCAGCTCCAGCACGCCTCCATTCACCGCGGCGACGAGGCCAACATTCAGGGTCACCCGTCGTACGTAATCAATGTCGCCGACATCCGTCGGCACACTCACATACGCACCGCTCACGCCGGCCCCGACATATCCCATCTGGCCCGTGTAGTCCACGTCCACCGCAACCAGATCGCCCGCTTGGAACTGCGTCGCCGCCGCTCCCACATTCAGCGATGTCGCCGAGGACCCTGCCCCTCCACTCACCAGCGACACCGCACCCTGCGCCTCTCCCCCACTCCCATTCGCCGCCGCGCCTACAGCCGTCGCCAACAGATTCATCTGTTCTGAACCCGCGCTAATCGCCAGCTGCAACTTGCCCCACTGGTCGAACGCAACCTGCACCGTCGCCTCTATCTCCGTTCGCGCCTGCATCTGCACCGTCGCCGGCGAACCCACCTTCAGCTCCGCAAGCTTGGATCCACTCTTCCGCGCAAAACCCGAGCACCATCCAAGATCAATCCACGGCGCCGGCGGGTCATCCAAATCAAAAGCCCCCGCCTGTGCCGGATCAAAAACCGTTGGCGTTCCCGTCTTCCGATCTACCGGCGCAAAGTACGCTCGCACTCGCCGCAGCACCGGAGCCGTTGCCGTCAGCGCACTCACAGCCGTTGTCGTCGCGCTCACATCTCACCTGCTTCCACGTAGCACCAAACGTCCACCGTCGCCGTCCGGCTCAGCCGTTCCCCACTGGCGACGGTCCCTTTGAAAATCGGCCCTCCCCAAAACACATCCGTCCCCATCGCCACCGCCGGCGTGCTGCTGTAATCCACCTTCGGCACATGCGTCGGTTCCAGCACCAAGGCCGAGAACAACTCTGCGTCCATTGAACCCAGCGCCACCCCGCGGTCCATCCCACCCGCGCCGGTCGTGCCGTCCGTGACGTAATCAATCTCGCATGCCATCACAGCAAGCGGCAGCGATCCCCGCGCCTCCACGCGCAGGCCCGTCCACCGCAGGCAGAACGCATCCGGAATCACATGCGCCGATGCCAGCTCATTGTCGGCAACTAAAACACCCGGCCGGCTCAGCCCTCGCACCACAATCACCCGCTCCGGATTCGCAGCTGCCAATCTGTCCCGCAGCGTCACATAAAACGTATCGCGCGCATGCTGCATACGTAACAGCTCCTGTCACAAATCTCTAAGTCCTGAGTTAAATCGCTTCCGCTTCGGCACCCCGCAGAAGCAGTCGATACAGATATGCCGTTCCGCCCACCTCGGAAGTCGACACTGCCTCGATCTCCAGCACGCTCTCCCCGGCAACAACCCCGTAAGCCTGCGCAAGCAGCACCTCGGCGCTCATTCCCGCGCCACCCGCCAGAGCCTCCACGCATCTCGCCGAAACCAGTACCTCATACCGTGTTGCCGTGGCCGCCGCCATCTGCGCCCGACTTTTACGAAACACCGCCGGTGCGAGCTCCAGATCCTCAAACCCGGGTGTCGCCCTCCCCAGCTGCTCCGTCACGTCGCCCGCAGCTGCAGGAGTTGGCACCCGCAGTTGCAGCGCCTCTCCCGCCGTCGTCCGCAGCAGCGTCTCCGCGTTGTGCCGCGCCGCCCAGCCCACACTGATCAAGTCAGCCACGCAATCACCCCAGCCTCTCCGCCACATAGGGCCGCAGCAAAACCTGCACTTGCGGATCCACGAGCAAACCGCTGAAGTAGTCCACCTGCATCGTGTCCATACGGCTAGACTTCACATTCAGCGCCGGCGTCGCCTGCGCATTCCGCACCAGCTGTGCGCACGCTACCTTTATTGCCGGCGGAATCGTGTCGACCCCCGACGTGTACGTCACCTCCACCTCGTTGTAGCTCAGCCCCAGAAAATTCATCGGCAGCGTCACCTGCGCCGTCGCCATGTCCACGTCTACCGTCGTCAAATCCAGATCCGTCCAGCTTCCAGGCACACTGAACGCCCACGCAATCTGCTCTCGAAACGTGTCCGCCAGCTCGCCCCGTCGTGGCTTGCCATACCGCGCCCGGATCCCTACCAGCGCCGAGGTCGCTCCATTCGCCGCCGCTAAAGGCCGATAACTCAGCCGAAGCTCCTGCGACCCAGTCGTCAGCCGTACTCGCTCGACATATTGCATCACCAGCAGGCTTGGCCGCCTGCAGTGCGCCTCGATCAGCGCAGACGCCATCGTCACCCAGTCGTCTGTCGTCTCCGCGCTCAAACCGTACTGCACATATTCAGCCGGTAACAGGTATCCCATCGCACGCGCCTCTCGTGAAAACGGGGATGGCCGCGCCCACGCACAGCCATCCCCAGCAGCCCACCCACAGGCCAGTCAATCTCTATCGGTCAACAAGTACCTGGTAGTGTGCATAGTTCGCACCCTTCACCACCAGACCACCAAACTTCACCACCACGTACTGTGAAGCCAGCGAACCCGGAACCCCGAGCTGGAAAATCCGCGGATTCGGATCGCTCAGCCAGTGGTACTCGATCATGTCCTCCGTCACAATGTACGCCGGTAGAACCGCCGATCCTGATCCCGGCGTTCCCGTGTATCCCAGCGTCCACTCCGGAATCAGAGGCAAATCACCCGCCTGCGTCGACAGCGTCTTCACCGTAAATCCGCTTTCAATCTCCTTGGTCGCCAGCACTACATTGAACTCCGCCTTCATCTCCCGATCAATCAAGTCCAGCAGCACCGGATTTGCATAGATCGCCGTCGGCCGCACACCAAACGAACTGTTCGAGACCATCTGCGCGATCGTCGACTTCAGCCCGTCCACAATGCTTGCCGAGGTTCCAATCGTCGCCACGTTTCCGCCAGCTGCAATCTGCCCAGCTGCACCGAAATACTGCGCCGTGGTCGGCGAACTCAGGCTCGTGTCCGTTCCGTTCCACAGCGAAATATCGTGCGTCCGCAGAACGCCGTCAACCGTGTCCGCCAGATCCTTCGCCTGAAGATACGCAAACTGGCTCTGCTGTGCGCCCAACTCGATGTCGAACAGGTTGTAATTGATCTGCGCTACCAGCGCCTTCAGCGGTACGCTCCGCTCCACACGCGTCGGAGCCACCAGCGGAGCCGCAATATTGCGCGGATCCATAAATCCCGCAGACGCCGCCGGAGACGGAATCGAGGTCTCCTCAAAAAATCGTGACGGATGTCCCGTCGCCGGAACCTGCTTGATTCGCTTCCCGAAAATCCCCCTCCGCCGAACCAGGTCCGTAATCTCCGTCTGGTACAGCGGAATCTCAATCGCACCAGGCCCAATGTAGTCCGCAGTCGCACTGATATCCGTAAACTTCGCGTTCATTCCATCTCCCTTGCCAAACAGAAAAGGCGCGGCCGCAGCCGCGCTTCATATCGTCACAAACCACCACTTAGCGCCCTTGCTCCTCATCTGGGCTAGCATTCAGCCTAGAGGTCGAGAACCCGTGATATACAGGCTTTCGCCTTCGGACATGCTTCCCCACACCTCAGAAGGCAATCTCTCAGCCCAGCATGCCCGCCCGGATCAATTGAGCTTTCACCGCAATCCGCTGCTCCAGACTCAAACTCGAAAGAGCCGCATCCAACGCCCCCGCTTCGAGCGAATCGACCGTCACACCCTGCTTCGCTAGCAACGTCGCCATTCCCGCCGGAAGCGTCTTGCGCCCGCGCCCCTCGTCGGGAACTGAACTCGAACCCAGAGCTGCGCGCGCTTGCAACTCAGCGATCTTCGCCTCCGCCGTTGCCAGTTTCTGCTCCAACTCTAGCTCGCGTCGGCTCTCCACCGTGGCTACAATCCGCTCAATCGAAGCCTCTGCGTCCACCGCAAACGCACTCTGCCGTTGCTGCAATCGCTCCACCGCCTGTTCCAGCATCTCCGCCGCAGCTGCCAGCCGCTCGATCGTCTCGCCCAGCCGTTCCGAATCCAGCCTGCCGGAGTCCAATCCGCTGGCGATCACCCCGTTGTCCACCATTTCGCTCTGCTTTTCCATCGCTTCTCCTCGTCAAACCCTTCCCCGGCACATCCTGCTACCCGCGCCCAGCATCGCAGCGCGTCCGCACCGCCGGCCGCCGAACATGAAAACTCGTCCCGCGATACGCTGCCTTGTCTCGCAGAAGAATCGCCGCTCCCGTAAACGTCGCCTGCGTCAATGTCCAAACGCTGGCTCGCATATCCGCCACATGCGCATCCGCCAGTTCGTAGCTCATGCCCATCGAGCCACTCCCCTCCAGATCCCGCTCCATCTCCGGGAAATCCCGCGCAAACAAAAATCCGCTCACCAGCAGCCGGTTTCCGTCGAGCCCCGCCGATGTGATAATCCCGCACTTCTGCCGCGCATCATGCCCATCCCACCCGGCCTTGTACCCAACCGCCATCCCCAGCAGACTCGGCAGCGCCGCATGGGCCGCTTCGCGCGTCAGCAGAACTCTGTGCCCGCGCGAGCCGCTCGGCGCTTTGTCGCTCGCCACGTCCACCACGGTCAGCACGCCCTCAAACGGGAGACGATTCGGATGTCCATCCACCTCCGGAAACTCCACTGCCATGGCCCGCAGCCGTACGTCCTGCAGAACCCGCGCACCCGACGCTCCCTGGCATCGCCTCGCCCGTTCTCTCGGCGGCGTTTCTCTCCCGTCAGGCATCCCACTCACCCGCGCTGTCGCTTCACTTGCCTGACGCGAACCGCTCGCCTGCTTCATCATCTCTCCCCCAAGCCCCGCAAGATCGCCTTCCATCTCAAGTCACAGCAGCGCGTCAGTTTCCGCCACCATCACCCTGCACAATCCGTTGCCGCTTCAGCTCTTTCAACAGAAATCCCGCAAAGCTCTGCCGTGGCCGCCCCTCCGGCTCAGCTCCACCCTCAGGCTTCCGGTTCCCGTCCAATCCACCCATTGCCGTAAGCGCCTTCGCATGCGGGATGCTGCCCTTCTTCGCCTCCTCCACAAACTTGTCCAGAATCTCCGGCAAAGCGGCCGTCACTCGCGTCCGCGCCATCGTCCGGCAAAACTTCGCTTCGGACCCGGCTCCAGTCCGTCGAATCCGCACCTGGTCAAACCCCTCACCGGCTACCGTCTCTCGGCAAAACCGCCCTGAACCTCTCTCCCTCAGCATTCCGGCCCCCGTCCAAAAAAACAAGGCGGGAAGCGCCTCAGCAGCGCCTCCCGCCCTCACTCACTTACATCTCCAGCATACCAACCTGGAGCTAACTCCTACGCCATCCAAGATTGCGGTGCAAGTACCTTGAAATGAATCAGATAACGAGCTCCATCAAAGCTCGCCTCCTTGACACGCCACCATCGGCTCGAGCAATCCTCGTGACAGAAATATCTCTGTCAGCTGGTCCGTTGCCGCTGCATACCGTCGCACAACCGTGCGCAGCCCCATCCGCAGAATGGACGCCGTCTCCGCTTGCGTATACTCCTGCAGCGTAATCCGCCTGATCAACTCCTGCTCCACTTCCCCCAGCTTTGCCAGGCATCGCTCCACATCCAGCACAAAAATCACCGCATCCTCGAAACTGCGGACCCGATATGTCGTCACCCTGCCCCGAAACATCTCGTGTCCAAGCAGCGAAGGCACACGCCCAGCCTCCATCGACAATCGGAGATACCGCCGGAGCAAAGATTCCGTGTACTTGCGATAGAACGCCATCTCCGGACCGGGGGCGTTCGCAATCGGAGCCGTCTCCCGCCCCAAAGCCACGTCCAGCCTCGAACCCAGCTCACCCCGCAACGCAAGCCCGTCTGTCACCGCCATCGCCTGTAAGACCGGTAAAACACAGATCGCTGCGCTCATCGTGCACCTCCCTTCATCTCCGCTTGGGCTGTCGGCCCCGAAATGTACTCCACCGATCGAACCCTCTTCTTCCGGCCTCCTCCCCGTTTCCCCCGTGGAGCTGGGAACTCCCGCAACTTGGCCGCGCAGCTACGGCAGTACACCCCATCAGCTGCGTTCGTGCGGACCCAAAGCGTCCCGCATCCCTCGCACACCTTCAGTTCCTTCGGCAAGTAGTGCATCGTCATCCTTTCAGGCACAGCTCTCCCGGCAAGCCTCTATGTCAGTGGTCGGAGGGGCTCGCTCAGTTTTTGAGGGTGCTCTCCCCTGTCTGTGGCGTCTCGCGCCATCTCGGAGCAGCACGCGTTGGCTTCGCTGAAAGATCCGCCACCCTGGGAAGCTCGGATCCTTCTCTCCTCCATTCGGTCTGTCGGCAGCCCCGAATGTCTCGAGCCGTCCGCAAACCTCAGAGTAGAAACGGTTATAGCTTTTGACAAAGTGGGTGTCAACGTAGAAATTTTCCTCAGAAACAAAACTCCCTAGAATCAGCAAGTATCAGCTTGTAAGCTGATTTGTATATTGCACACAGCGAACATTTTGCCTTGTATTCGCCTATCCTGCGTCTATGGTGGACACCCATATGAACTTTGCTGATCTACACGAACTTCTTCGGCTGGAGCTCGTCCGCCGCATCGACTCCGGAGCTCTCACCGGAACTCGCCTGGCCCAGCAAACCGGTTTTCAGCAGGCCCATATCTCCAATTTCCTCAACCGAAAACGAGCCCTCTCGCTCGATGGCCTCGATCGCGTCCTCACCGCGCAAAAACTCACCGTCGATCAGATCCTTCCACTCGATCTTGCCGCCCAGGCCGGTAGCCCTCTGGCCGACCCTTCCGAGTCCGTTCCCCTCGTCTCCCCCTCCGTCGCCATCGAGCAGCCTGAGATCTCCCCATCTTCCATCCTCGAGACCATCACGCTCTCCACTCCCCGTCTCCTCGAAAACCGCACCCGGTCCTCCCCGGCCCGCAAGCACTGGCACCGCTTCGTAGCCGTCCGCGTCGACGCCCAGCAGGCCGCCGCGATGACTCCCCTCCTCCCCGAAGGAGCCATCGTCGTCATCGACCGCCACTACACCTCGCTCACCCCCTACCG
>CALMVL010000311.1 GCA_937873265.1 uncultured Granulicella sp.
ACTATTGCTGCCGGAGCAAACGCAGTCGCTCCCCACGCGGGGAGCGTGGATTGAACCTGGGATTCAATGCTGCAATCACAAGATGAGCGAATGTCGCTCCCCACGTGGGGAGCGTGGATTGAAACACGGGCAGGTACTGAGGCGATAACTTGCCCTCATGTCCCTCCCCATGTGGGGAGCGTGGATTGAAACTGCGGTGCACGGCGCTGGTGATCTCGTCCAGCTCGCGTCGCTCCCCACGTGTGGAGCGTGGATTGAAACAAACTGGATGGATCGCATATCTTTATCAATCGCCGTCGCTCCCCACGTGGGGAGCGTGGATTGAAACTTCGGTTTCAGGCACATACAAGGGGTCTGCCAACGCTCGCCGGTTTTCCTTGTCCGGGCACGCCTGCAGGCTTCCGACACATGAAGTAAAAAAGATGCAAGGCAATTCATCCTTGCAGGTAGAGTCATGTACACATGAAGTCAACAAAAAACGTCTCGATTAGAGAATTTGTCAACACTGCTGAAGACACACAGGCATTTCGTTTACTCAATGAGGCGTGGATCACACGGTTTGGCCATTGGAAGCAAAAGATGTTCTGACTTTAGGCAATCCAATAGGCGCAATAATCTCTAAAGGCGGCCGAATCCTGATGCTCGAATCAGAGGAGGGTGCACGTGTGGGCTGTGTTGCTCTGATACCTACCGGTCAGGGTACCGTTGAGTTGTCCAAGATGACGGTCGCTTCCGAAATGCGGGGACAGGGATTGGGAAGAATGCTCATAGAGGCCGCAATCACTGAAGCTCGAAAGATGGGTGCGACCCGGCTTTTCCTAGGAAGCAACACCCGACTCCCCGATGCCGTGCACTTGTATGAAGCTGCCGGGTTCAAACATGTTCCAGTTCATCGTCTCCCAGAGATGCCCTATACCCGCGCAGATGTCTTTATGGAAATGACGTTCTAGATGCATGCAGGGGGAGCCGTTTGCCCCTAGATAATTGTCACTATGTGTGGTAAACCCAACGCTGCTGTTATCGAGGGCAATCTGAGCAACGCTGATTGACCCGATCTCCCCTGCACGAACATCCATGAGCTATCTTTGGCAGCAGGAAGGACTTTGAGGTTGGCATAGCTCTATGAAAACCATCGGCATTCTTGGCGGCATGTCTGCGGCGTCCACGCAGACCTACTACCGCGAGCTGTGTCTGCGTACACGCGACCTATTGGGCGGCCTGCATTCGCCGGACTTGTTGATCCGCTCTATTAATTTTGCGGTGATGGCGGAGTTGCAAAGCGCAGGCCAGTGGGATCAGGCAGGGGACATACTAAATCGGGAGGCGAAAGCTCTGGAGCGTGGAGGCGCAGACTTCTTCATACTGGCCACAAACACCATGCATAAGCTCAGCGAAGAGATGCTGCAGGGTATCTCGATTCCATTTCTGCATATTGCCGACGCAACAGCGCTCAGCATTCAGGAGCAAGGCTTGCGTTCACCTGCCCTTATGGCAACAGCATTCACAATGGAGGAGGGTTTCTACATCGATCGGCTCATCGCAGCTGGTCTTACGCCGGTTCTCCCCGAATCTCAAGATCGTGCCAAGATACACCGGATCATCTACGACGAACTCTGCCGAGAGATCGTGCTGGCGGAGAGCCAAGAGGCCTTTGTGGCGATAGCGAATCGGCTGGTGGATCGCGGGGCCGACTGCCTGATTCTCGGCTGCACCGAGATCGGCATGCTTCTGCATCAGACCGACATACGAGTGCCGGTCTTCGATACGACGCTTGTGCACTGCGATGCAGCCCTGGCGTTTGCACTCGCATGAGTCAGATCAGCCCTGCGCAAACCTCCATGGTCACCTGTCTGGTCGACGACCCCGTCGGCTGCCTCATCGAAAACCTCATGCGTATTCGCCGCTGCCTTCCCAGACGCGCGGAAGTGGCGGGTGCGGGTGATGCGGTGTTCGCCGGGTTCGAAGCGGAGCAGGACTTCGCCGAGGCTGAGGAGATCCCAGCGTGAAGCGGATGCGGGGAGGAGGGTGGGCAGGATGGCTGATGGGTGTCGGGCTTACTGCCGCTCATGGTTCTGCTTCGAAGGTTCGTTACTGGCCTGGGAGAGTGTGATGCGGTCGAGATCGAAGCCGAGCGCGCCGGCATAGCGTACTGTAACGGTATTGTCGCCAACGTGAAGGTGGATGGGAAGGCTGACCGTGTTCCACGAACGCATGATGGCGTGGACCGGTTGGGGCGGTTCGTTGTTGACAGTGACGGTGATGGTTTTATCTTCGAGGCCGTTGCGGACGTAGAGGAGTTGCAGTTCATATTGGCCGGCTGTGGCGGCGTGCAGGTGTCCGAAGGTAACGGCGCCGGCGTGGTTTTCTCCACCGAGCTGGAGGGCGTATCCTCTGGAGCACTCGCCGCAGGCGAAGAGACTGGCGTTGCCGAGGCGCAGGTTGCTGGGAGTTTCGGCTTCGAGGGGGAGGCCCTGGCGCCAGGAGCGGGTGCCGTGCACGCGAAGAAGGACGGCGGTGTGTGGGGCCAGGGTGGCGAAGTATCCGGGAGCCGCGGTCAGGTCCTGGTGGGTCCAAAGATCACGGGCGTGGGAATCGGGGGCGAGGTTGAGCTGATCCCAGGAGAGGTGCATGGGGGTGGGGGTGGTGCCGACGTTGAGGAGAAGAACGGCGACGTCCTCGCCGGTGCGGGAGAGGAGCGGCTTTTGCCAGATTTCGGCGCCGGGGGAGATGCGGGCGACGAACTCCGCGCCGGCTCCGAGGGGGTCCTGATTGATGGCGATGGCTTCGCGATTGGTGTAGATGTCGCGAGTTTGCGGGCTCATGGTGGTGAGGTCCGCGCCGGCGAGCAGGGGCGAGGGAGAGATGGCCCACATGGAGAACTGTGCCTCCGCTTCATTGTTGTTGAGTCCGGGGTTGCCGATTTCGAGCATGTCGGCGTCGTTCCAGCTTTCCGGCGCGGAGAAGACGGCGTGGGCGGTGTTGGAATGGAAGTTGGCGACCAAGCGGTCCCATTCGACGTGGTTTTTTTCAAGAGAGATGTCGTACTCGGTGCGCCACATCTGGGCTTTTCCCTGAGCCCACTCCCAGGGTTGTTCGTTGCCCCAACAGCAGAGATAAAAGACCATAGGTCGGCCGGTGGCGCGAAGGGCGGCGGACATCTTCTCGTAGACGTAGCGACCGGTGTGTGCGGGGACGCGATTGCAATAGTCCATCTCGACGAGGTCGATGCCCCAGACGGCAAAAGTTTGGGCGTCTTGCTGCTCGTGGCCGTAGCTGCCCTGGTACTGCGGATTTTGGTAGCAGGTGTGCTCGCCGATGTCGGTGTAGACGCCGGCTCTGAGGCCAAGTTTATGGATGTAGGAGATGAGGGCGGGCATGCCACTGGGGAAACGGACACCGTCGGCGATGAGGTTGCCGGAGGCGTCGCGTTGGCGGGCGATGCACTCCTGGATAATGACGTATTTGTAACCGGCATCGCGCATACCGGTAGAGACGAGGGCATCGGCCTGAGCGCGAATGGTTTTTTCGTCGTAGTCACAGAAGAAGTGATTCCAGCTGGCCCAGCCCATGGGGGGTCGTGGGGCAACCGAGCCGAGATCCTGGACGGCGAGGTTTTCTGTTGGGAGCTGGGACACTTGCGCGACGATGCGCGGTGTGTGGAAGAGTGCGAGCAGGAGAAGGAGGAAAGCAGCGGGAGCGACGCGCGGGCGGAGGCAGCGGAGCCAGCGTGGTGCGAGGTTCATGTGTTTCCTTCCGTAAAACGGCCGGGCTAGCCGGGCTAAAAGA
>CALMVL010000312.1 GCA_937873265.1 uncultured Granulicella sp.
GTGCTTGAGCCATGCCTGGAAGTTGCCGGCACTGGTCTCGACGACGGCGCAGGGACTGAAGCCGTCAGCGGTGAGCGTCGCGAGCGCGATCTCGGAGAGATCGTCGAGGGCGGTGTAGCGATGCTCGCCGGATGGACGGATGTAGATGTGCGATCCGCGGGCATTGCGGTACTTGAGCAGGGAGAGTTTCTCGAGCACGGCCGCGGCGGGGATTCCGTCGAGTCCTGGGAGCATGCCTCGGTCACTAAGAACGCCTACGTCGTAAAGCGGCGCTTCGATCGCTGTGAGCATGTTGCGAACGGTCGCTTCTGTCCTGTCCATCGTCGTGGTCCTTGAGATGTCTTTCCGAATGGGAGGGTGCAGGGGCAGGGAACTGGACCCTGCCGCCGGCCCTTGGATGGGAGAGCAACTGCAAAAACAATAGTCCGCGGGCTGGAAGGGCGCGGGAGCCGATGGACTGACTCCCGCTCTGGGTTAGGCTGCGATTGGCTTCCTCGCTGGCTTCGGCTTCTTCGTTTGAGTCTTGGGCTTGGACAGTGCGACCGGAGCGTTCCTGGTCTTTTTGGCCTTGGTCTTTTGCAGGGGAGCGAAGACGACATCGGCTTCGGTGAGGAAGTCGAGCTCGTTTTCGCGCGGGATGCCGACATGCCCGGAGAGAGCAAGCCGGATGGCGAAGCGGGTCAGCTTGTCATCTGTCGTTGCGTCGATGGTGGCCAGCAACAGTTCTTCGGGGCTGCGTCGGTCGGTCTCGTCGGCGATGTCTTCGGCCAGATCGTCGGCGAAGGTGTAAGGGTCAAGGTTGACGATCGCGCGTAGCAGGACGCGCAACTGAGCGGCGTTCAGGGTCTCGGGGGCGTTCTCAACGATGCGCTCGAAGGTGGCGACGCGTGCTTTCCGCTGCTCGTCTCTGCGCGCCTGTTCCGCCTGGTATTCCTCTTCCTCGCGTTCCTGTTGCTGGCGAAACTCCTCGGCCCTGCGCTCCTGCTCGGCCTCGTACTCCCTTCTTTGCTGTTCGTGCTGCTGCCTTCGTGCTTCAGTCTCCTCCTCGGTTTCGGCCGGGGCTGCTGGTGACATCACGGGTTCGGGCTGTTCGGCCCTGCGTGCTGCTGCGCGTGGGTCGTGGATGGGGCAGTTATTATCGGTGCAAACGGTGAGTGTGGTTCCTACGCGCTTGCCGTAGACGATGATGGCAGGTTTGGCTGCTTCGCACAGCTCTACCGGTTCGGCGTCGGGGTTGTCGGTGTGCTCGATCTCGCGGAAGTGCCCCCGCTGAACGGCCTCGGGCCGTTGTTCCGTGGCCCTGCGCCATCCGTTCTCGATCTGGATAAGCTCGGGACGGGCGGCGATCTCACGGTCGATGTGGGCGTTGACCTTGGCGTGGAAGCAGGGAGCGTCCAAGCACTGATCGCCCTGCACATCAGGAAAGAGGGAAGTGTTGAATCCGCTGCGGCGGGGGCAGGCGACACAAGCTCCTGCCGGGGAGTTGAGGGTAAGGTCTTCCTTACTGAACGGCGCATCGGCAAGGGACAGATAGAGGTTGGTCTGGATCCACGCGCTCAGGTGTTTCGCTGGGAGCAGGTGTGGTTCCTTGTCCTGCCAGTCCTTCCGCCAGCACTGCTCATAGGCGTTGGCTTGTGCGTCCTGTGGGAGACGGGCTAAGAGGTTGGCGTGGGAAGCGGTAATAAGCTCCTTGCTGAACGCCTCTGCAACTGCCGGAATCAACTGCAGCAGAGACAGACGCGCATAGACGTGGGCTGCGCTCTTGCCCGATTTCTCGACCAGCGTGGCCACGTCGTAACCGGGCATATCGAGTAAGCGTTGGAAGCCCTGCGCCTCCTCGTAAGGGTGTACGTCGACGCGTTGCGAGTTCTCGACCAGCTGCCACTCAAGCGCCTGGGCGTCGGTGATATCGACGATGCGG
>CALMVL010000313.1 GCA_937873265.1 uncultured Granulicella sp.
CTCCTATCGCACCTTTCTCGCTGCCGAGGCCGAGCGTTCCGTCCAGCAGGCGCAGGCCGCCGCCGAGATCGCCACCATCAACGCGCAGGCCATCGCCATGGCGCAGCAGCGGCTGCTGGCGGATCTCGAGCACTGGAACTGGACCGCCGAAACCGCCGCCGCCGCTTCCGTCTCCTCCGCGGCCGCCGCTGAAACCGCGGCCGTCGTCACCACCATGCTTCAGCAACGCGAGGCGCACGCCACGGCCCATCACCCCGGTCGGCAAACACCCGCCGCGCTCGCGCCCGTGCAGGAGATCGCCTCCGCCGGCTTCACCGTCCGGCTCTACGAAGATGTCGGCCCGATCACCCCGATCGCCCAGGCTCGCCGCGTCGGCGGCGGACCCGCCACGCACCTGCCCGCCAACGAGGAAGAGCGCGACGCGCTTGATGACGAGATCGCCTTCCGCAAGGATCCCTACTTCGAAGAGATCACCGCGCCCGAGCCCATCCCGGCCAACCTGATCGAGTTTCCCCGGCAGCTCGTCGCAGCCCGCAAGGCGCGTCCGCGCCGCGCTGAGGGCCCGCTGCTCGACGACCCCGCCGCCGCCGAGGGCATCGCCCAGCTCCGCATCTTCGAGGTCCAGCCGGACCAGATCTCCACCGCGCCCGTCAGCGAGTCCGTCACGCCGGAGTGGACCTCCATCATGCTCGGCGCGCTGCCCAACGCCGAAGCCGAGCCCGCTCCCTGGGGCGACCTCGCTCCCACGCTCGTCCCCCAAACCGCCCCGGTCTCGCTCCGGCTCATGTCCGGCCTCGTCGACGCATCCCTCATCGCCGCCGGTTCGGCAGCCTTCGTCGCCACCGCCGTCGAGACCCACACCCTGCTCCCGCACAGCGCGCCCGTCCATTTCACCCCGCCCGTTGCCGCCCTGTCGCTTGGCGGCGTCTTCCTCGTGCTCGCCGTCGTCTACCTGCTGCTCAGCTTCTCCGTCGGCGATAGCACCCCCGGCATGCGCTACGCGCGCATCGGCCTCTGCACCTTTGCCGATGAGAACCCGACCCGCAAAGCCATGCGCCGCCGCATTGTTGCCATGGCCCTCTCGGCCGTTCCCGTCGGCCTCGGCTTCCTCTGGGCCTGCCTCGACGAAGACCGCCTCAGCTGGCACGACCGCATGTCCCGCATGTACCAGCGCGCCTACTAGCGGGAAACAGCAGACAGGAAGCAGGGAACCGAGGCAGGGACCGAGGGAAACAGCTGGACAGGGGACGAGCACTGCCTCGGCGGGCGAAAAGTCCGCGCTCACAACAGCCTGGGGCAACGCCCCGGGTGTCTCCCGTCAAAGAATAACCTCGCGCCAGACTGAGCCGACCAACAGCAATCGGCTCGTACGCGGCGGAATCCTGTTCGCTAGAAAGTCGTACTCACCGTCAGCCGAAACGTCTTTCTCGGCTCGCGCAGCGTGTAATTCGCCCCATACAGCTGCAGCGCCTCATTGTAGGTAAAGTCTCCCGCAGCGGTGTTCGGGAAGAACTGCCGGAAGCACTGCGTCCCCACGGTTCCGCTGCCAAGTCCGCCATTTCCGCAGCTGGCCGGCAGTCCCAGCGCAGACGGAACATCGCGGTACAGCCGCAGCGGGTTGTAGGCGTAGAAGATCCGGAATGGCGCATTCACGACCGGCAGAATCACCTGGAACTCCGCCCCGTTCGACATGCGCGGAACAAAGTTGGTCCCCGGAACCGTCCTCAGCAGGTACGGGAAGTCAACCTTCTGACCGCCGGTGCACGCGCCGTTCACCACCTGCGCACACCCGTAAAGCGGGCTCTCGATCAGCGACTGTCCCTGCACGTTCTGCCGCAGCTGCCCCGGCTGCGCATTGAAGGTCAGATCGAAGTCCGTGAAGAATGCAAACGTCAGCTGACTCACGATCGGGATGCGGTACTCCAGATTCGAGGTCAGGCTGGTGTCGCCGCCGATCGAAACCAGCCGGTAGACCGGCAGCGGAATCGTCACCGGGCCCAGCGGCACGTTGGTCGGGTCACGCGGCACCGTCGACCCATCCGGATTGCTGAGGTTGAAGGCGACATTGTTCGGAATAAGGGTGTAGGGCGAGGCTGACCGGATATCGAAACCGCGTATCGACGTCTCGCCGCCGCCATAGAACCGGTTCTGCGGCGGAGCCACCTCGCCTCCGAACCCAGCCGAATGCGCGAACTGCACCCGGTACCCCAGCACGTTATGTCCCTCGTTCGAGATCCGCAACAGCTTCATCGGGAAGAACTGCCGGTAGCTCATCTGCGGCGAGTAGTACTTCACATTGCCGCCCGCGCCCGCGATCTGCAGCGCCACGTTGAAGTCCTTCCCGTGATGCGGTCCAACCGCGCGGTCCAGGCTCGAATATGTAAAACTCGGTGTCAACACCGACGTAATAATGCCGTTCAGCTGATTCTGCCCCGCCACGCCAGAGCGGAACGCCAGCGACTGGAACACATTGCGGGTATTCGTATTGAACGTCGTCACCGACGACCGAGACAGCGAATACGAGAGTCCGACGCGCGTCACGCCCGTATGCGCGAACAGGTGGCGCAGCGGCTCCGAAATCGTCGTCGTCAAACCTGTCGTCGACTGGTTGTAGTTGGTCAGCAGCGACTGCTGCGCCGTCGTCAGGTTCGCGTTCGTGCTCCCCGTTGCCGTGTAGCTCTTGGCCGGGTTGTAGTCGTACTTTTGCGTAAAGATCTGGGCGCCCAGCGAGATCGGCTTGTTGCGCAGGTACGGCTCCGTGAAGCCCAGGGAAATGTTCCGCGAAAGATCGCCGATGTGCGCCTGCAGGTTCAGCGTCTCGCCCAGTCCAAGAAAGTTGTTCGTCTCGTAGTTCAGACCGATAAACGTTCCCGAAAGCCCCGAAATGCCGCCATTCAACCCGATCGAGTTCTTGCCCTTTTCCTTCAGCTTCAACAAAAGATCGACCGTACCGTTTTCGTTGTCGAGCCGGCTCTCGGAATCTTGCTCCGCCTTAAGCGTGTCGAAGTAGTTCAGCTGATTCAGCCGCAAGATCGATAAATCCCAGAGCTGGCTGTTGTACAGCTGGCCTTCCTGCAGCTGCAGCTCGCGCCGGATCACCTTGTCCCGCGTAATGGAATTCCCGGTGAACTCGATGCGCGACACAAAAAACTGCTTGCCCTCGTCGATGTCGATGTCGAGGTAGATCAGTTTCTTCGCCTCGTCAAAGCGCGGCGTCGGTGTAGGCACCATGTTGATGTACCCCTGCGATCCATACGCCTTCCGCAGCTGGTCGATGCCCTTGCCGAACAGCGTCGCGTTGAAGTACTCGCCGTCCTTCTGGGCGAACTGCGCCCGCAGCACACGCGTGTTCGTCACCTGCTTGTTGCCCGTAAACGTGATCCCGCCCAACCGGTAGCGGTCGCCCTCCTCAAGCGGCATCAGAATGTCGACCCGCTTGCCCGTCGATGGCCGCAGCGTAAACGGGCTGATCCCGCCCGCATCGCGGATGTGCGTCGTCGGATCGCCCATCTGTGTCTTGAACCAGCCGCGCTCGCGATACACCTGCCGCACTCGCTCGGTGTCCTCGTCGAGCTTGGTTGCGTCGTACGTCTTCGCAAACAGGTTCTCCAAGATAATCGAGTGTGGAATCCCGATCGGCTTCAGGTTCTTCATCGCCGCCCGCAGCGTACGGTCGTTGATGCTCGTATTGCCCTGGAAGGCGATCTTGCCCACCTTCACCGTCGGTCCTTCCTTCACCGTAAACGTCAGGCTCACGCCCGCCGGCGGAATCGTCTTGATCTCTGTCCGCACCGTCGCAAACTGGTGCCCATGCTCGGACAGCATCTCGCGCAACACCACCTCCGCACGCTTCACCCGCGTCGGGTCGTACTGGCTCTCCACCGTCAGCCCGACCTTCTCCTTCTTGAACCGGTCCAGGATGTCCGACTGAGAAATCGCGTTGATACCCTTGTAGTTGATATCCTTGATCGTCGGCTTTTCCCGCACAAACACCGTCAGCTGCACGCACTTCGGGGTGTCCTGCCGTTCAATCCGCACATCGTCGAAGTAGCCCGTATTCCACAGCGAGTTGAAGTCCCGCTCCACCACCACCGGGTCGTACAGATCGCCCTCATGCGAAAACAGCCGCGCCAGGACAGACTCCTTCGGGATCCGCCGATTGCCCACCACCTGCGGCACACACAGCGTCTCCGCCCCCTGTGCGGGCGGTGTCGTAAACACGCTGGAGGTCGGAGGGGACGACTCCTGCGCCATCAGCGGCAGACCCAGAGCGAAAGCAGCTGCGAACACAACGGCAAACGCAGGGACGAAGCGGCGGAGCGACGTACGCACTTGCAGGGTCGAACAGATCAACGGGCTCGTGCCCTCGTGCTTGACGGTAAAGATAACTACACCCTCACTGCTCTCGTGATGACACCCCCAACACGCTGCCTGGGGGAAGCTCGATTATATGGGAGGGCGGCAGGCCTTAGCGAACCGGGGCGCGTCGCCGGACAGCGCGCCAGCCACACCCGAGAGCCATAGCCGGCCTCCGGGCTAGCTCTCCAGCTCCGCCGTAATCCCGAACGCCCGCTCCGAAGCATCCCACCGCACCGTCAACACATTCGGCTTGCAGCACACCTGGCAGTCCTCCACATACTGCTGCCGCGACCCGCCCGACTCGTCCACCGTCGTCTCGATCCACTCAAAACATCCCGCGCACTGGTAGCTGCTGGCATACATGGATCCAGACTACCGCCCTCACCGCCACGTCACCGAGCTCTCCTTCGTGTGTTCAAACTCCACCGAGCTCACACCCCCCGAGGTCGTCACCTTCGCCGCCGCGCCGTTCACCGTCACTCCGCTCACCCGCGCAAACCTCCATCGCACAATCACATGCGCCGGCTTGTCACCCGCGATCCGCAACCCGGACCCGCTCCGGGTCACCGTCCGCCCCTCGAAGTCCGTCAGCGTGCTCTCGCCCGTGGCCGCCCCCGTCAGCTCATACACCCGTCGCTCGTCCAGGCCCTTCACCGCCCTGTTGCCGCTCTCCGCCGCCGGCACCAGCGTCATCACATCCTCCGGAATCTTCGGCAGCACCGCCCCCGCGCGCACAAACACCGGAATCGTCTCCAGCGGCGCGTCCACCAGAATCGTCCGGCCGCCGCTCAGCGACGCCCCCGTCCAGTAATCCACCCAGTTGCCCGCCGGCAGATACACCGGCCGTCGCGTGTTTTCGTCCGTCACCGGCGCCACCAGCAGGTCCGGCCCAAACAGATACTCGTCCCGCGCCTCGCGTGCCTTCTGGTCATCCTGGTACTCCAGCACCAGCGCCCGCATCAGCGGCATACCCGACTTTGCCGCCTCCTGCGCTGCCCGGTAGCGATACGGAAACAGGCTCATGTGCAGCGTCGCATACCGGCGGTAGTTGTCGAGCGCCGCCGTCCCCTTGCCGCCATCCCAGTCCCACGGCATCACGTTCGCCTGCGAAAACACCTCCATCACCGGGGAAAATGCCGCAAACTCCGTCCACCGCATCATCACGCGCGGGTCCGGCGTCGCCTCCGTTTTGATGTACCCGCCAAGATCCGCCGACCACAGCGGCATCCCGCTCAGCCCCGCGTTCAGCCCCGCGGTCACCACCGTCCGCAGCCCGTTCTCCGGCGAAAAACTCGACTCATTATCCCCCGCCCACAGAAATCCAAGCCCGTTCGCCCCCTCCGTCACGCTGCGGATAAAGAGCACCCCATTCCCCTTCAGATCCCTCTGAATAACATCCTCGACCGCATTGTTGTAAAGCACCGCATACCGGTTGCGCATCAGCTGCGGGTCGGTCCCATCGGCGAACTTGATCGCCTCGGGCGTCACTCCCACGCTCTGAAAAACACCCTCGCCATCGTCATCCTTGAAGCCATCCGCCCCCGCACGTACAACGCCCCGCAGCTGCTCCTGCCACCACATCTTCGCCGCCGGATTCGTAAAGTCCACCAGCGACCCTTCGCCCTTCCACCACCGCCCCACATAGGGCTTGCCCGCCGCCGTCTTCACGAAGAACCCATGCTCAGCCGCCTCGTCGTACAGCTCCGACCGCGCCTCCATCTTGCCCTCGAAGCCCGGCTCGTTCGTGTTGGACCGGTTGTTGATCCATGGCGTATGCCACAGCACCAATTTGTAACCAGCCCCGTGCACATGCTTCACCATTCCCGGAGCATCCACGAACTGCCTCGGATTGAATCTGTAACTGTTGTAGGTCGTTGCCCACGGCGAGTCGATCAGCAGCACGCTCGCCGGCAATCCCAACGCCCGCGCCCGATCCACATCGCCCTCCACCTCCTTCTGGTTCAGATCGAAATCCCGGCCCATCCACGGCGCAAACGCCCACGCCGGCGGCACAATCGCGCGCTGCGTCAGCCCGGTAAACTGTTCCAGAATCTCCGGAAATCCTGCCCCCACAAACACCACCAGCCGCAGCTTGCTCGCCGGCACGCTCACCGTGATCTCGTTTTTGCTGGCTACATTAAAGTCAAACTCCGCTTCGGCCGTCGTGTCCACCCACATCCCATACCCGGTCGTGCTCATAAAGAAAGGCATCGGCTTATAGCTCATGCCGCCTTTCGGGCCGCCGCTGTCCTCAGACGCGTTCCGCACAATCTGCCGCGCATGGTTCAGCGCGTCGAACCGCTCACCCATCCCGTAGTAACTCGCATCATCCTCGATCGAAAACTGCCACTCGCCCACCGAATACGCCAGGCTCGTAATCTCCAGCACCCCCGGAGCAAGCTGCCGAAAATGCAGCTTCGACGTCGTCACCGTCTCGCCGTTGAACGAAAATCCATGCACCAGCAACTCGCCCGCAGCCCGCGCAGTCGTGCCGCGCGAACCCGGCAGCGCCACCGCCAGCGTGTCCGCATCCCGCCGCGTCAACCCGGCAACAGCAGCTTCCGTCCGTCCCGGCCCGCGTCCCTGTACCCCCGCATCGCCCTGCGCCTTCTCCGGCGAACCCACAGCCTGCCCCATCGCCGCCGCGGCCGCCAGCACCCACAGCACGGCCGCAACTCCCGCCAACTTCCAAACTTCCCCGTTCGCGATCCGCACCCTCTGTCGACCTCGTGCCCTGAAAATAGAAACGGCCCGCGAACCCGGAGGTCCGCAGGCCAATTCTAGCGGCACCGTCAACTAGTATGGACGCGGTCCCGGTCCACCCTGCATCATGTGCTGCACCCCCACCTGGTATCCCCGGCGAAAGCCCTGCCGGTACGCACGCCGGTCCGGTCCCCTGAACCGCGGATGCCGATACTCATCGCGGTTGTTCACGTTTGGCGGACGATGGTTCTCATAGTCCTTTCGCGCGCCCTCGATGCCGTCATGAAATCCCTGCCGCTGCACATCCTGAAACTCCGGCGGCGGCGCGTCCCATCCGCCTCCGCCCTGGTATCCACCCGGAGGTGGTGGCGGTGGTGGAGCTCCATACTGCGCCGTTGCTGTTGCACTCACACCGGAAAGCAGCGCCAGTCCCAGCGCCGCCCCGGCCCACACACCTGCCTTCAGTCCTGTTGTCTTCATCGTCCCTACCTCACGCTCGTTAGAACCCGTCCCGCGCACGGAAGATGTTCCCCGGACACCGATTATTTCCGCATCGCCCCGGATCGGAAAACATCCGCACAGTTACACGACAGTTACATATTCGTGTGCCCGCCCCGCATCTGCTCATTGAACGTCGGCTTCAAAAACTGCAGCGCTTCTGCCACGGCCGCCTCATACTGCGCGCGATGCCCCATCAGCGCCGCGGTTGCCGTTGCAAACGCCACATCCGCTGCCAGCTGAATCACGCCCTCGCCCGCCAGCTGCTGCGCCGTCTTCCCCAACTCCGCCGCCGTCGTGTTCAGGTACTGCGCATCCCGCGGATCCGTCAGCCACACCGGCTTCCCCCCACCCAGCACCCCCGAAAGCCAGAAGACCTTTGCCGCCAGGTACTCCTGCCGCTGCTCCTCGTTCGTGTCGTTGAAGACAAATCGCTGCTGCTTCGTGCTGTAGTAGCGCGTCGTCACGGGCACCGGCTGCCGATTGCCGCTCTTCACCAGCTCCAGCTGCCCCTGGTCCATCGTCTTGCGAATCGCGT
>CALMVL010000314.1 GCA_937873265.1 uncultured Granulicella sp.
CCTCAGCCCCCGCAACTGTCCCCGCCGCCGGAGCCGCCGTTCCCGCCTGCGCCAAAGCCCACAGCGCCCCCGGCAACATCGTGTGTCCCAGCCCAACCGCCGAACAAACTGCCAAAAACCGCCGCCGCGAACCATCCAGAGAAGTTGTGTGCATGCCGCATTATGCCCCACCGTTTCGCCGCACCCGCGAAAGCCTTACCCCCAGAAACGCCTGGATCGCCGCCTCCAACCCCACCGTCCCGCGCACCGACTCCGTCCCCGGCACACCAAAAATGCTCGGTGTCGCCTTCAATCTTCACAGAGTCGCGAAACCTCCGGCCTATCGCGGCTCAGGGCTCGCGTGCTCCCGCAGGCTCGGCCAGATGAGGAAAAACACCAGGGCGCCAATAACTCCGAAAAGAGCACCGTACAGAATCGCCACGTGCGGAAACACCGCCGTCCGAAAGCGAACGAAGTGGTACACCGCGCACACCACCACGAAATTCGCAGCTCCCACAATTCCCGAGAAGGCCAGCCGTCTTTGCATGCCAGCCATACTCTCAACACATCTGCGATCACGCAACAGAAAGCTGGTTCTCAACAGAGGACCCGATAGGTTGGCGATTCGCGATAGCTCCACGCGGTATACATCCCCGGGACGAAGGCGTCGCCGATACCCGGCAAATGGCTCATCGGCCCTCAGCCGTTTGCCCGATGCGCCGCCCACGCTCCCCAGATCATCGCAATCGGATGCAGCCCAGCAATCGCCCACCCTAACGTCGGAATCCCCAGCGCCACGTACAGCACCAGCATCACAATCGCCCCCGGAACCGTGCTGTACAGCATCCCAAACGGCCCAAAGAAAAACGTCAGCACCAACGATAGAACCACACTCTTCCGCTGCATTACCTCACCTCGCTGCTCCTACGATGCACCCAAAAAGAGAAAGGGCCGGAGCAAACGCCCCGACCCATCCATCTACCGCAAAGAACCTTAAATATCCAGGTTCTTCACATCCAGCGCATTCTCTTCAATAAACTTCCGCCGCGACTCCACATCCTCGCCCATCAGCGTCGTAAAAATCTCCTCGCAGCCGGCAATATCCTCAAGCTTCACCTGCAACAGCGTCCGCCGCGCCGGATCCATCGTCGTCTCCCACAGCTGCGGAGCCGTCATCTCGCCCAGCCCCTTGTACCGCTGCACTTGATATTCTTTGCGGCCCTGCTCGATCACGTACTCAAACACCTCGCGCGCCGTCCGTTTCTCCACCGGGTCCTGCCCCGCCTTGCCCACGCGCCTGCCCGGCTTCGCCTCCGCCGCCGTCCCCGGAGCCGCCGCGATCGTCTCGTTCACACCCTCTTCCTGCGCCACCTCATCCGCCTCATCCATCGCCGCCTGCGAGCCCGCCGCCGGCGCCGCCTTCGCCGCATACTCAATGTGGAACGGCCCGGTCAGCGCCGCGCCCAGCACCGCATGCTTGGCCAGCAGCTGCCGGCTCTCCGGAGCCACCGCCAGCGTCCAGTCAATCCGCCGTTCCGCCCCTTGCGCATCCGTAAACGACACCGAATACATCCGGTGCTCCTCGTCGAACACCACATCCGAAACCGCCTTGAACTGCCAGTCCCGCTCCAGCGCCTTCAGCCGCGACCGCATCTCCTTCATCTTCTCCGGCGACTCGAAGTCCGCCCGCCGCGCCGGGTCCTTGCCCTCGCTCGCAAAGATCTCCGCAAACGCCCGCGTCACCTCATCGTTGCGCAGGCGCTTATTCACCTTGTCGAAGAACCCGAGGTAGTCGTTCAGCTGCGACATGTGCTTTGTCAGCTCCTTGCCCTCGAGCCGCGCCCCACCCTCGCCATACCGGATCACCATCCCGTCCGACGCGCGCTTCACCATCACCTGCACATACTCGCGGTCGTCCTTGATGTACTGCTCAAACTTGCCCTTCTTGATGCGATAGAGCGGCGGCTGCGCAATGTACACATGCCCCCGCTTGATCAGCTCCGTCATGTGCCGGAAGAAAAACGTCAGCAGCAGCGTCCGGATGTGCGATCCGTCCACATCGGCATCCGTCATCAGAATCAGCTTGCCGTACCGCAGCTTCGCCAGGTCGAAGTCATCCTTACCGATGCCCGTTCCCAGCGCCGTAATCATGGCGCGGATTTCCTCGTGCCCCAGCATCTTGTCGTAGCGCGCCTTTTCCACGTTCAGGATCTTGCCCTTCAGCGGCAGAATCGCCTGAAACTTCCGGTCGCGCCCCTGCTTCGCCGTCCCACCGGCCGACTCCCCCTCGACCAGGTACAGCTCGCACCGGTCCGGCTCCCGCTCCGAGCAGTCCGCCAGCTTGCCCGGCAACCCGCCGCCGTCCAGCGCACCCTTCCGCCGCGTCAGATCCCGCGCCTTCCGCGCCGCCTCCCGCGCCCGCGCCGCATCAATCGCCTTATTGATAATCCGCTTCGCCACCTGCGGATTCTGCTCCAGAAACGCACCCAGCCGTTCATTCACAAACGCCTGCACCGTCCCCGCAATATCCGAGTTCAGCTTGCCCTTCGTCTGCCCCTCAAACTGCGGCTGCGACAGCTTCACCGAAACCACGGCGACCAACCCCTCGCGCACATCGTCCCCGCTCAGGTTCTCCTTCACATCCTTGAACAGCCCCATCTGCTGCCCGGCCGAGTTGATCGTCCGGGTGAGGGAAGTGCGGAACCCCGAAAGATGTGTCCCCCCATCCACCGTGTTGATGTTGTTCGCAAACGAAAACTCCGTAATCGAGTACGCATCGTTCCACTGCAGCGCAATCTCGATCGCCACATTGTCCCGCTCCGCCTCCATGTAGATCGGCTTCTCGTGCAGCACCTGCTTGCCCTTGTTCAGCAGCTTGATAAACTCCGCAATCCCACCCGTGTACTTGAAGCTCGCCGTCTTCGCCTCGCCCGTCTTTGCGTCGGTCGTCCGCTCGTCGGTCAAGGTAATCTCAATGCCCTTGTTCAAAAACGCCAGCTGCCGCAGCCGGTTCGCCAGCGTGTCGTAGTTGTACTCCGTCACCGAGAAAATCGTCTTGTCTGGCAGAAAGTGAACCTTGGTCCCCTTCCTCGTCGAAGCCCCCATCTTCCGCAGCTTCGACGTCGGATCGCCCTTCGAGTAGTCCATCTCCCACGCAAACCCGTCGCGCCAGATCTCAACGTCAAACTCTTCGCTCAACGCGTTCACGCACGACACACCCACCCCGTGCAGACCGCCCGAAACCTTGTAGTTCGACGCGTCAAACTTCCCGCCCGCATGCAGAATCGTCAACACCACCTGCACCGCCGGCATCGTCACGCCGTTGATCGTCTTGTCGTCCACCGGAATCCCGCGCCCGTCATCGACCACCGTGATCGAGTTGTCCACATGGATCGTCACATCGATCCGCGTCGCATACCCCGCCAGCGCCTCGTCCACCGAGTTGTCCACCACCTCGTACACCAGGTGGTGCAGCCCCTGCTCCCCCGTCGACCCGATATACATCGCCGGCCGCTTCCGCACCGCCGCCAACCCCTCCAG
>CALMVL010000315.1 GCA_937873265.1 uncultured Granulicella sp.
GTCGGGCCCCGCCGCAAGCGCCGTGGCGGTTCCCGGCAGGGGAAGCGGCGTGAGCCGTCCCGCGTGCAACTCGAGCAGCAGACCCTGGGCGCTGAGCACGAGCACGGATCCATCGCCCGCCGCGGCGAGCGCCCGCACCGCGGCGGCCCCGTCGTCGCCCCCGACCCGCACGAAGGCGCGGCCGTCCGAGCGCACCAGGCCCGCGGCCGTGCCGATCCACAGCGCGCCCGCACGATCCTGAACCAGGCAGCCGATGTCGTCGCTCCGAAACGCGGGTGCCGTGCGCTGCCCGAAAGTCTGAAAGGCGAAGCCGTCGAAGCGCGCCAGGCCGCCCTCCGTGGCGACCCACAGCAGGCCGTCCTGCGCCTGGAGCACCTGGTGCACACTGTTCTGCGGCAGACCGTCATCGGTCGACCACGCCTGGTGCGCCCACGCTCCCGGCGGCTGCGCCCCGCGGGCGCCGGGGCAAAGCATCGCCAGCCAAAGCCAGAGCAGACATACGGGCGAGTCGAACCGGCGTGATGGGAGGCGAGGCGAACTGGAGGCGGAGAAGCTGGGCATGCGCCGGGCGTGCCGCGGCTGTGCAGCTGCTCGCAGGCTGAGCAGGAGTATACCCGCGGCGACAACGCCGGCTCGCCTCCTCCGAAAGATGGAGAGCCCGCTCGTTCCAATGCGCACTATCGCACGGTCGCCTCGCTTCGCTACCATGCTGGACGAATCGAACCGTTCACTTCCAGGCCACGTGGCCGCCCGAGCAGAACGCCGAACCGCTATGCCGAAGTCAACACTCGCCAGCCTCTTGGAGACCGCCCAGCGTGCCCGCATCGTGCGTGCGCTCGCTGCGCTGCTTCTGCTGGCCGGCCTGTGTGTGGCGATTCCGTCGGCTGTGCGCGCCGGCAGCGAAGCCGACACCGCCGCCGCGGCGCGCACGTCGTACAGCGAAAAGATCGCGATGAAATATAACGATCACTTCGGCGAAAAGGCGCACTTCCTGCCGTCGAACATGACCACCGACACGGGCGAGTTTATCGATCCGAAGAGTTTTCCTTCGGCGCAGTACTGCGGCCACTGCCACCAGGAATCGCACAAGGAGTGGCGCGAGTCGGCGCACTCGAACTCCAACCGCGCGCCGTGGTACCTGAAGAACGTGAACCTGCTGACAGCGGAGAAGGGGGTTGAGTTTACCCGGCACTGCGAGGGCTGCCACGACCCCGTGGCCGTGGTTGCGGGCAATCTGACGCAAGGCTCGGAGAAGCGCCGGCCCTTTGACGCCGACGGCGTTACCTGCTCGGTCTGCCACTCCATCCAGAAGGTGGACACGCGCGGCACCGGTTCCTACGTCCTCGGCGTGCCGGCGGTGCTGGTCGATGAGAACGGCGTCGGCATCACGCGGCCCGTGTCGGATGGCGAGATCCTTGCGCACCTCGACCGGCATTCCGCCGCGGTGATGAAGCCCTTCTATCGGACGTCGGAGTACTGTTCGTCGTGCCACAAGGCCGCGCTTCCCCGGCAGCTGAACGACTACAAGTGGCAGCGCGCCATTTCGCTCTACGACGAGTGGCAGAACTCCTCCTTTGCCAAGCAGTCGCCGCTGCCGTTTTACGTCAAGGACTCGGTCTCGACCTGCCAGACCTGCCACATGCAGCGCGAGTCGACCAGGCTGCTGCCCGATCCCGGCGCGAAGAACGGGCAGCTGGCGTCGCATCGCTGGCTCGGCGCGAACACCATCGTGCCCAAGTTTTACGGCTTCGACGAACAGTCGGCGCGCATCGTCAAGTTTCTCCAGACCTCCGTCTTCAATGTCGATCTGTTCGCGCTCGAGCGCGGCGAGGTCGCAAACGGGGGCGCCGGCGGGGTGGTTGCGCCGCTCGGTCTGGTCGCCTACTCGGTCAAGCCCGGCGAACTGCTCACCGCCGATGTCGTCATCCAGAACAAGGGCATCGCGCACTCGCACGTGCCCGAGCAGCGCGACATGTATGAGTCGTGGGTGGACTTCACGATGAAGGACGCGGCCGGAAAGACATTGCACGAGAGTGGCTTCCTCAAGCCGAACGGCGACCTCGACGATCGCGCTCACTCCTTCACCAACCGCCTGATCAGCCCGCAGGGCACGCTCAACGCCGATCATCAGGTCTGGAACACCCGCATCGTCGCCTACAACAACACCGTCCAGTCCGGCCGCTCGCAGCTCGTGCGGTATTCGTTCCACATGCCCGACGCCGCGGTTGGCCCGATCACCATTACGGCCACGGTGAAGTACCGCCGCTTCGACCAGCACTTCATAGACTTCGGCATGGGCAAGCACTACGAGCAGCCGGTGATCGACATGGCGTCGTCGAGCCGCACGATCGCCGTCGGCGAAAACAGGCCGACACCGCCGGGCGCGGCCGAAAACAAGGAGTGGATGCGCTGGAACAACTACGGCATCGCGCTGCTCGACGCGCAGCAGTACGCGGCGTCCGTCGCGGCGTTCGAGCACGTCGCGAAACTCCGCCCCGACTACGCCGACGCCTACACCAACCAGGCCATCGTCGAGATCCAGTGGGAAAAGTACTCCGAAGCCCGACCGCATCTCGAGCAGGCGCTGACGCTTTCGCCCGGAAACGCCCGCGCCCTCTACTACCGCGCCCTGGTGGAGCGGAACGAGGGGAGCCTCGATGCCGCGATCGCCGATCTGCAACTCGTCGTCCGCGCCTTTCCGCGATCGCGCGACGCCCACCGCGAGCTCGGCTTCTCCTTCTATCAGCAGCACAAATATCCCATGGCGCGCGCCGAGTACCTCGAGGTCCAGTCCATCGACCCGGACGACCTGGCCGCGCACTACATCCTGTCCATCCTGTATCGCCGGCTCGGCGAAAAGGAAAAGGCCACGCAGGAGGCCGCCATGTTTGCCGACCAGAAGGACGATCCGACGGCCAGCACCTACGCGCTCGACTTCCTGCGCAAGCACACCGAGGTGGCCAATGAGAGCGTGGTCTGGCACGCCCATGAACTCGACGCGCCCACCGTGAACGTGAACGGTCCGCTGCCGACCGCCTTTTCCGCAACCCAGAACTGACCTCAAGCAGCGCAACCGTGAAGATGATGTGTGATGACGAAGTTTTGTAGTGATTGTTTCGCGGCTGCTGTCGCTCTCGGATGTGTAACCCTGATCGGTACGGTCGCGCTGGTATCCGGACCCCGTCCCGTGCATGCCGCCGCGCCTGCGGACGAGCGCGCCGCCGGCTCAACCCTGTTTCACGAGCGCGGATGCGAGCACTGCCACGGCGTGGACGGCGTCGGCACCGACAAGGGACCGAGCCTCGTTACCGTCGGCAAGCGCTTGAAGAAAGACGCCATCGAACGACAGATCCATGACGGCGGCGGCGGCATGCCCGCCTTCGGCGACGCGCTTCAACCGGACGAGATCCAGCAGCTGGTGCAGTATCTTTCCGCTAAAAAGAAGGCGCCCAAGGGGTATGTTGCACCCGCTCGCCCCGCCACCGCGCCGCCTCCCGCATCGCCGGACGCGCCGTAACTCTCTCGGAAAGCGCGCTGCCTCGCTGCAGATGGTGTCTGCCTTCGCTCTGCTCGTTCGCCCCGGGCCCTGGCACGCCATCAACGCGGCGGGGATGGCGATGCGCCCTCCGAAGCGGGCGCAACTGCCGCCTGCGCTGCGTCGAGCTTGCGCCAGTCAGTTCCTTCGCGCAACCGGTTGTAGTCTTTGTCCGTCACATCGCGCCGCTTGTTGTACTCCGCGAGCGCCGCGGTCGCCTCGTCAGTCCGGCCCAACTTGCGATAGAGGCGCGCCAGTTCGTAGAACGATCGCTTGGCAACCTCCCCCTGTGCATCCGCGGCCGCGCTCTTTCTGAGCCACTCCGCAGCCTCGTCGCTCTTGCCCTGTTCGGCCAGACCGCGGCCAAGGTAGTACTCCGCCACAGCAGACGGACTGTGTTCCGCAATCATCTGCCGCAGCAGGGGCACGCCGGCATCGGCCTGCCCACGTTCCACGTCCGTCGATCCCAGATCGTAGAGCGCGATCGGATTCGCCGGGCTCAGGTCCAGCTCCTTTTGGAACGCGGCCTGTGCCTTCTCCAGCTGATCACTGGCGCGATACTGGTCGCCGAGACCCTCCCAAAGGTCCGAGTTGCGCGGGTCGCCCTTCACGGCTGCCTCAAACTCCGCAATCGCGTCGGCATGTTTGCCCTCCGACGCCAGCATCTCCCCCCGCACCCGGTGCACATGCCAGCTGTCGGGCGAGATCTTTGCCATGCGCGCATAGCTCGCCTCGGCCACCTGGCTGTGCGCCCGACCGCGGTACTCCAGCACGTCCAGGTTGTCCGGATCGAGCTCCGCCGCGCGGTCCAGGGGGGCTACCGCCTTCTCCGGACGCCCCGCCGCCAGCTCCGCAATGCCCAGCCACGAGAGCGCCTCCGTGTTGTTCGGCGTAAGCGCCAGCTCCCCCCGCAGGTTTGCGATGGCTTCCTCGGCGTGCCCCGTCTGATACAGAAAGATACCCAGGAACATGTGGCCGGACGCGATCTTTGGATCGAGCTCCAGGGCCGTCTTCAGCTCGCGGATCGCCTCATCCGTTTTGCCCTCACGGCCCAGCACCAGCCCCAGGTCCAGATGCGCATCGGCCATCTTCGGCGCCTGGGCGACTGCCTCGCGGAAGCTCTGCTCCGCCTCCGCAATGTGGCCGCTGCGCATCGCCGTCGCGCCCCGCTGAAACAGACTCTCCACCGAGCCGGCCTGCGCTCCGGACCCTGTCTGGCTTACGCCCGAAGCCGTCAGCAGCCAGCCGCACAGCGCGCCGCATACTCCCAACCCCGCAGCCCGCGCCCGACGCAGATGTGCCTCCATGTGCTTCGGAGCTGATGGTAGTCTCATGGGAGCCGCGCTGTCGAGGTCAGAGCCGCTCTCTCGAAGGCGCACCGGCAGCCGCTCATGCTTGCTCCGTTCCGCGGCGAGTTCAACCTATTGACGGATGCAGCGTCTATCCGCCAGGACATTGCGGCAGGCGGTGAGCACTGCTGCGGAATGCAGTTCATCTCTGGGTACGAGGAAGGATATGAACATCACCGCAGTCGCGAAACGAGCCAATGTCTCGACAGCGACAGTCTCGCGCACCATCAACGGCTCCGCCAACGTCAGTCCCGAGACCGCCGCGCGCGTCCGCCAGGCGGTGGAAGCTCTCGCCTTCTACCCCAATACCAACGCCCGCGCGCTCGGGTCCGGCAGATCGTCGCTCTACGGCCTGATCATCTCCGACATCACCAATCCATTTTTTCCCGAGCTCGTCCGCGCCTTTGAGGATGTGGCCGTCGAGCACGGTCAGGAGGTGCTGATCGCCAACACCAACTACGATCCGCGCCGCATGGAGACCTGCATCACGCGCATGCTGCAGCGCAAGGTGGACGGCGTGGCCATCATGACCTCCGAGATGGACGAGCGGCTGATCGATGTGTTCTCTCGCCGCCAGATCCCGCTCGTGTTTATGGACACGGGCCGCTCAGCCCCGGGCATCAGCTGCGTCAGCATGAACTACCCGGCCGGTGTGCTGGCCGCGATCGACTACCTCACCAGCCTCGGCCATCGCCGCATCGCGTTTATCAGCGGGCCCATGTCGCTCACCTCCGCTCGCCTGCGCTTCACCGCCTTCGCGGACGGGTTACGCCAGCACCAGATCTTCTCCCAGCCGCACATGACCCAGGAGGGCAACCACCGCGTGGACGGCGGCCATGCCGCCATGTGCCGTATCCTGGTCAGCGGAGCGCGGCCCACCGCCGTCCTCTGCTCGAACGATCTCACGGCCATCGGCGCCATGGGCGCGCTCTTCGATCACGGTCTCCGCATTCCCGACGACATCTCGGTTGTCGGTTACGACGACATCCAGATCAGCGCGTTCACCAACCCCGCCCTGACCACGCTGCGCCTTCCCCGCACCGAACTTGCGGCTGTCGCCTTTCGCAGCCTCTACAACGCCCGCATGCCGGCGAACGGAAGTCCGCGGCACGGGGACGAACACGTCTTTGAGCCGAAGCTGATCATCCGCCAGTCCACCGGCCCCGCCCCCGCCTGATTGCCGTCGGGTGTTTTTTGCATGCGCCGCAAAAGCGCGGGTCCAGCCGGAAGCCAGCCCATCGACGGCAGCCGTCCCCCGCGGGTGGTGTAATCGCTTGCACGGCCGCCCCACGCTTGCGTACAGTGGTGCCCGTACCAGCGTCCGCAGGCGGTCGCTGGCATCACGCCTCACAAGGACATTCATGACTCCTCGATCGCTTGTCTGCCTCGCCGTTCTCGCCTTTGCCTCACTCGCCCAGGCCGCGGACGGTCAGGCTCGCTGGACCGAGCAGAAGGCGAACGACTGGTATGCGAAGCAGCCATGGCTGGTCGGCGCCAACTTCGTTCCCTCCGATGCGATCAACGAACTCGAGATGTTTCAGGCGGCCACCTGGAATCCGGCGCTGAACGACAAAGAGCTCGGCCTGGCCGAGTCGATCGGCATGAACACGATGCGCGTCTTCCTTCAGGATCAGCTCTGGCAGGGGGACCCCGACGGCTTCAAGAGACGTCTTGACGCCTTTCTCGCCATCGCCGCAAAACACCACATCCGTCCTCTGCTGGTGCTGTTTGACTCCTGCTGGGACCCCAACCCGCAACTCGGCCCGCAGCACCCGCCGGTTCCCGGCATCCACAACTCCGGCTGGGTGCAGAGCCCCGGCAAAGAGCGGCTGCTCAACCCGGCCGACGAGCCGCAGCTCGAGGCGTATGTGAAGGGCATCGTCGGCGCGTTCGCCAACGACGACCGCATCCTCGGCTGGGATGTCTGGAATGAGCCCGACAACCGCGGCTCGGACCTTCCCGCCGATGAAGCCGCCAAGGTCCGCCGCGTCGACGAGCTTCTTCCCAAAGCATTTGCCTGGGCCCGCTCCGCGAACCCCTCGCAGCCTCTGACCAGCGGCGTCTGGGTCGGCAACTGGTCGGACCCGGCCAGGGAATCGGAAACCACCAAGATCCAGCTGCGCGAGTCCGACATCATCTCCTTCCACAACTACGAGTGGCCCGAGGCCTTCGAGGCGCGCATCGTCAGCCTCCAGCCTCTCCACCGCCCCATCCTCTGCACCGAGTACATGGCCCGCGGGGCCGGTTCCACCTTTGACAACTCGCTGCCCATCGCGAAGAAGTACCACGTGGGCGCCATCAACTGGGGCCTGGTCGCCGGCAAAACCCAGACCTATTTTCCCTGGGATTCCGCGCAGGTCCCCTACGTCAATCGTCAGCCCACCGTCTGGTTCCACGAGGTCTTCCGCCAGGACGACACCCCCTACCGCCAGGAGGAGGTCAACCTGATCCGCGCCCTCACCGGACGCGGCACCGGACCGACGGATGTGGTGACGCCGATCACCTTCCCACAGACCCCTGGCGCCGGTGTTCCAGCGGGGGCAAACTAGGGACGTGACACCCGCGCGCCGCACCGCCACTGGCCTGCTCTGCCTGGCTCTTCTCCTGCCGCTCACGCCAACGCACCTCGCCGCGCAGGTACCCTCGTCCGCAACGGAGGCGCCGCAACCCATGACCGCCCATCACGCCACCGGCACCTTCGAGCCCACGCTCACCCCCGCGCCGCTCGCCGACGCCAACGCCGACAAGTCCCTCGGCCGCATGGTCATCAGCAAGCACTTCCACGGCGGCCTCGAAGCCACCACCCGCGGCGAGATGCTCACCGTGCGGACCGCCACCAAGGGCTCCATGGGCTACGTCGCCATCGAACAGGTCACCGGCACCCTCGACGGCCACGCCGGCAGCTTCACCCTGCTGCACTCCGGCATCATGGACCGCGGCGCACCCACGCTCACCGTCAACGTCATGCCCGACTCCGGCACCGGCGCTCTGACCGGCCTCACCGGAACCATGACGATCAACGTCGCCCCCGACGGCAAGCACACCTACGACTTCACCTATAGCCTGCACGGCCCGTCTCAGCAGTGATGTACTCGCCGTATAGCAGAGGGAGAGCCTGATGCGACGAGCCCACATCCACATCCCATATTGACTTTCGGCCCGCTGAGACCGAGACGGAATTGCCTTTCCGCGCGCGGTACACTTTCCTGGGGCCACGCTCACTTGGTCTACCCATAGCAATGCTCCATCGCACGCTCGCCATCCTCGCCCTCGTCGTCCCTCTCCAGGCACAGACCGCGGCCACACCCATCCCCGGCCACTTCACCGACACCGCCGCCAAATCCGGCATCACCTTCACCGGCGTCGCCTCCCATACCCCCAACAAGTACCTCATCGAAACCATGGGCTCCGGCGTCGCCGCCTTTGACTTTGACAACGACGGCCTCCTGGACCTCATCTTCGTAAACGGCGCCCCCATCCCGAACCCCGCCCCCAAAGGCTTCGTCCCCAAAAACTCCGGCCCCGGCG
>CALMVL010000316.1 GCA_937873265.1 uncultured Granulicella sp.
AAGGATCTGTTGTTTCGTTACTGCCGCAGCCTGGCTCACGTAGTCTGAGCTCCACAACGTCTGTTCACCCGGCCACACCGTCGACCTGATCTACTCCCTCGTGCTCTTGCCGCCCTCCAGAGCACCTCGGACGAAAGCTTCGACCAGACCTGGCAGTTCTTTTCAACGGTCGCGTGGTTTTGACTGGCACCCGCTACACCGCCTCCACTGCGTCGACCACCTGTTGCACCACCACGCCCAGCTCGGTCTCCACCTCGTCGTCCAACAGCCTTTCGCCACCCCCATCCCCTCCTTCTTCGCCCTCGATCTCCTCTTTCGGCAGCCGACCTCATCTCCTCCAGTCGTTATCGCGGAGCGCAGACCCGCACTCCACACCCTCTGGATCCCGATCGCCGCTACCTGTCTCATCGGTGTTCCTGCGGCTTGCCCCTTTTCCTCCGGATGCTCGAAACCTATGCGCCCTCAAGTAGCATCGGGGCCTTCGCCCAAGCAGCAGATCTGAGTTGCGCAATCCTCTTCCATCGGCATAATATGGCTCCCCGCAAGGGAGACACCCACATGCCCAAGACACCAACCCGATGTGCAAACAGCCCGTGCACCTGCGTCTGCGCGGACGGCAAGAAGTTCTGCTCCCAGTCCTGCGAAGACGCCCGCAAAGTCACCAGCCTCAGCTGCCACTGCCCCCACACCGAATGTCGGGGACATTGACAGAACGCATCCGGAAACCCACCGCGGTCGCCCTCACGATCCGGCGACAACGCCCAACAGAGAACCGAGAGCTCGGGTCTACCCTGAGCCCTCGGTCGTCTTACTCGACCACAATCCCTCAGGAGCAAACAACGTGACCACCGCCGGCATTTTGCTCGAGGACTACGACTTCGAGATCATCAACACCCGCAGCACCCTTGAGAGGGTTCCCGAAGACAATCTCGCCTGGGTCCCACACGCGAAGTCCATGCCCCTCGGCAGGCTCGCCATGCACTGTGCCACCCTTCCCCTCTTCGGCGCCTACATCTTCGAAGACGACGGGATGGACATGGCGGCACCCAAGCACCCTCACATTCCCCTCACCTTCACCACCCGCGAAGCCGCCCTCCAGCAACTCAGTGAAACCGCCGCCCGCTGCCGCCAGAGCCTCGCCTCCGCCTCCGATGAAGCGCTCGCCCAACCTTGGCGCTTCTCCTTTGGCGAGTACCTCATCTCCAACGTCTCGCGCTCGCTCACCTACCGTATGATGTTCCTCAATCATCTGGTCCATCACACCGCCCAGATCGGCGTCTACCTGCGCCTTCTCGATCTCCCCGTTCCGGCTCTTTACGGTCCTTCCGCCGACGAGCAGTGGACGCCAAAAGCGTAACGGACAAGCGCTGCGAACACGACCGAGTTCGTCCCCAGTCAAACCTAACGGATCCATCAAGGGATCGCATATGTCGGATCTTCCCTAGGGCCGGCGAAACACCACCCCACCCTTCATCACAAACCGAACCCGCGTCGTCGCCGCAATATCCGCCACCGGATCCCCGTCCACCGCCACAACATCCGCCCAGTAC
>CALMVL010000317.1 GCA_937873265.1 uncultured Granulicella sp.
GCATCCGCCAGTCCAGCCGCCGCAGCCACCCCCGCCATCTCCCACTCTCCGAGCCCCCCGGCCGAAGCAGGTACATCGCCGGAAACAGAACCAGCGGGTAAAACTTCGTCAGCACCGCGAGTCCCAGAAACACGCCCGTCAGCAGCCGTTGTCGCCGCAGCCGAAACAGCAGCGCCACCGTTGTCAGCGCCATCACCACCGCATCCAGATGCCCCGACCCGCCAATCTCCCAGATCAGCAGCGGACACCACGCATACACGATCGTCTGCTCGCGCGGCCGCCCAAGATAGCGCAAAATCCGCACCAGTGCCCACATCGTCAGCCCCTCAAACAGCACAAAGACGGTCTTCATGCACGTGATCGTCGGAGCGACGGTCGTGATCGAGAAGAACAGCAGCTGGGCAAACGGCGGATAGATCGTGTGCGCATAGTTCGCCCGGTTGATCATCGGGAAGATGTTCCCGTCCGAGCTGCCGCGCAAAAACGTGAGCGCCGGATCCGCCGGCACATAGCGGTAGGGATTGATCCCCGCATGCTGCACAATCCCGTCCCAGACATACCGGTAGATATCGGAAGAAAGCACCGGGTCCGAGTACAGCACCGTCAGCCGGCACAGCACGCCTACGGTCAGGATCAGTGGAAACGTCAGCCGGTCCACAGGCCCAAACAGCACAAGTCCGCAGGCCAGCACATAGCACCAGACCGACCATCCCGACGTGCCGGAGAAGCCGATCGTAAACTCCTCATACTCAAACGGCAGGTGCCGCGAGAGCAGAAACAGGATCGCCCCCAGCAGCACGAGCGCCACATTGGTCTGCCAGGCCCGCGCATGCGACCAGTGCCTCACCCTCTCACGCACACCTTCCGTGTCTGCAGCCCTCATGCGCCGGGCTCGCGGCTCAGCACGACCTCAGTCGCTCGCTCCTCCGTCGTCAGTGCCCGCAAGAACTCCCGCGTATGCTCCGCCTGATGCCCACGGCGCAGCGAAAACGGCGGCGGCACGCCGTCCAGCAGCTCTTCCCGCAGCAACCGGAGCGTTCCCGCATCGTCGACGTCGTACCACACCGGCAGCTCCACCAGATCGAGCCCCGCCGCCCGGCACCGCTCCCGCGTCTCTTCCGCCACACTGCCCGTTGACCACGAAATGCCTGTAAACGGCTCCGGGTGCGCCCGCTTCAGCCCAATCAGGTAATAGCCGCCGTCCTCGCAGGGCCCAAGCACCACCCGATCGCCCTCCCGCGCCAGCTCCGCCACCGCCCGGTCAAACGCCGCCTCCGGCACTGTCGGCGAATCCGAATCGATCAGGCAAACCGCCGCAAACCCACAGGCCAAAATGTCCTCGGCCGCCGCCAGCAGCCGCTCGCCAAAGCCGTCGCCGCGCTGCGCGATCAGAGCGAAGCCCTCCGGCAACAAACCGTCAAACGCCGCCTCGTCGCCTACCGGCGTGTAACACACCAACCCCGTCGCCCCGGCCACCGTCGCCAGGTTCTCCGTTGTGTCTTTCAGAAAACAGATATTCAGCGCCGCCGTCTGCTCGAGCGTCAACGGCGGCGAAAGCCGCGTTTTCACCTTGCCCGCCCGCGGAGCCTTCGCCATCACCGCCAGCGCGCACCGCCCAGCAAACCGGGGCAAGCGCCGCGAAGCACTCAAAATCGGATAAGACATGCACCCTCAACCAAGAAGTAAGGTACCCAACCACGCAGCCGCAAATGCCCTAAACACCATCCCCGCGCTCACACACGGCATACTGGTACCAACCGTCATAGTGCACGTCGATCGCGCTCCACGGCTGCGATTTCATCAGCCTCGTAAAATCCGGATGACTCATCACATCCGCCTGCTGCGGCTCACGATATTTTCCGGCCGGGGAGGTCGTCAGCCGCGCCAGCAGCCACATCACTGCCAGCGGCAGCCTCGTTCGAAATCCCGACGTCGGTTCCGCCACAAACACCCGCCCCGTCGGCTTCAGCACCCGAAAGATCTCCCGAACGATCCCTTCCTTATCCGGAACGATCAAAAACAGCCGCGACACCACAATCGCATCGATTGACTGCGATGGGTGTGGCAGCGAGTGAGCATCCGCGTGCTGAAAGGAGCAGTTCGAAAGGTGGCGCGCCGCCGCCCGCGACTCCGCCCGCCGAATCAGCGTCTCCGACAGATCCACCCCCGTCGTCCGCAGCTCCGGAAACTCCTCCGATAACCGGCACGCATAGAACCCCGGACCGCACCCGAGCTCCAGAAGCCGGGTGCCCGGTCGGGGTCCATTTGGCGGAAACAGCGCGTGCGAGATCTCTTCCGTGTGGTCCCGAAACAGGTACTCCCGGCACAGCGCATAAAACCACGCCACCCGCTCAAAAAGGCTGTCCGGCTTCGGCTGCAGGCTCCGGGCAGGCATGTCCGCGTTGGTTGATTGCATAGCTAGCCTGTGATGCTCCATCCGGTCGTTCGTTACACGTGTCGCGTGCAGATCGCGCAGAATCCGCCCATTCTTGACTCAACCGCCGGTTCTTCGATCATAGCGACTCCAGCCCTCAAGGCAAAGCAGATTTATCGCGGTCGAACCCGCTTACTCGCTCCACTCCAGCAGCACCTTGCCTGAATCGCCAGAGCGCATCGCCGCAAACCCCTCTTCAAACCGATCCCACGGCAGGCGATGCGTAATCACGCCCGAAATATCGAGCCCGCTTTCCAACATCACCGTCATCTTGTACCAGGTTTCGTACATCTCTCGCCCATAGATCCCGCGGAGCGTCAGCTGGTTGAACACCACGCGGTTCCAGTCGATCGCAATTGGCTCGGAAGGGATTCCCAGCATGGCGATCTTTCCTCCATGGCTCATATGCCGCAGCATGTCGCGAAAGGCATGCGCGTTGCCCGACATCTCCAGCCCAACGTCAAACCCCTCCGTCATGTGGAGCTGCGGCATCACCTCCGCCAGCTCGGTCCGCCGTGGATCCACCGCCAGCGTCACCCCCACCGCCTCCGCCAGCTCCCTCCGGTACGGGTGCGGATCGGAGATCACCACATGTCGCGCCCCCGCATGCCGGGCCACTGCCGCCGCCATGATGCCGATCGGCCCCGCCCCCGTCACCAGCACATCCTCGCCCAGCACCGGAAACGCCAGCGCGGTATGTACCGCATTTCCCAGCGGATCAAAGATCGCCGCCACCTCTCGCGCAACCCGCGGCGAGTGCCGCCAGACATTGCTCATCGGCAGCACAATCAGCTCCGCAAAGCACCCGGGCCGCTGCACCCCCGTTCCAAGCGTGTGCGCACACAGATGTCTTCGTCCTGCCAGACAGTTCCGGCACCGCCCGCAGACGACGTGCCCCTCGCCCGAAACAAGATCGCCCGGGCTAAAGTCCGCAACGTTCGATCCCACCTCCACGACCTCGCCCACGAACTCGTGTCCGATCGTTAAACCAAGCGGAATCGTCGCCTCCGCCCAGGTGTCCCACTCATAAATATGCAGATCCGTGCCGCAGATCCCCGTCTTCAACACTCGGATCAGCACATCATTGATCCCCGGCCTCGGCTCAGGGATGTCCTCGACCCACAAACCGCGTTCCGCGCGGCGTTTCACTAAAGCCTTCAAGCAGGGGTGCCTTTCATGGGCCTCGCCCATCCGGCGACGCGCAACCCTTCTATCCTAGCGCGAAGCCCCGTTTATCTCGGCGAAGCTCCGTCCCCGCTGGTGTTTGCTGGAATGCGGAACTGTCGGCTTACCTCCTGATTACTTTCGTCCTGTGTCCCCCACCGAAACCTCTCTTCCGCTTTCCGTCACCCGCCGTATACTTCTCGACCAGAGCTGGATCAGCCTGCGCGCCTCACCTGGCGAGACGTGCTCTACCGAGGGCGTCATGGCCGACTCACAAGATCTTCTGCTGTGCTTTGGACCTTTCACCGTCGATCGGCTTGGTCGATGCCTGTTCCGCGACGGTGTACGCATCCCGCTTCAAGAGCAGCCCTTCCAGATTCTGCTTGCGCTTACGGAAATGCCCGGCCACGTGGTCACCCGCGAAAGCCTCCGGCAACGTCTGTGGGGAGACGCAACCTTTGTCGACTTCGACCAAAGTCTCAACAGCGCCATTCGCCGCCTCCGCGTCGCTCTCTTGGATAGCCCGCGCCAACCCACCTACATCGAAACTGTCCCCCGTCTCGGCTTCCGCTTCCGCGCCGAAGTCACCATTGCCGACCGGACACCCAAGCCCACCGCGACGCCGACTCCCGAGCCCATCATCGAACCCGAGCTTCCCCCGATTCTGGAACACGTGAGTCCGATCGGCCCGGCGCTGCTAGTTGCGCCCGCACCATCGATCGCCGCCGCTTCCCCAAACCGCTGGCACCTCCCCGCCTTTGCCGGCGCGCTCGCCGCGGCTGTCCTCGTCCTTGGTGTCTTTGCCGAGACCCCGGCTCGGTCTTGGCAATGGGCGCACCCCGCCATCCGCCTCCCGTCCCCCACGGACTCACAACCGGTCAGCTCGATTCCCCCGCTGTCGGCCCCCTTCGCTCTGGAGCAGGCTATTCCGCTGACCTCGTCCGAAAGCCCTGCGGATGAAGGCCAGCTGGCCGCACCCGACCACCACCTCACCGAACTCACGGGCTGGTACCACCTCAGCCTCCGCAGCGAGATCGGTTACGGCATCGCCGAGCGCTCCTTCGAGCAGGTCCTCGCCGCCGACCCTCACTGCCCCACCGCCTTGGTCGGTCACGCCGAAGCCCAAATCCTTCTGGCCCTGAACGGCGACGCAACCGTCGACCGGCTTGCCGTCGCCCGGATGGACGCCAATCGCGCCCTCCATCTCGCGCCCCAACTGCCCGAAGCCCATGCCGTCCTCGGAGCCGTTCGCGCGCTCGAGCTTTGGGACGCACCTGCCGCCGAACAGGAGTTTCATCTCGCCCTCGCCCTTGACCCGCACAGCAGCCTCGCCCACCTCTGGTTCGCCATGTTCGTCCTGGTGCCCGAGCGTCGCTACGCCGAAGCCGAACAGGAGGCCAACAACGCGCTCCGCGCTGATCCGCTCTCGCTGATTGCCCACACGAATCTTGGCTGGATCTTCCTTAACCAGGGCAAGCGAGCCGCGGCTCTTGAGCAATACCGTTTCGTGCTCAATATCAACCCGGCCTTCATTCCCGCGCGCTTTCGCATGGCGCAACTCCTCCGTGCCGAAGGCAAACCCGAGGCAGCCCGCGCCTTCGACCCCTCGGATCCACCGGGTCCGGCGGACAGCATCTCCCTCCGCCGCTCCACGTATACCGAACTCCACGCCGGCGGCGCCCCCACGTTTGCAGACCCATGCACCCTAACCGAAAGGTCTGGCAACTCCGGTCCGAAAGACCCGCTCTCTACGCTGCGCACCGCAGTCGACCACCGTTGCCCAGCGTACTTCTTCTTCGGCCAGGATCCCGCCTTCCTGCCTCTACGCACCAATCCCGAGTTTGCCGCGCTCCAGCGGACCGCCTTCCTGCCGCATCGCTAATCCGCTCCCCTAGACCCGCGCCAGCCCTCGCCGTCGCGACGTCGGAACCGCCACCTGCTCCACAATCTCGATCCCGAATCCCTGTAAAGCCGGCACATGTGTCGGCGTGTTCGTCAAGAGCCGGATCCGGTGTACCCCTAGGTCTGACAGGATCTGACCGCCTAATCCCACCTCCCGCAGCGTCCGGTGACTCCGTTCCTCCGTCACCCGTGGCGTCCGCGGGTCCCGATGCAACACCACCGCCGCCGGCGTCGAACTCCGATTGAGCCCAAACCCCCGCGTCCCGTTGTGCAGATAGACCAGCGCCCCCCGTCCGGCCTCCGCGATCAAGCGCAACGACCCGTCCATCACCTCCCGGCAGTCGCACGTCGTCGCCCCAAACACATCTCCCGCCAGGCAATGGGTATGCACCCGCACCAGCGCCGACTCACTCCCGCCCAGCTCTCCCATCACCAGCGCCACATGGCTTTCGGCCGGGTCTGTCTCACTCCCATACGCAATCATCCGAAACTCCCCATGCGCGGTCGGCATCGTCGTCTCGCCCACCCGGTACACCTGCCGCTCATGCTGCAGCCGGTACCGGATCAGATCGGCTACCGTCAGCATCTTCAGCCCGTGCACCTCGCAGAACCTCCCAAGATCCGGCAGCCGCGCCATCGATCCGTCGTCGTTGAGGATCTCGCAGATGACCCCCGCGGAGATCAACCCCGCCATCCGCGCCAGGTCCACCGACGCCTCCGTGTGCCCCGCCCGCACCAGCACGCCACCCTTTCGCGCGCGCAGCGGAAAGACGTGCCCCGGCTGCGCCAGGTCTGCAGGCGTCGACGCCGGATCGATCGCCACCTGAATCGTATGCGCCCGATCCGCCGCAGAGATTCCCGTCGTCACCCCCTCTCGGGCCTCGATCGACTGCGTGAAGGCCGTCCCAAACCGAGACGTGTTCTTCTGCACCGCCGGGCTCAGCTGCAGGTAGTCCGCCCGTTCCTCCGTCAGGGGCAGGCAGATCAGCCCCCGTCCGTACTTCGCCATGAAGTTGATCGCCTCCGGCGTCACATACTCGGCCGCCATCACCAGGTCGCCCTCGTTCTCGCGATCCTCGTCGTCGATCAGCACCACCATGCGTCCCGCCTGAATCTCCTGAACCGCCTCAGCAACATCGCAAAACATGCGCGCTCCTCCTTCGGTACCGCTCCAGCTTCGCACCCGTCCCGCGTCCCGGCAATCTCGCCCATGGGGCAAACAGAAACGCCGCCCACACACGGGACGGCGCTCTCAACAGCTCCTTCGGAAAGCCGCGCTAAAGCGTGGACTCAATCTCAAATCCCCACGCCTCCAGCAGCGCTTCCGGGATGTACTTCGAATTCTTGTTCCGCCGCGCCCACTCCCGCAGCCGGGTCGACCGCACATACTGGTCAGGAGTCAGCTTATACTCCTTAACAACCAGCTCGAATGAAGTCACGGTGGGCACCACCGGCCCAATCGGCTCCGGCTTGCCCCAGTTCGGATTCCCACGTCGCTTCGCCATCGTTTCCGCTCCTCACGATCCGCCGCCGCTCTGCGTCCTAGCAGACGTGAGCATCAGCAAACACTTTAGGTTACCCCAGTTTCGGTCACGGAATCAAGCAGATCGAGCGACGGTGACATGATGAAACAATACGCGAGCCGATACGAAGATCCACATCTCTCATTCCGCAAGAGAGCATCTTTCCCAGCAGCGGCCCGTCTAGTTCTGGTGAGATCAATCCCGAAATCCCTGGCCGCAACCGAGGTAGTTCATGAGTAAAGCCCCCTGCGACGATCTCGATCGTCAAATCGAGACCGCAACCTCCCCGACTGACATATCACGCCGCACCTTTGTCAAAACCGCCGGTGCCCTCTCGGCCGCGGTCGCCACCGGCCTCCCTACCCTCGGCGACGCCCAGACCACGTCGCTCGTACAAACTCACTCCCTCACCCTCAAAGTCAACGGCGAATCCAAAACCCTGAACCTCGACACCCGCACCTCGCTGCTCGACGCGCTCCGCGAGTCCCTGGCCCTCACGGGCTCAAAAAAGGGCTGCGACCACGGCCAGTGCGGCGCCTGCACCGTTCTCCTCAACGGCCGCCGCGTCAACTCCTGCCTTACCCTCGCCTTCGCCGCAGAAGGGTACGACATCACCACCATCGAAGGCCTTGCCCATGGTGACCAACTCCATCCCGTCCAGGAGTCTTTTCTCACCCACGACGGCTACCAGTGCGGCTACTGCACTCCCGGCCAGATCTGTTCGACCGTGGCTCTGCTCGACGAGCAGAAGCGCGGCGAACTCTCCGTCGTCTCCTTCGAGACCGGCAAGCTCTCCAACCCCGACCTCACCGACCACGAGATCCGCGAGCGCATGAGTGGCAACATCTGCCGCTGCGGAGCCTACCCCAACATCGTCGCCGCCGTCCGCGCCGTCCACCAAGGAGTCCCGCAGGCATGAACCCCTTCTCCTACCAGCGCGCCGACACGCCTGAGGCCGCCCTCCACGCCGTCACCGCCGACCGTAGCGCAAAGTTCCTCGGCGGCGGCACCAACCTCGTCGACCTGATGAAGTACAACGTCGAGCATCCGACCGCGCTCGTCGACATCAACCACCTCTCCCTCAGCGAGATCACGCCCGGTCCCAACGGTGGCCTCTCCATCGGCGCGCTCGTCCGCAACAGCGACCTTGCCAACCACCGGGAGATCGTCGCGGGGTACCCCCTTCTCTCGCAGGCCCTTCTCGCCGGCGCCAGCGCCCAGCTCCGCAACATGGCCACCACCGGCGGAAACCTTCTCCAGCGCACTCGCTGCTACTACTTCACCGACACGGCCTTTCCCCAGTGCAACAAGCGCATGCCCGGCTCCGGCTGCGGCGCCATCCAGGGCTTCAACCGCATCCACGCCATTCTTGGTCAGACCGACAAAGGCGCAAACAGCCCCGAAACCTGCATTGCCACCAACCCCTCTGACATGAGCGTGGCTATGTCCGCCCTGAATGCAACGGTTCAAGTTCAGGGCCCCAAGGGCAAGCGCTCCATCCCCGTTCGCGACTTCCACCGTCTGCCCGGAGCCACACCGCAGGTCGACACCGTGCTTCGTCCCGACGAGCTCATCACCGCCGTCGACCTCCCCTCCGCCAGATTCGCCAAGAACTCCTGGTACCTCAAGGTCCGCGACCGCCAGTCCTACGCCTTTGCCCTGGTCTCGGTCGCTGCTGGGCTCGAGCTCGACGGCAACACGATCAAGTCCGCCGGTTTCGCCCTTGGCGGCGTCGCTCACAAGCCATGGCACTCCCCTGAGGCCGAGCACGCCCTCATCGGCCAGCCCGCCACCCCCGACACCTTCCGCAAAGTCGCCGACCTCGCCCTCCGCGGGGCCAAGGGCTACGAACACAACGAATTCAAGATCGAGCTCGCCAAGCAGAGCATCGTGCGCGCCCTCACCGTCGCCGCCCAAGGAGTTCAGGCCTAATGCCCCCAGCCATGCCCGCAGCACAGGAAGAAAAAGACAGCACCGTCCAGAAGCAGCTCCCCCATCGCTACGATGGCGTCGCCAAGGTTACCGGCAAGGCCAAGTACGCCCACGAATTCGAGGTCCCGAACCCCGCGTACGCCGTCATGGTGCAGAGCACCATCCCGAGTGGCAGCCTGAAGTTCATCGACCAATCCGCTGCGGCGAAAGCTCCTGGCGTCCTCGCCGTCATCACCCCGTTCAACGCGCCCGAGCTCCCCAAACCCAAGCCCCAGCCGCCCGCCCGCCGTCACGTCACCGTCTTCCAGGAGAAGGACATCTGGTACAACGGCCAGCCCATCGCACTTGTCGTGGCCGAAAGCCTCGACCAGGCCCGCTACGCCGCCACCCTCCTCCACATCACCTACAACCCCCCACCCGCGAAACTCAACTTCCCCGGCCGCCTGAACGAAGGCCGTCCACCCAAGCAGCAGGGCCGCGAACCTGCCGACAGCAAACGCGGCGACGTGCCCACCAATCTGTCGAACTCCCCCACCAAGATCGATGTCACCTACACCACCCCCGTCCAGAACCACAACCCGATGGAGCCCCACGCCACCACCGCCATGTGGGAGGGTGAAAAGCTCACCGTCCACAACAGCACCCAGTACATCGACGGCGACCGCATGACCATTGCCCGCGATCTCGGCATCCCCATGGACAACGTCCAAACCGTTTGCCCCTACACCGGCGGCGGCTTCGGCTCCAAGGGCTCCACCTGGTCACACGTCGTCCTCTGCGCCATGGCCGCCAAGGTCGTCAATCGCCCCGTCAAGCTCGCCGTCGAGCGCGGCCAGATGTTCGGCCCCGTCGGCACCCGACCCACCACCGTCCAGCAGATCAAGCTCGGCGCGGGGCCCGACGGCAAGCTTCTCGCCGTCCAGCACGACGTCATCGAACACACCTCCGTGATGGAGGATTTTCTCGAGCCCTCCGCGTTTCAAAGCCGGTACCTCTACGACTCCAAGTCCAACCAGACCAGCCATCGCCTGGTCGAAACCAACCTCGGCGTCTGCACCTTCCAGCGCGCCCCAGGCGAGTGCACCGGCACCGCCGCTTTCGAGTCGGCTATGGACGAGCTCGCCTTCGCCCTCAAGATGGATCCCCTGCAGCTCCGCCTCGCCAACTACGCGGAAAAGGACGTCGAAAAGGACAAGCCCTGGACCTCCAAGCACCTCCGCGAGGCCTACCAGCAGGCCAGCGATCGGTTCGGCTGGTCCAAGCGCAACGCCACCCCCGGCCAGACGAAAGAGGGCAACAAGCTCATCGGCTATGGCATGGCGACCGCCATCTACGGCGCCAATCGCTCCGCCTCGCAGGCCACGGTGCGCATCCTGCCCAACGGCCGGGCCTTTGTGGGAGCCGCCACCCAGGACCTCGGCACCGGCACCTACACCATCATGGCCCAGACCGCCGCGAACGCCCTCTCGCTCGATCCCACCCTCATCGACGTCAAACTCGGTGACTCCACCCTGCCCAAGGCTCCCGTCTCTGGCGGCTCCCAGACGGCGGCGTCCGTCTGCCCCGCCATACCCGATGCTGCTCTCCAAGCCCTGCTCAAGCTCTCCGAACTCGCCGTCAACGATCCCCAGTCTCCCCTTCACGGCCTCACCAGCGCCGACATCGACACCAAAAACGGCCGCCTCATCTCAAAGAAGGACTCGTCCAAGTCTGAAACCTACGCCGCCGTTCTCACCCGCAACGGCAACCAGACCGTCGAAGGCCAGGGCTCCGCTGAACCCGCCCAAAGCCACGAGGCCTTTACCTCCCAGTCTTGGGGAGCCGTCTTCGCCGAGGTCGCCGTCGACATCGACACCCATATGCCCGAGGTCCGCCGGATCGTCGCCACCTACGACATCGGCACCCTCATGAACACCAAGACCGGCATCAACCAGCTCCAGGGCGGCATCGTCTGGGCCGTCTCCACCGCCCTCCATGAGGAATCTCACATCGACCCCTCCACCGGCCGCACCGCCAACGAAAGCCTGGCCGAGTACCACGTCCCCGTCAACGCCGACATCGGCACCCTCGACGTCACCTGCCTCAACATCCCCGACACCAAATTCAACCCCCTCGGAGCGCGCGGCATCGGCGAAATCGGCATTACGGGGGCTTCCGCCGCCGTCGCCAACGCCATCTTCAATGCCACGGGCAAACGCATCCGCGACTTCCCCATCACCCCCGACAAGATCATGCAAGCCAAGTCGGTAACCCAATCGGTCGCCTAGCAAACCCCGCGTTCGCCCCCTTCGATCCAGCAGCAAGAGGCGCAAATAAGAGAGGCCACGCAAACCGCGTGGCCTCCGCTTGTTCACACCTTCTGAAGCACGAAGTGATCGGCGTCCTGTCGCCCAGAACGCAGGCCCGTGCCGTTCCTGGTTATCACTCCCGAAGGAACCTGCGTTTCGCCCCTTCGCGTTTGCCTCCTTGTTGTCCTCTCGCAGGCACCTGCGCCTGCCGTCCCCAAACTCCCTCATCGACCCGGCTTACAAAACTGCGACCGCCCGCTCCGATGCTACCCTCACCACAAACCTACCCAACGGGAGCCCCATGCGCACCCCCAAAAGCCTGCTCGCTCTGCTCTGGCTACCCACCACGTTGACCTCTGCCCAGCCGCCCCACACGCAGGCGCAGCTCGACCAACTCCTGCTCGAAACCGACATTCCCTACCTCCACCATCTCTACAGCACCCACCAGGTCACCATCACCGAAGTCGTTGGGTGGCACCTCGCCCGCATCCACCGCTACAACCCCATCTACCGCGCCATCGAAACCCCCAACGACACCGCCGCCCTCGCCCTCGCCGCCAGGGAAGACGCCGAAGCCGCAGCCGCCGGTCCCAGCTTCCAACCACCCCCCATGTGGGGCGTCCCCATCGTGATCAAGGCCAACACCAGCGTCGCCGGCCTCGTCACCACCGACGGCTGGCAGGGCTACACCCTCCCCGGCCACGAGCTTCTCGCCCCTCGCGACGCCACCATCGTCGCCAAGCTCAAGGCCGCCGGAGCCATCCTCCTCGGCAAAACCAACATGCCCGACTTCGCCGCCTCCGACACCAACCGCTCCTCCTCCTTCGGCCGCACCGGCAATGCCTACGACGTCCGCTTCTCCCCCGGCGGCTCCTCCGGCGGCACCGTTACCGCCGTCACCAGCAACTTCGCCGTCCTCGGCAACGGCACCGACACCGGCAACTCCATCCGCATGCCCGCCGCCACCTCCGCCGTCGTCGGCCTCTTCCCCACCCGCGGCCTCGTCTCCATCGCCGGCATCGCCCCGCTCGACTGGCTGCTCGACAACACCGGCCCCATCGCCCGCACCGTCACCGACGTCGCCATCGCCCTCGCCGTCATGGCCGGTCCCGACCCGCTCGACCCCGTCACCGTTACGCCCGCAGCCGAAGCCGGCCGCCGCCAGGAGCCCGGCCCCTACAC
>CALMVL010000318.1 GCA_937873265.1 uncultured Granulicella sp.
CTGTCTTAAACCTTCGTTTGTGACAGCGGACCTGACGGCCTCGCGGAGCCTTGCTAGGTTTTCAACTGGCGTTTTAGGAACTGATCAAAAAGAGGTACCGTAAACGCGTTGTCTCCATGTGCAGGGCTGTAGATCATGCCTTTTCGAATCAGTGCACTACGGAGAGGTCCAATGGAAGTGGTTTTGACCTTTAGCTGTTCAGCAATGTCTCCAGAGCGCTGTGCTTCCCCTCCGACCTGAACCATCGCAAACATAAATTCTTTTTCGCGCTTTGTCAGACGATCGAACCGGACACGGAAAAAGCTCTCGTCGAGTTGCGCGATGGCACGATCGGTGGCCTCGAGGACTGTCTGAAGGGTGATTGGCGAAACCTGAGCGACGTTCCACGCCTCATGACCCCACTGCTGAAGAAAGTATGGATAGCGGCCAGTCTTCTCAAGAATCGCTTCCACAGCTTCCGGCTCGAAGGCCACGCCAAGTGCTTCTACCGGTTTTTCGATGGCCTGACGAGCTGCAATATGAGAGAGAACACTTATCGATGGATAGGCGAAGAGCCGTTCGGCGTAGGACTTTGATCGGCCAGCTAGTCCAAGAATCAAGGGCAGGCCTGCGGCGTACATCACGAGAGGGAGCTTTCGCTGCGAAACTTGGTGGAGCGCCATGATCAACGCGCTCATCTCAGACTCGTTTAGGTACTGAAGCTCATCGATGATGAGGCAAACGGGTACGGCCTTCTCTCTTGCTGCCTCTGCAATAGCCACCAGCAGCTCGCTGAGATCGTGTTCTAAGTCACCGCTGTCGGCAGCTCCAAGCTCGGACTGAATACCAAGCTCAACGTCAACCCCGTCGGCAACAGTGACTTTAGCCTTGAAGTTACTCGCAAAGCTTTTTAGGACGCGGAGTCCCCGGCGCGCGAGATCACCAACCTGTTCTGCGGTATTCAGGCGAAGCAGGATCTTCCGCAAAGGTGGAATGAGCAAGGCCGGAAGATTCTTTTCTTCATGAGCCTCGATGAAGACTGTGAGAAATGCGCGCTCCTCCGCCATCTCCCTTACACGATTGAGAAGCACCGTCTTTCCTACGCCACGTAGTCCAACGAAAATAGAGCTTCGACTGAAAGCCGAGTTCCTGAATCGATCAAGGGTGACATCCACATCCTCGAGAATGGCAGTTCGACCAGCGAGCTCAGGCGGTGACGTGCCAGCTCCAGGCGAGAAGGGATTTGACTTCGGCTCCATAAGTACTCATCTTATCATTGAATTGGTGAAAAGACCAATTCTTCGGTAAAGTAGTTAGAAAAAGGTGCCAAGGTCCGGCTGGGGGCTCCGACTTGGCGTTGCCACCGCTCAGTCACTCCATTTCTAGTAATCGAGCCTAGAAGTCGCTGCATGTCACAAACGGTCGTTTGTGACTGTGGGCCGGATTACTTCCGGTATTGCGACATATCAATCCCGATGTGCCGATGAGGCATGATGGAATGCATCATGCGGTTAACTCTGATTCTTGTCGGACTCGCTTTCTTAGCCTTCGTCCCGGAATCGCTCACGGCGCAAGGTGCGCTAGACGCGACCGCCATTCAGGCGGCACGAGCAGTCGCTGACGCGGGCGACAAAGTTGACCCAAATCAGTTTGTACAGACATTGATCCGGCGCTTTGGCCCCCGACTGACCGGTTCCAACAGCGAGCATCAATCTGCAGCTTGGGCTCTCGACGAGATGAGGCGGGCCGGGCTTAGCGACGTTCACACAGAGACATGGACGCTCCATCGAGGATGGAAGCGACTGCACGCGGCCGCTCACCTTACAAAGCCTTACGAGACAAAGCTGGAAGTTGCTTCCTATGGATGGTCAGGTTCAACCCATGGTGGTGTTTCGGGCGAGGTCGTACTCGTGGATGGCAACGCAACTCTCACCAAAGAAGCCGTGCGGAATTGGAGGGGCAAGATCGTCCTTGTTGCTCCAATCTCGAAAGACGGGATTCGTGGAGTAGCTGATGCGCCTGTTCTAGCGAGTTGGGCAGAAAAGGCCGGCGCAGTTGCAGTGATCGACGGCATCACTCGCCCGGGAGGGATGCTGCACACCGGCCCGATAGGCTTTCCCGGTCGGGAGTCTTCAGTGCCAATTCTAGATATGCCGGAGATGCAGCGGCACCAGCTGGAATACCTGGTCAAGCAGGGTGCCCAACCCAGGGTCTCGCTGGACATTGCCAACCGCTTCACCGAAGGGCCGATTTCGGCAGAAAACATAGTGGGAGAGATCGTCGGTGCTTTGCACCCGGAGCAGGTTGTTCTGTTGGGAGCGCACCTGGATTCCTGGGACCTCAGTCCAGGCGCAACAGACGACGGGACCGGCGTAGCAGCCGTTCTTGCTGCGGCCCGCGCAATACACGCCTCTGGTGTGCTTCCCGACAGAACAATCCGCTTTGTCCTCTTCACCGGAGAAGAGCAGGGTCTCCTAGGCTCTCAGGCGTACGTGGAACAGCACCGGGCAGAGCTTTCGAACTTCGTATGCGCTCTTGTGATGGATTGGGGCGCAGGTCCGATCACGCGCTTTCCACTTGCCGGTCATCCCGAGATGGAAGGACCACTTAAGAACCTGTTCCAAGCGGATGAAGCACTCAAATCGATCGACACCTCTTCCGGCTTCCTGACCTTCACGGATGGCTTTGCCTTCACGTTGGCCGGTCTTCCGGGCATCGGGCTCCTGCAGGATTCTCCTGATTACGACAGAGATGCGCATTCCACAGAGGATTCGTTGGGTGCCGTCAATGCCCCTGCGCTCCAGTTCAATACGAGAGTGCTTGCATCATCAGCAATCTGGCTGGCAGATGTAAGGCAGAGGCCCGGTAGCGCCTTCACGCAGGCTGAAAATGAGCAGGCACTCCTCCCAGTTCGAAGCGCTCTGGAGATGCTTGGAGTGTGGCCTTACGAGCGAAGCAGCTCCCCTACGCCAGCTAGCCCAACTCATTAGTCCCGGTAAACGCCGCTGTGGGAAGTTGAGACGGGAACGCTAGCAGAAACG